>JAZNQI010000049.1:0-58130 GCA_045590095.1 Acetatifactor sp. | reverse complement strand
GAAAGCCACAAAATATAACGCGCCTATTAAGTAAATATATATAATTCCGTTATCTCTTTTTATTTGATACTTTTGCGCCTTTATCAGGTTCCGCATTTTCCTCACCACCTACCATATTCATATAGTACTGCTCCAGATTTGCCTCATTCATATGTAGCACTGTAGGCACCACACCACCCTCATAAAGGGTTTTGGAAATAGTGTGTACATCCTCCAAGCGCTCAAACAGACGAATACTGCCATCCCTCTCTACTTCGAACTCCGTCACACCCAGCTTCTCCTGCAAAATGGCCAAAGCCAGAGCATTGTTGTCCGTGCCGATATGATAATATTCTTTACAAATACGCTTCAAATCCCTTGCCGATACATTCTCCAGAAGCTTACCTTTGTTGATAAACAGATAATCCGTACAAAGCAGGGAAAGCTCACTTAAGATGTGGGAAGAAATAAGTATGGTAATGTGCTCCTCCCGATTCAGTTTAAGTAATAGCTCACGAATTTCCACAATACCTTCCGGATCCAGACCATTGACCGGCTCATCCAGTACCATAAGCTCCGGCTTGGTAAGCAGAGCATTGGCAATACCCAGACGCTGGCGCATGCCCAGAGAAAACTTGTGCACGGGCTTCTTGCCCGTATCCGTAAGCCCTACGATTTCCAGCACCTCGTCGATACGTTCTTTATTCGGAATGCCCTTTTGGATTCTTTGCTTTTCCAAATTTTCTCTGGCAGACATTTTTTCCTTCGCATAAGGGGTCTCTATCATGAAGCTCATACGGCTGCGTGCCTTTGCCAATTCCTCTTCCGAACTGCCGCCAAACAGAGACAGGCTACCCTCGGTAGGCAGTACCAAGCCGCCTAACATCTTCATAATGGTGGTCTTACCTGCACCGTTGGGTCCGATTAAACCGCAAATCATGCCCTCCTTAATCTGAAAAGATACATCGTCCACTGCCTTTTGCTTCATGTATTGCTTTCCTAAATTTTTAACTTCAATAATCGTTTGTGCCATAACAAACCTCCTTGTTGCGCAAGTCTGATGGGGAATTCGTGCCGGGATATTTTGCCGTTATATGGTCAAGAAGGGCATAATATCCTCCCGCAGGACGCTCTCGCTCCGTGAAAGAACGCAACGGTTGCTAAGCTCGTGCCGAAACTTCGTTTCGTCTTAATACCATCGCTAAGCATCGGCGTTTTTCAAGGCCATGCTTGTAGGACATTATGCCCTTCTTGCCCGCCAAATACAAACACGGTACCAATTCCCCATCAGACTTGTCATTCTACCAACCACTCTAAAACCAATTCTTAAAGAATTTCTTAAATAAATTAAAAAAGTTGCCGAAAATTTAAATTTCGACAACTTTTATTTGCTAAGGGGGAAAATCACGCTGATTTCCAATATATTTTCCTGTAATCGGGCCTTCACGCTTCCCTTTTGCTTCTCCGCCAGGAGTTTTACAATATAAAGTCCCAAACCTGCTCCGTTGCCGGTCCGTGCCTTCTCACCACGATAGGTACGCTCAAACAAGGCTTCTATATTCAATGTCTCCGGCGCATCCACCATATTGGAAAAGGTAATCACACATTCCGCGTCTAACTCTTCCAATCGAATCTGAAAAGTATCTCCCTTGGCATGCCGAAGCACATTGTTTAACAAGTTTCCAAACATTCTGCCCAGCAAATTTTCATCCGCCAGCGCAAAAATACTTTTCTGAGGAAAGACCACATCCGGCTCCAATCCTTTCGTACGAATTACCGCCTCTTGCGTAACCAGAAACTGTAGCAATGCCTCCGTCATATCCACACGCTTACGTTCCACTGCTTCCAAATCACTTTCCAACAAGGACAGCTGGAAGAAATCATCTGCCATCTCCCTCATTTCATCCGCTTTCTGCACACAGGCATCCACATACTGCGCACCCTTTTCGGAAAGCGTCTCCTCCATGCGAAGCATTTGTAAATTACCCTTCATCACCGTAAGAGGTGTGCGCAAATCGTGGGCAATGTCGGACACACTGCGTCTGATACTCTTCTCCGCCTTTTCCGTTTCCAGCTTCAACTGCTTCTGATAATCCAGATTTTTGTTCAGCTGGGTGGTCATGTCAGTCAAATCCTTATCAAATAAGTCCACTCTCACCTGACGGTTATAAGATTTGTCCGTAGTCTCCCTCAATTCTTCCTTTATCTTACGAAGCTGCCGCTTCATCCTCTGCAGATAAATCAGTATACCGACGCAGAAAATAGCCAGAACGGCACTGATAATTTTCCAAACAAGCATCCTAATTCTCCTTTAAACGATACCCAATCCCCCACACAGTCTCTACAAAGTCCTGACCGGTAGCCTTCTTCAGCTTGTTGCGCAAATTACTGATATGCACATTTATGGTATTATCCTCGTAATAATACACATCTTCCCACACAGTTTCATAAAGGTTTGCTTTCGTATAAACCTTTTTGGGGTTTTCCAAAAATAATTTCAACAAATGCATCTCTTTTGCAGTAAGTGAAACTTCCTGTCCTTGGTAACTTACACTGTTCTCCGCCAGGGACAGCCTCAGTTCTCCGCAGCATAGTACACTGTCTTTAGCGGAATCCGCATCCGTTCCGGGACTTCTGCGAAGCACTACCTCCATCCGCACCAGCACTTCGTTCAAATCAAAGGGTTTCAGGATATAATCATCAGCCCCCAGACGAAGCACCTCCAGACGGGTCTCCAGCATGGTTTTGGCAGACAAAACAATAACCGGCGTATCGGACTGCTTGCGAAGCTCCTTAATCAACAGTTCTCCACTAATAAAGGGCAACATTAAATCCATTAAAATCAGGTCGAACTGTTCTTCCTTCAGTTTGGCAGACGCATCAAGTCCTTCCGAAGCCTCCCATACCTCATATCCCTTTTGTCCCAAAAAGGTAGCCAGCATAGTCCTTATTTCTTTATCATCTTCTACAATCAGAATCTTCTTTCCCATAACCACTGCCCTTCTTTCTTACAAAAAATGTACCATTGCCTGCACAATTATGCAATGGTACATCTCAAATACTTATATATCCTTCCTGCTGTTTTGTCAAACTACAATCTCAATTTTGCAAGTGCTTTCTCCGCAATCAGGCATTCCGCATGCTCATCCAAGTACACAATTTTATCCTCTGTTGCCCCAAACAGTACACCATACTCCAATGCCTGAATGCAGGCTCTGCTGTAACGTTTGTAAGATGCACCGCCCTTTTGCAGGAACAAATAGTATGCGCCGTCTTCTACATACAAACAGCTCTCTACGCGCAGATTCTTGGGCAAAATTCTGGCATAGTCGCTGAGACTGCACAAGGACTCCATTTTAAAGATAGCGAAATCCGGCAATTTAGCTTCCTTAGACTGCACATCTGCAGACTTTCCCTCTGCAGACTTATCAGCGCCCGTGGAAATATTTCCCGGCAAACCACCGTTTAAAGTCGGAAGTCCGTTTCCTTGTCCCGGCTTTCCGAAATGCTCCTCCAAGGTTTTCTTCATCTCACGCAGGTAATCCATAAGTGCCGGATTCTTCTGCAAATCCTCCGGTGTCTTTTCAGACAAAGTAAGCACCATGCCCTTTTCCGGCATCATCATAATCTGCATATCCATAGCAAACTCCGGCGGCTTATAACCCACCTCTTCAATGGCCTGCTCGATAATCTCTTCCACCACTTCCTTGGCTTTTTCGGAACGGGTAATAAAATCCTTATATGTAATTTCGAACTCTTCCAACTCTTCGTTGGAGATAAAACATTTTACGGTTTTATCATCAATTCTTTCTATTTTCATTCATTTCCTCTTATCATTTTGTGTGAGTTTATATGATATATATGTATTTTACCACAAAATAGTGATTTTTTCAATGTTCACACTAATATATCACAGATTTACATTGACCGAAAGACTTTTTTAAGTTATGCTATAAGTGGTGGGTAATAGGAATTTAGTACTATACGAGGAAAACGGGTTACATGAATATTTTTGAACTTACACAAGGGCAAATCATCACGATTTTTGTCAATACTCCGGATCAAAAACTGGAATTTAATACTAATATCGAAGAAGTCTATCCTAAAAAGAAAATCCTTTTGGCAGCGCCTATTTATTTAAACGATAAGCTGCTTACTTTTCGCGGAACACAGTTGATTTTTGACGTGTTAGTGTGTCCAACCGACGGATCCACACCGCAACTTTTTAAAAACGTTTCCATTAAGTTGGTAAAAAAAGCGGATGGCTCCGTTTGCTACAGCCTTTATACCATTGCAGAAAGTAAAGCATACAATCGACGTGGCGCGTTCCGGTGCTCCATCGGTCTGGCCACTACCGTGCAATGCGGCATGCATCGTGTTCCCTACGATGCAGTCATCAAAGATATCAGTACCTCCGGATTTTCCTTTATTTTGCCCAAGACCGCTCAGGTCGATCCCAACGGTGTAGTACATATGCTCGTTAACGATTATATAGAAGAAAACGCAGAACGTTACAATTTCCACCTTTACGGATTGATTGTCCGCTCCTACGAGCTGGATGCTCATCGTATGGTATACGGGTGTAAATTAAACAACCCCATCCATGGACTGGAAAAATATTTGATGACCAAAGAGCGAATTCGTATGAGAAATGTGCATGGGATGAATTGATAAGAAAAACCCTCTGCAGCAATTACTGCAGAGGGTTTTATATTTTATTGCCTTATCACTTTAAAAGGTAATACTATTTCCAATACTGCATCACCTTTTCCTGCAAGGTTTTCTGCGTCCTCTACCGGCACATTCTCTTTCAACAAAAACGCCAACAATACATTACCTCCTGTTTTCCACGGGCAGTATGTCCTGTTTTATGCACTGCCCGTTTCTGTTGTTACTGTGAATCACGGGCGAAGTGCCCAGAAATTAAGATCTTTGAAGAACCAAAGAATGTATTTCATGGCTTTATAATATACTTTTTGTATATATTTGTCAATATATTTTATCAAAAATATATAAAATTAATTCAAGTGGCATTATTGAAGTTCAATTAAACTTGCTATATCTTTTTTGTAATATCTTAACCACGGCTTATCAATGGACGGATATCCGGTCAATTCCTTTTCTATGGACATTCTGTACTTCTCCTCTTCTGCTGACTCAAACATTATCCGATGAATCTACACTGCTTACTTTTTATTTATTACCTCATACACTTCCAACCAACCATGCACTCTGGTCACATTCTCATGCTGAACACTTTTATTATATGGTGCATCTACCATAAGCACCGGAATGCCACGTTCTGCGAGATACATTACAATCTCAGGTCGGTCATCAACCATCACCTCTACGCCGTACTTCACACAAGCCTCATACTTATCCTGTGGTCCGTTTTTCTCGGAACAGAAAGTGATACTATCAAACTGAAATCCATTTTCTTTACACCAATTTAAAAACCATTTTTTGCTACTCTTTCCCAAGGGTGTTTTCTGAGTTACAAATTTTCTGGCAGTAATTTCATGGATCGCATGGCCTTCTTCTTTTAGTCTGTTCAATACTTCTACTGCATTCTCTCTGGGTGGGTAGCTTTTGCAATACCAAGGGAAATACTTTAACCCATAAAAAAACTCCGCCCACTTGCCTACTCCGAATATCTCTTTCACAGAATACCCTTCCGGATTCACTATTTCCTTCTTAAAATACTTCTTTCCACATTGGAAATTAAACTTTTGCATATCTGTCAATACGCCGTCTGCATCTACACCGATAATCATCTTATTTCTCCACCTTTGTCTCCACGATAAAGCTTTTTATCTTCTCTGTTATTTCCTCTTTGGATTTATTCTCCACATTAATTGCCTCTCCGAAAGTGATCTTCACTGAATATCTCTGCAGCTTCTTCCAATGAAACAGATGCGGCAGCTTAGCATTGGGCGGGTATATTTCAAACGCTCCGTCAATGCATACCGGTACTATTTTCACTCCCGCTTCCTTGGCAAGCTTCGCGGCTCCCAGCTTAAACTCTCCTAATTTGCCGCTTCTGCTTCTTGTTCCTTCCGGGTGAATAATCATATACGCCCTGTCTTGCTTTAAAACCTCTTCCGCACGTTTCATCGCCGGAGCGGTATTACCGCTTCTGTCCACGGGGATGCCGCCCAAAGCTCTAAAGGCCTTCTTCATCATCCGCTTATCTTTTAAATGCTCCGCCGCCAGACAGGATAGATTGGATAGTTCAAAACCCTGCTTCTCCAATGCACAAGCCACCCACATAGCATCCAGATAGCTTTCATGATTCGGGCAAAACATCACAGTTTCATTCTTTGGTATATTTTCCGTGCCAATTGCCTCTAATCTGTACATAAATCTTGAAAAGCTTCCGAATCTCTTGATAAATGCCAAATCTTTGGAACTTCTTTTTAGAGGGAACTCATTGATGTCGTAGGATTTCACATCTGCACTATCTGTTTCCCGAATATTCAAAATATCCCCTACAAACCTAATCCTTTCCCACCGGTTTACTACTTTTACACCTAACTCATCTTCAATTTCCATGCTCATTTCAAAAATACTTAAGGAATCTATTCCAAGCTCTTCCTTAATATCAGATTCTAAGGACACCGATTTGTCCGGAGCATACTTTGCTATAATCTGCAATAAAAGTTCCTTTTGGTCTTTCCTTGAAACATTTTTCTTTGTAACGTCTTTTTCTTTACTGGCAGATGTTCCCATTTCTTCCACATGCTTTTTCAGTAAAAATCTTTTCACCTTTCCCACAGAAGTCATGGGCAGCTTATCTATGGCAAGAATCTTTTCCACCCTATACAGTGATGCCCCTTGCGACATCTTTTCCAAGGTCGAAACCGCATCACTCACCACTGCGTCCGTGTGCTTTCCCTTCTCCACAAAAAGATATATATGATCATAGCCCTCCGGTGTGCTGACACCGCAGCTTGCAAGCATCATGTCCGGCACACCCTTCTGATAATACTTATCTACATCCACCGGTGAAACCTTTTTTCCACTATGTAAAACTATGGCTTCCTTGCTTCTGCCGGTTACATAGAGATATCCCTCTTCGTCTATATAACCTAAATCCCCTGTTTTAAAGTAACCTGCTTCGTCAAAGGCCTGCTTTGTTAATTCTGAATCTTTATAATATCCTTTCATGATGAGAGGCGTCTTTAACCTAATCTCCCCTACGCCTTCCTCATCCGGCTCAAAGATTTTTATATCAATTTCTTCAAACTGTTTTATGTTACCGGCTCCTCTTAACGGATATTTCTCATTACAATCGGCAGCTGTAATCGGAAACCCGGTTTCTGTGGCTCCGTATACATTCACAAATTCCATGCCTAAATTCAAGTAAAAACGAATTATCTCTTCAGAACAAGGCAGCGTACCGCAGCCACAAATCTTCATGTTCTTTCCCAAAGCGGCTTTCCAAATAGGCTTTGTCAGAAATCTTAAGTTAATTCCTGTTTTTCTTCTCACAAATCCACAAATCTTCATGGCTGCTAAAGCATACCACTTAACCAATACCATCTTCTTATCAATGGCCGCCTCTACTTTATTTTTGATTACCTCATACACCTTAGGTATCATTATAAAATCGGTTGGATTATAATTTAAAAAGCCTGACAATAGCTTTTCTGCACTCATTTCTGTAACGAAACCAACTTCCGTTCCCGTCAGCAAACAAGACATTGACGATGAGTATCCGGCAATATGATTCGACGGCAATACATCCAAAAAACTATCTTTACTACTTAAGTTCGCATATCTGCAAATATATTTTTGAGCATACAAAACAGAACTATATGTGACCATTACCCCTTTCATTTCCGATGTAGTACCGCTGGAAAACACAATCGCTATTACTTCTTCATCATAAGACTCTGT
This sequence comes from Acetatifactor sp., assembly GCA_045590095.1. Taxonomy (GTDB): domain Bacteria; phylum Bacillota; class Clostridia; order Lachnospirales; family Lachnospiraceae; genus Acetatifactor. The sequence goes on along the minus strand of JAZNQI010000049.1, from coordinate 50,252 downwards.
GTTTTCCTTTTTACATTCTGACACAAATTCGGCAAATAACTCATAAGTGAAATCATTGTTTATTCTAATGACCGGAACTTCCCTTTTCAGTTCACTATCCAGCCGGCTGTATAATGCTTCTGTGGTAATGATGGCATTTACGTCCGCATACTTTAACAATTTATTACTTTCTTCTGTGGGCAGGCTCGCATCCACCAACACGTTCGTATATCCGCCATATGCCAATGCAAAATTCAAAACCACAGCTTCTGCACTTGGAGGCGCAACAATAGCCACACGCTGTGCTCTTTTTATTCCTGAGCTCTTCAAAATCTCAATGACAGAAGTTACTATTTTCCCCAATTCCTTGTAGGATAATCTTCTGTCTACCGCTGTATCTCCAATACAGGCTATTGCAGTTTTATGACCATAATTTTTAATAATATCATCTATGGCTCTTTTGAAATCTTCGTATGTATAATTCGTATACAATGTTCTTTCCTCCGATTGCATCAATATATTGTCCGTCAACTTATCTATTTGGCATACTTTGTATTTTTCTTTAAATATGTAATTAAGTCGTACTTTTTATCTTCTTCACGCCTCACTAAGACATCCGCCAAAACAGCGCAGTTCTCTGCTGTCAACTTTACATTGTCCACAAATGTCCGTGAATATTTCGGCATAGTTACTCCATGTCCCGGGTAATAAGTCACTTCCTCTTCCCACACATCCCAGTACCACTTCTGGCAGTCGTACACCTGCTTCCTTACCTCCAGCCAATCCGCTCTTGCATCCTTAGATAAATCTGCTCTCTTCACAGATGGAACATGTTCTTCCAGCATGTTCCACACCCCCGTGGACATTTCATCTCGTAACAGTGACAATGCTTCCTGCTTTTCATATTTTCCAAGATTTAACGGTTCACCCGCTCGTACATATATTTCATCTGCTCCAATATCATTAAAGATAGTAACCGGCACAACTTTTACTCCCAGCTCCCTGCTCAGTATGTACGGACTTGCAAATAATGGCTGAATCAACTGATTTTCCGTATTGTTGTATCCACCCTCCGGGAATAGTATTACGCTCGTTCCCGACTCTAAAATGCGCCTCATCTTGTCTAAGCAGGATTTTCTGCTTTCCTTATTCATTCTGTCTAAATAAATCATTCCGTTAAGCCACATGGCATAAAATATAGGGTTATGCTCCATTTGATGGGTAGTTCCGTGAACCATATATACATTTCTGTCCACTGATGCTAACGCTGAAATAATATCCTCATCAAAAGAATGATTACAGCAAAAAATATATACTTCCTTTTTGTTAAGTGAAGGAAATTTCTCGATGACTATTTTTCTTTTGGTGCACAGCTTTAAAATGCGTCGCCAAGTTTTCCTCAAAAAAAATCTTCTTAACTTTATACCTATATTCGTAGTAAAATTGTCAACCGTCGCTGTTTTATATCTTGATAATCCTGTGCGAAACATCATTTCTCCCCTTTATTTCTTATTACTGCTGTCTTACGATTGTAATTGAAATGAAGGAATTCATACATATCAACCATATCAAATCATCTAAACCATATTTAATTTAGCATCGTAAAATTTCCAATTCAACAAGCGCAAGTTACTTCCCCTTTTTTGTGCGAGAAATACCGATTTTTGTGCGTAAAAAGGCAGAGCGATTCCTCGCTCCGCCTTTAAATTATACTCAACCTATTAACTTTTCTACTTCTTCCAATCTTTCCCTCATGGCTATGGTACGCTCATGGTCCGGACCGTAGACTTCTGCAAGAAGCGGTACTGCCTGCTTCAGATTATCATACTCCTTCTCCGTATCTCCTGCCAACCGGTAGGCTCTGGCAAAATTACGATGCACCTCCGCAGCTCCGATTCCGTTTACATCTTTACCGTACTCCATGGCATGCTCCAACGCTTCTATAGCTTTTTGAGGTTTATTCCAATTGATGTACATATCACCCATATTGTTATAAATACGGTGCATTTGTACACTTGGCATGTGTGATGACTGCAGTCTTTTTATTCCTTCCTGAAAATACGTTTCTGCCTCATGGTAGTTCTCCATTTTACTTAAGATTAAAGCCGCATCACCATATGCAACTGCGCACTCTCCATGTAATCCATAAATACTCTGAACCCTGGTAATAACTTCCTTTTGTGCTTCAAAAGCTTCTTTATACTTTCCCTGACATCTGTTTAGTGTAGCATAACATTGTGAAATTAGATATTGCCCCATAACTGTTATTTTCTCTTCCACCATACCGGCCAACTCTTTTAATGCCTCCGTTGCATTTGCAATATCACCACAACTCAGCAACATTTCAATTTCCAACTGGTATATTCCCTGTAAAAACAGTCCCTTGGGAAAATTATACTCTTTTGCTAAGGTAATTGCTCTCTCACACTTTTCCTTCGATTCTAAAAACTGTGTCTTATAAGCGTGCAATATGCCATAATTAAATTCTATAAAGACCTGTAATTCGGGTGATAGCATGGCTATATCCAAAGAATTTAAAATTATTTCTGCCTTCTCCAATTGATTTATATCAAGCATTTTCTTCATTAATATACATTTATAGAGTTGTGACAGCCATTTATTTTTTTCTCCCTCTACCTGATATTGCTCATAATAACACTCATTGCCCGTATAGTTTAGGGAACATCCTAATATATCAATCCAAATTCTAAGTAATTCCGGAAGATTTTGCCTATTCTGTAACCTGCTAATATAATGATTCACCTGTATTGTATCATTATTTCGTAAATGATTTATAATCCCAACCAATACAATAAGCTTTACAAGCTTCTCTGACCAAATTCCATTAACACGTTCCACTATATGTGTTAATATTTCCATCAGCTCATAAGCATTTTGCTCCACGCCCAGAGTATAAAAAAACCATCCCCTAAAACAATCCTCTTCCTTCACTCCGCATTTTTCCCAATGCAACAGTAACGCACTCAGAAACGGAGCTGCGTCTTCTTCCGTCAATTTATCAGCCATAATACATTCTGCAACTACAGGGTGCATCGAATACTCGTTTCGACTTCCTGAGAGCCATCCACATAATTTTAAATTATCTAATTGCTCCCTAATAGTTCCTTCTGAACAGCATTCCGCTAGGAATTTTTGACAAAAATCCAATGTATAGTTTCGATAGGGTAGTAATGCAAAACATCGTAACAGTTTACACTGATTCTCTTCAAGTTCCGACAAATCATACATTCTGCGGTACATTTGAGCCAAATTAATTTCCTGCTTCTCCCTAGGTTTCAGTAGCTGTCTGCCGTCGGCCGCCAGCTTTTCCTTCAGTTGCCCTACCGTCCAGCCCTTTACCTTTGCCGTATTACCCAGCAGTCGTAAGGACAGCGTATGACACCAAATCTCCTGCTCCAAAAGCTGATTTAATTGTTCTTTATCATCCTTAGACAGTGTCCTGCCATAATTATCTCTAAAAATCAAAGTACCCGTTTCCCTTCCGGGTGCTTTAACCTCGTAAGTCGTAAAACCGTCCATCTCCTTCAGACGGGAGGTCAGAATAACCGTTCCCGGCAAAGTCAAAAGTTGTGCTAAATCCTGATCTTCCTCCAAGGTATTATTCACATTATCTACTAATGTTAGAGCTCTCTTCCCCCTTTGCATACGAATACGAGCCATTGCCTCATTTAGAGTATTATCCTTGTCTACAAGATGCAGATTAGGAAAAGCATTCATACAGCTATCTTTCAAGTTATTCTCATATTGGATAATGGCAATCTCATCCATGAGTCCCTGTTCCACACAAAGGTGCAACAGCTGTCGCAACAGCTCGGTCTTACCGATACCACCCATACCACTAAGCAGATAGTAACCGCCTTGTTCCAAAATCTCCCGCAGGTCAAACAATTCCATCTCTCTTCCGAAGAAATGCATCATTGGCAAAGGAGTAATACACAAAGCATTATTTTGACTGGTCAGAAAATGAACCTCTTCCTTTTTCTTAGTACTTTCTTCCTTTGAATGCTCCCACAGAGCCTTCAAACTATACTCCCTGTTCTGACGAAGCTTCTTCATCTGTACACTGTTCATTTCTTCTCCAGCCATAGCGTAAAGACTCAAAAAAGTCAACATCCAGCCCGCATAAAAGAGCCTGGCTTCCGCATCTTTACTAAAGTCGGACTTCCCGTCTGCCAGATTCTTACGGAAAAACTCAACAACCTCTTCTCCGAAGCAAATATCCTGAGTAAAGAACATAGTAATAACCGCTTCTATTTTCTTTTCCAATACATTGGCATCATATTTTCGTTCCTGCAAACAGGTTTTAAACTGATTGATTTGCTGTATCAGTATTTTTTCATTAATAGCCAAAACCAACTCTGAAGTATACTGTGGGTACCATTTCAGCACCTCACTACGATTACACATCTCTGAGGTATGACGATTTCGACCGCCTGATGTACGCCAAATCATTTTTCCGTAATAACCACTTCGAAACTCATACAGCAGAACTTCCCGCCAAAATTTTGTAAGAGTCAACCCCTTACGATTCTCCTCTTTGAAAACCCCTGTAGAATAAATCGGATAATCGTTTACCATAAGAAACCGATATATATTTTTCAGCGATAAAATGTCCTTTTCCATATCCTTTTCCTCTGTGATATACTTTCTCTAATTTACTCTTACGATTATAGCATGCTGTTTATTTTGCTTCAACCGAGTAAAGCATTTCCCAAAATTTGTGCGTAATTTTCCTTTTTTTGTGCTCAAATTCCGAGATTTATGCATAAAAAGGTGTGCTTCCAAGCATAGTCAGAAGCAAAAAAGGGCTCCGATATCTCTACCGAAGCCCTACAAATTAACTCAATATTTATTCCTTCCACTGCAATCTATGCAGCTCGCCTTCCATCTGCATGCTGGCAAATCCTTGCTGGCGCAGGGCCTCATAAAGCACAATCGCCACGGAATTGGACAAATTTAGGGAGCGAATCTCCGGAAGCATGGGGATACGGATGCAGGTATCCTCATAATCCACCAGAATTTCCTCCGGTATGCCGGCACTTTCCTTACCAAACATGATGAAATCATTCTCTCCGAATTCCACCTCGCTATAAGTGTGCTTTGCCTTGGTGGTGGCCATCCAGATTTTGGCACCGGGGTTCTTTTCCAGAAATTCCTGAAAATTGGTATAACGGTGCACCTCTAAATGCTGCCAGTAATCCATGCCCGCACGCTTAATGCTCTTTTCATCCAGGCGAAATCCCAGGGGTTCTATCAAATGTAATACGGTGCCGGTAGCCACGCAGGTACGTCCGATGTTTCCTGTGTTTTGCGGTATCTCCGGCTGATGTAAAATGATGTTCATACGTCTAATCCTCTATCACTACTTGTTCTGTTCGCTGCGTAGTTTCTTCACAAATCTTCCCAGTCTCTCAATTGCCACCTTCAGATTTTCCAAGGAGTACGCATAGGAAATACGCAAGAAGCCCTCACCGCAGTCGCCAAAGGCGGTACCCGGTACCACTGCTACCTTCTCTTCTTCCAGGAATTTCATGGCGAAATCGTCACTGCTCATGCCGAATTCTTTAATGCAGGGGAATACATAGAATGCACCGAAAGGCTCAAAGCATTCCAGCCCCATTTCCTTGAAGGCATGCAGTAAGTAACGTCTTCTCTGGTCGTAAATATCACGCATTTCTGCCACATCTGCATCCCCGTTTTTCAGAGCTTCCACCGCAGCAAACTGACTGGTGGTAGGTGCGCACATGATGGCAAACTGATGAATCTTGGTCATCTGGGTAATGATATTTTCCGGTCCGCAGGCATAACCAAGTCTCCAGCCGGTCATAGCGTAGGACTTAGAAAAACCGTTAATCATAATGGTACGCTCTCTCATGCCCGGAATGGTAATAATGGACACATGGTCTCCCTTATAGGAAAGCTCGGAATAAATTTCATCGGAAATGACGAAAATATCCTTTTCAATAATCACTTTCGCAATCTCTTCCAAATCTTTCTTCTCCATAATTGCACCGGTAGGATTGTTAGGAAATGCCAAAATCAGCACCTTTGTCTTGTCGGTAATAGCCTCGCGAAGCTCCTTCGCTGTCAAACGGAACTGGTTCTCTGCCTTTAAATTAATCACTACAGGTACACCGCCTGCCAAAACGGTACAGGGGTCGTAAGAAACATAACAGGGCTGGGGAATCAATACTTCCTCTCCAGGATTAAGCATGGCACGGAGTGCCATGTCGATAGCTTCTGAACCACCCACGGTTACCAAAACCTCGTCCTTAAAATTGTAGCGCACGCCCTGCTTGCGCTCTATGTAATTGCAGATTTCCTGCTTTAATTCCTTTAAACCTGCGTTGGAGGTATAGCTGGTACGTCCTTTTTCCAAAGAATAAATACCTTCCTCACGAATATGCCAGGGGGTATCAAAGTCCGGCTCACCAACGCCCAAAGAGATAGCATCCTTCATTTCACTGACGATGTCGAAAAACTTACGAATACCGGAAGGCTTAATCTCCACTACTTTATCTGCTAATGGGTTTCTCATAGAATAATCATCTCTCTTTCGTCGTCTTTTTTCTTAGCCAGCACTGTACCATGGTCTTTGTACTTCTTCAAAATAAAATGAGTTGCGGTACTTAAAATACTGTCCAAGGGAGCCAGCTTCTCAGAAACAAACATAGAAATCTCCTTCAATGTCTTTCCTTCCAAAGAAATCAACAAATCATAACCTCCGGAAATCAAGTACAATGCATTTACTTCCGGGTAGTTATAAATACGCTCTGCAATATGGTCAAATCCCTGACCTCTCTGGGGTGTTACACGCACTTCAATCAATGCAGACACCGTTTCAATACTGGTATTTTCCCAGTTAATCAAGGTATGATAACCGCAAATGGTTCCGTCTGCTTCCATGGCTGCCAATTCATTGGCTACATCAATTTCTTCTTTCCCTAACATAATCGCCAAATCCTTTAAATCGATACGGCTGTTCTTTTCAATTATTTTTAATAACTGCTCTCTCATACTTTTCTCTATCCTTTCTCATATATTCGCAAGCACGCGCTCTGCGCTCATTTCACTGCATACGCAGTGGGCTTGCTCGTTATCGGCATATGAAAAACAAATGTCACCCTTGGTGTCGCTTGTTTTCAACTGTACCGATATATCTCATCCGTTTTTGGTTTATCCAAATAACGCTTTTCTTCACCATTTACAATGATTCTGTCATTACTGTCTGTAATCTTGCCCACTACCACAGCCGGAATGTTTTGCTCCTCCAATGCCTTAACCAATGCATTGCCGTCCTCCGTCGTCATCACCAGACAACCGCCGCTTAACAACTCATACGGATTCACATCGCAAAACTCACAGACCTCCACGGTCTCCTGTCTGATGGGCAATCTCTTTAAATCTATATGGAGTCCAACGCCTGAACTTTCTGCCAGCTCCCAAAGGGTTGCCATGATTCCGCCCTCCGAAGCATCGTGCATCACACAAACGCCGGACTTCATGGCGGTGGCGGCCTCCGGAATGATAGAAAGGTATTTATCAAAGCTTGCCGCCTCGTCAATCAAATACTCCGGGTATCTGGCAAGCATTTCTTCCTTCTTCATAGTAGCCAATACAGCGGTTCCTTCCAGTCCGATCCACTTACTGATAACAATATCCTGTCCCGGCTTTGCACCCCTGGTGGTGTAAACTTTGCCGGCTTCGCAAATACCAGTGGTATCCGCTCCATGGCATCCGTCTGCTTCAGCCTGCGCATAAGTTCCGTAAGCAGTAACCACTGCCAACTTCTCGCTTACATATTTGCTGACGGTGGTATGACCTCCGGCAATTTGAATATTCAACTCAGCTGCTGCCTGAGCAGCACCTTCCATAAGCTTCTTTAACTTTTCTTCTGACGCCCGCTCCGGCAGGATAATACTGAGCATCACCGCAACCGGTTCCGCTCCCGCCGTAGCTAAATTATTGGTACTTTTATAAATGGCACGAATCATATCCTGCCTGTCTTTTACCGTATATTCCTCTACACAAGTGGCAAATTTGTCCCCTGAAAGCGCAAAAATGGCGCAGTCTTCCCCTATACCTGCGCCACTGATGATTTCACTTCTTCTCTTTTTTATCTGCTTTAAAACAGTTCTCTTCAGGATACTGTCCGATAATTTGCCTAATCTCATATAAATAAAACCTCTTAGATTACTGCGCCGGCGGAGCCGTTAATATGGCAATGACATTCCTCACATGGTCTATATTGGAAGTACCGATGGCTGCCATAATTTCATTTCTGGCATTGGGGTCCGCAGTTGCAACACCTACGGTAGCATATCGGGGCGTCGCTTTGTAACTACTGCTGTTTACCTGAGTTCTCTCCACCTCTACACCATTTTCTTTTACGATTTTCCACAAACGGGCTTTGTAACCGATGTGCGCACTCTCTGAAACAATATATCCGATTGGTTGCGATTCATCCACGTAAATCACGTCTGCACCGGGATTAATGACTTCCAGTACTTCGCTTTTATAAATCACTTCTCTGTCACTGCTTCTGGTTTCTTTACCATAAATGGTCACGGTAATCTTTTTATTCTGTGTCACACCCTCAATATAAATAGGGTAGCCCGTATTATTCACAAATCTGAAATCTTTACCCGCAGACTCCGCAATGGCTGCATCCGCTGAGGCTGATACATAAGACACAATCATAGAGTGATTGTATCGCTCCGTTACCTCAAGCTCCGACAAAAGTACTGCATTATAAAGGGTACTGGACACCTGGCAGATACCGCCGCCCAGACTATCCACAACCTTACCGTTTAAGTAAGAGGCCGCCATATAATAACCATTTTCCTTAGTAAACGGTGTAATGGCGTCCAAAGTGGAAAACTCTTCTCCCGGATACAATGTAATACCGTTAATTAACGCACAACCATTTGCCACATTAGCGCTTCTGGCAGTACCGGAAGAACTGTAGGATGTGGTAAAAGTACCCAATACATCCTGTACCATGGCCAGCTCCTGTGCATCTCCCAGCGGTTTCTCCTCCGCTACTATCAATTCAACGGATTCGGGCTGATAATTCCACTGTTCCAACATATATTTGCAAACGACGTCTGTAGAGGCATCCACATCCAAGGTATAACCGCTCATACCTTCTTCAACTATAAATTCGCCCTCTACAACACTCAATGCCGAATCTACTTTTTCACTATCAAAAACCTGGCATTTCTCCACGAGAATTTCCTGCACCAAGTCTTCATCGATACCAAAGACCAACTCTAAATGCACATTATCATGCTGAAGGTCTTTCATCATTTTGTAGCGGACAATCACATTGCCTTCCTGTGCCATGCCTACCGCTTCCTGAACCACTTCGGGATTTTCCCAGGTAAGACCCATATCGCCTGCGGTTACTGAGACTTCGTTGCCGCCACCGGCTACCAGTGTAATCTCTGTCTCCTTCAGAGACTCCACATACGCCTCTATGGCTGCTTCTGCCTCCTCAGCAGTCATGCCGCCCACATCGATGCCGGATATGTAGATTCCATTCTTCACACGATAATCTTCCTGCGCCTGTGCGGAGATACCCACACCCATTAATAGAGCAACAGAACAGATCATCATTTCCAGCTGTCTTAAAATTTTCTTCATACTCTCTCCTCAAAGGAACCCTTTGTAATGGATCCCATCACTTGAACTATACTGCCAAAATTGGTATAATCATAGCTATTACTAAAAGAATTACAATCACTAATGAAACTGTCTTTTTGGTTTTTCTGCTGTGAAAATTGAACATATAAACCTCCCAAAACGTATCTTACGTTTATTCAAATTATTTCTGAAAGGATATTATACTATGAAATTACCCTTTTTGGCAAGTTCTATCATTGTATTGGCAGTTATTTCCCACTTAATCAGAAAACATACCCGCGCCATGGAGCAGGAACAGCAGTCCTTCTGGGCCAAAGAACGCGAGTCCAATAACGTACGCAAGAAACCACTGGATGATTTGAATTATATAACTATTCCTTTTGAAAAATTACCCTGCGACTGTCATGCCGAGAATACCGTCATTGCAGATGTTTTGGATTCCCTGCAGGTTCTCTCCGAGCGGAAAATCGTGAATCTGACCGGCATTACCAATACGGACTTAAAACTCACCTACGGCACTGCAAATATCACGGTTTTGACAGAGTATGACCAGAATTTTACGGTGCTGGTTACCTGCCTGCATAAATGGGGCGATGCACTGTATGAGCTAGGTGCCACGGAAGAAGCCAAAACGGTTTTGGAATATGCCGTCTCCGTGGACAGCGACGTCAGCACCACTTATGAATTGCTGGCTCGCATCTATCAAGAAGCAAATGACACCGGGGCTTTGGATGCCTTAATCAAACATGCGGAAAACCTTTCCTCCGCATCCGGCAAAATCATTGTGCGCAAACTCAGCAAATGACACATTTTTCCATATGCATACAACATTTTTCTATGTTCATATACCCTTACTGTATTTTATGCTGAAACTATACAGAATATGGGTGAACTGTATCTTTATGAGTAAATAAGGATACCGGGCACCTTCATCGGCGCAGGAGGTAAGGCATGAGCAAAAAATTAAATCCCCCCATGGGATGGAACAGTTATGATTATTATGACACTACCGTTACAGAGGCAGATATCAAGGCTAACGCAGACTATATGGCAAAGCATTTGAAGCCTTTCGGTTGGGAATATGTGGTTGTAGATATTGAATGGTATTCTTATGACACCGGAACCCGTCGTGACGAGCACCAGTACATTCCTTTTTACAAAGTGGAAATGGATGAGTACTCTCGTCTTTTACCATGTCCGGACCGATTCCCTTCATCCGTAAACGGTGCAGGTTTTAAGCCCTTGGCGGACTATATACACAATCTCGGACTGAAATTCGGTATTCACATTATGCGTGGTATTCCCAGAGAAGCCGCACATTCCCATACCGCTATTTGGGGAAGCGATTTGACTGCAGCAGATATTGCAAATCCTTATTCTATCTGCTATTGGAATCCGGATATGTACGGCGTGTACACACATAAACCGGAATCCCAGTTGTATTATGATTCCTTACTGCAGCTTTACGCAGAGTGGGGCGTGGACTTTATCAAATGCGACGATATTTGCCGTATGGACGCCCAATCTGCCAGAGAAGAAACCAGAATGTTACACCGTGCCATTGAAAAATGCGGCCGCGATATTATATTGAGTCTTTCTCCCGGACCTGCTATCCCCGAAGAGGCAGACTTCTATCATGAAAATGCTGATATGTGGCGTATTACCGATGATTTCTGGGATAACTGGGTATTACTTTTGGATATGTTCGACCGTTGTAAGACTTGGCAAGGTCAGGCAAGGCCTACCGGATATCCTGACTGCGATATGCTGCCCGTAGGTACCATTGGCAAAGGTTTCAACCACGAACGCCAAACAAGATTTACCAAGGACGAACAAAAAACCATGATGTCTCTTTGGTGTATGGTAAGTTCTCCCCTTATGTTGGGCGCAGAATTACCCAAACTGGATGAATGGACCCTGGGTCTGTTGACCAACAAAAAGGTACTGGCTCTGGCAACTGATGCCGAGCATGCTGAGGAATACTATCGAACCAAAAAGGTAATCATCTGGAAAAGTACACAAATTGATTCCGGCGACACCAATTTGGCCATCTTTAATATTTCCGATGCCGCTTTGGAGTTTACACCAAAGCCCTTTATCAAAGAATGGAGAGGTGCTGCCACCGAGCTTTGGAGTGGTGATACTATCGAAGAAAATGACACCTTATCCATCCCCGCCCATGGTGTACTGCTTTTGCAGACCCCCAGTGTGGTGAAATAAATACAAGAAAAACTAAGCCCTCATAGGAGAAAGGAGACCACCATGCTACAACATGACAAAACCATCATTCATTGGTTAGATTACAGCTCCTATGAGGATTTGAAATTTTATGAAGCCGGTATTCAGGATTGCCATGCAGGCTACGGATACGGTCCCATTATCCGCGATAAATACATATTACATTATATTTTAAGCGGAGAAGGAGAGCTGCATCTGGACGGACATGTAATCCCTATCCGTGAGAAGCAGGCGTTTATTATTCCGCCGGGTGTACCGGGCTATTATCAGGCAAGTACGCAAAATCCCTGGCATTATATCTGGATTCAGTTTCATGGACCGAAGGCCACGGAAATGCTTCACAAAGCAGGTCTGGACAGAACCTCACCGGTTTTCCATCCTCGGGAATTCTGTCCGGAAATAGAAGAATGTCTGGAACGAATCATTTTGAATCCCTCCCGGGAATATTCATGTATGGGCGATTTATATCGTTTCTTTCAGTTATTGACCGACTATTCTTCCAATCCACCCAGATTGAAGCACATTCCGGCAACAAGTACCGGCTATGTAGAAGCGGTAATGCACTATATTGCCGAAAAGTACTCCGAGCCCATCCATATTCAGGAAATTGCTGACTTCTGCGGATTGGACCGCTCCTATTTAAGCAAACTTTTTAAGGAAATTACCGGCTATTCTCCTCAGCGATATTTATTATCTTATCGCATTAAAAAAGCCAAGGAACTATTGGAAACCACGGAACTTTCCATTCAACACGTAAGCTATTCCGTAGGTTATAATGATCCCTTAGCATTTTCCAAATTTTTTAAGCAGGAGACCGGACTGTCTCCCACACAATATCGAAATGGAAGGTAGAACTGCTACCTTCCGTACTTCTCGTATATTTTGTCTGTATATCGGCTGGCCTCACTGCGGGTCAGCTTTTCTACATCGTAATCTACTGTTAGGTTATGTTGTGCAATAAGGCGGTACAAACGCTCCTTTTGCGCTTTCGTAACCGGTGTTTCCTTTTTCACATTATAGTTTAGAGCTACGGGTTCGAAAGGTTTGTTGTCCTTTTCATAGAATGCCTTCCCAAGTATCCGGTATAATGCCACCGTAGCTTCTGCATCCGCCAGTGCCCGGTGAGCATGATGCGGAATCTCATAATACTTACACAAAAATTCCAAAGAACGTTTTTCCAGCTCCGGCAGGAAACATCTGGCTATCCGTAAGGTATCAATTCCCTGCTTTTCAAAAGCAAACGTCCCGTTCACCGCTGCTTTCTTCAGGAAGGAATAGTCAAACAGTACACGATGTCCCAACAGCGGCAAATCGCCCAAAAAATCCAACAATTGAGGCAACACTTTATCAATATCCGGTGCTCCGTCCACCTGCTCCTGGGAGATTCCGGTCAATTCTGTAATTCGCTCCTCCAGCTTGCGCCCCGGATTCACATAACTCGAATACGTGCCTACTATCTCGCCATCTATAACCTTTATAGCACCAATTTCTATAATTTTGTCCACCTTGGGATTTAGTCCCGTAGTTTCCAAATCTATGCATACGTACGAATTAATCATCTCTACAATCCTTCTGACGCATCCTACTTTTCAGATGTTTTTTTCTTCGACTTCTGTGCCCCTTTTTTCATCCGTTTCTCATAATCCGGACATAAATGTTGCAAAAAGCATTCCTCACATTTGGGGGTAGGCGCCTTGCAAATGGTTCTTGCAAAAGTGATGATGTGAATATTCCACAAAATCCAATGATCCTTGGGCAATTCCTTCATAAGTTCAAACTCCACCTTTACCGGGTCATCACTTTTGCAAACGCCAAGCTTCTTTGAAATACGCTTCACATGAGTGTCCACCACAATACTGGGCTCATGAAATATATTGCCACGGATAACATTCGCGGTCTTTCTGCCCACGCCTGCCAGTGCCGTAAGCTCCTCTATAGTGTTTGGCACCTCTCCTCCGTGCCGCTCCAAGAGCTGATTACAGCAAGCAATAATATTTTTTGCCTTGTTATGATAAAAGCCCGTGGAATGAATGTCCTGCTCCAGCTCCTTCAAATCAGCCTTGGCAAAATCCTCCACACTTGTATATTTCTTAAACAAATCCCTGGTCACAATGTTTACCCGGGCATCCGTGCACTGGGCACTGAGCATGGTGGCAATCAAAAGCTGCCAAGCATTTTCATGTTCCAAATAACAGCGGTATCCGGTGCCGTACTGCGCATCCAACGCCGCTAAAATTTCTGCCGTATGTTTTTTCATAAGCTACTCTACTCCATCTCATAGTTGGTGTACCACACAATAGCACCATTCTCTGCATACACCAAAACATCTGCCATGTAATACTCTTTACCATCCACGTCAAAGTAATAAAAAGTAATAATACTGTCTTCTGTAACAGGTTCGCTTCCCAAAATAGTCGGCACGTCATTTAAAGAAATACCCGTTTCCTTAAATATCTTCTGCTCTTTTCTGACCAACTTTGCCTCGTTATTCAGCATTTGCATCTGCTCACAGTAAAAAACATCCTGTTCATCCTCCGGACTCAACCACTTGTCATATTTAAAGCTGTAGGTTCCCAGCCTATTGTCCTGTGTATCATAGGCCGCCACCTCTCTTTCCGACCAATACCCTCTGGTGTCATAGGCCGCAAATAATTCCTTCACAGCCTTTGTAGTCTGAGGAGCAACCGAAACCTCTCCTGAATCACAATACACTTCCGCAAGCTGATATACCTTTCCAAATTCATTCGTGCCAGTCAAAATTCGCACGCCATATTCCGTTTCTAATGCTATCAATTCATCCTTTATCTGCTCCAGCACATAACCATAGTAAACCTCATCAAAATTGCTGGATTTAGACTCCGACTCTCCAAACTTGGCACCATCGATTAAGATATCATTTACACCGCTGGTCACACAGTACTCAAATCCGTATTCTTCATCACGAAGATAGTACCGTATGGCATCTTCATCAATTTCTTCGGTCCGCACATATTCTGCCTCGCCGAATTCATTCTCCGCATAGCGTAACACTTCCCTCTTAGATGCAGGCGAACAGGCGCATAAGCCAACCGCAATCAAACATATTAAAATATTTTTTGTGATTTTTTTCATAGTCACTCCTATTCCGATTCTATATCTCAACACGGGAAACATATGATTATTTTACCCCCCAAGCCACATGCACGTCAATAACTTCCAGCTTCTCTCAATTTTCAGTTGCATCTTCGTGGATTATAGGATATAAAGAATTAGGATGTGCTTGCACTTTCTGTTGCAAAGACTGATTTGGGCAAGAAAATTTTACAGACAAGGAGACCCTCATGGATTTTATAGATGTTTTAACTCAAATTTTCGGTATTATTGCTATGTTCTTCTCGGTTTTTTCTTTCCAGATGAATAAGCACAAACAAATCATGATTATGCAGATTCTGGCCACGTCCTTTTTCGGCATACAGTACTTTATGTTAGGAGCCATGACCGGTGTCGCTATGGATATTATCGGTGTAATTCGTGGCTTTGTATTCTACCATAAGGATAAAAAATGGGCAGCTTGGAACGGCTGGATTGTGATTTTTATGCTCATGTTCGCCGTATTCTGCGGTGTTACCTGGGCCGGACCGGTGTCCCTATTCATGGCAGGCTCCATGATTTTGAACACCCTGTCCTTCTCCTTTACAAACCCCAAGCTGGTACGCTCCACCATTTTGATTTCTTCGCCGCTACTGCTGGTTTACAGTATTTGCACCGGCTCCATCGGCGGTATTATCAACGAAGTGTTTGTAGAGATTTCCTCTATCATCGGACTGCTTCGCTATGATATAAAAAAGAAACCCGAGAAATAAATTATGGTCCTATTGACTTATTTGTCTATTATATGTATCACAAAATGTTTGAAGCCATAATATCCTACCGCAGGACGCTCTCGCTCCGTGAAAGAACGCAACGGTCGCTAAGCTCGACACCACCTCGCTAAGCGCCGGCGTTTTTCAAGACCTTGCAAGGACTTCCTCTATTTTGGTGATTTCCTCCACATTCAGCATCCTGTCAAACTCCAAATACACTTTCCCCTCACGGAAAGAATTTATAGTAATATTCATATAATCATCATTTCTGAAGTCAAAGAAACCTTTCAACAAACCTGGTTTATGAGCAATTTCAATACATACCAACTTGTTACAAAAATAATCTCTGCTTATTCTCTCCGGACTGCTAAGCTTCGGAGATTTTTTTGTTTTCTTCACTGAAGTGATATGTTTCTTTCCTATAAGACCATACAGAACATTTTTCTTTTCTGTTCTTTTATAATACAGAAAATCTTCATCTTCTCCACAAATAGTTACATTTGATACTCCATCATTCCATCCCTTTAAATCAATACTATAGGAATAATCCGCATACTCTGCAGATAAATAACAATATTTTTCCTTGAGATTTTCTTCTACAGTGTCTGTAAATGTCTCCTTGTCCGCAGTTATCTCCTGCTCTTCATCCAACAACTCATCAATACTGATATTAAATGTTTTAGCGATTGCTTTCAAATTAATAATTTCCGGAACCCCAATATCAGATTCCCACTTTGCAATAGCAGAACGTGAAACATTCAGACACTCTGCAAAAGCTTCCTGCGTAATTCCCTTCTTGGTCCTTAACGCCTTGATTTTTTCTCCCAATGTCATAATTATTGTCCTCTCTTTCCTTAAGATGCCCCGATTGTATGGCATAAAGAGAGTCACGTCCATATACATGGTGTAACAACTCTGTTACTTAGCGTAACAATCCTGTCTCATCCCCATTTTATCGTCTCTGCATCTCCCGTCAAGGGACTACGCTCATGATAATCAAAAAGCACAAAATGCGGTCCGTCCTGCACAGACTGTGCCCCACTGTCTTCGCCGCACCGCTTCTGCGACCCTTGCATCTGCGCTTTGTCGGTCATCATCTGCGCTACTATTCCTCGCCCCGGCATATCCCACACCGGGAAGTAAAAAGGCTCCATATGGGTCATGCGCGCCAGTTGTTTATAGTCATACTGCTCATAAGCAGGCAAATAGCACCGGTTTTCTTCTTCCTCTTTATAAAACTTTCGCATACTTTCTTTGTACGCTGTCAAATCCCTTGCAAACTCCGGTCGACTCTTCAAATTCTCCCGTAAATACATGTCATAAGTAAGGAGTTCCCGATACACTGCTTCGAAAGCGCCGTCATACTCCCTTGCAAACTCCAAGAGTACCTGATACCGATAGCTGCGGGCAGGGCTGTTTACAAAATATCTCTTCTTTTCAAAGAAATCAGCCAATGCCTCATACAAAGCAAAGGGCGTATCAAAGGCTTGCACCAAAAACTGCAACGTATTCACAAACTGATTGCTGTTGTAATAGAGCTCCACCATTTCCTCAATACGCTTCAGGCGAAGCACCTCTTCAAAAGACAACCACTTGGTAAAAAGCACCTCATAAGGGGCCTTGTCCGTATACACAATACCGTATTCCTGCGCTCTTTCACACATCTCAGAACCCTTCAAAACCTTCAAAAAGCCCAGCTGCAACTGCTCCGGCTTCATGGCATACACCCGGTTAAAGGATTTGCCGAAACTTTCATAATCCTCAAAAGGAAGTCCTGCAATTAAATCCAAATGCTGATGCACGTTTCTGCCCGCATTAATACGCGCTACCACCTGCTCCAGTTTCTCTACATCCATAACCCGGTGAATCGCCTCCAAGGTATTCGGATTGGTAGACTGGACACCGATTTCCAGCTGCACCAGCCCGGGGCGCATCTGTCCAAGCAAATCCAGTTCTCCCTCATTCAAAAGATCCGCTGCAATTTCAAAATGAAAGTTTGTGACACCATTGTCATGTTCCAAAATATACTGCCATATGTCCGTCGCATGCTTATGATTGCAGTTAAATGTTCTGTCCACAAACTTTACCTGCTTGACCTTATGATCCAAGAAAAATTGTAGCTCTTTCTTTACCGTGTCCAAATCCCGCAGGCGCACTTTTTTGTCAATGGAACTTAAACAATAACTGCACCTGAAAGGACATCCGCGACTGGACTCATAATAAATAATTTTATTCTCAAAAGCACCCAAATCTTCATACAAAAAAGGCAGAGTACTCATATCCGTCAGCTCTCTGGGAGTAGTAAAGCCTCCCGGCAGGCATAATCCGGAGATTCGACGCAAAGCCACGTCCGTTTCTCCCGCCTGCAATGAGCTTTGACTGTTCCGTAGCACTTCCTGCGCCACCTGAGCACTTATATCGAACCTTGCTTGGTTTACATAACAATCAAGCAACTCCCGAAAAGTCGCCTCACCTTCCCCAATCATTACACCGGTTACTTCCGGATACTTTTCCAGAAGTTTGGGAGCATCATACGTCACCTCGGGACCGCCCAGCCAAATAGGCACCTGCGGCATAAGCTTGCCCAATTCCCTCACCAGGTCAAGCATCATCTCAATATTCCAAATATAACAAGAAAGCCCGATAACATCCGGCTTTCTCTTATAAATATCTGCTAAAACATCCGTCAGCGAATGATTGATGGTATATTCCGCAATCTCCACATGCTCCTGCAACTGCTCCCCTGCGTAAGCCCGCAGACTGTACAAAGCCGGATTGGAATGTATATACTTCGCATTTAACGCCACCAATAAAAACTTCATCGCGGCTCCTTTCTGTAAATCTTTGATTTCCTCCGATCGCATCGGTTCAAATCTCGGCATCCCTTGCAGTTTCTTCTACAAATCCAGATTCTCCGCAACCTGAGCCCAAATATCCTCTTCCACCTGTTGCATGGGTTTTCCGCTCAGCTTCATAGACTCCATGGCCGCAAAGAAAAACCAGTTCGTGCCGGTCTCCATGGTCTTTTTTACCGCACGATTTAACACCAGACCATACTCATCCACGCCGGATACTGCAAAGGTCTGAAGCATCCCTTCCAAATCATAGGGCACACTGACAAGCTCTGCTTCCCAGCCTTCCTTACTTCCTTCCAAAACAGCAAACTCTGCATGACCACCCTTTTCATCAATAGCAAGCCCCAAGGACCCCGGATTGATATACATTTTTTCACCAATCCACTCTGCTTCCTGATGATGAGTGTGCCCACCCAGCAAATATTTGGTAGGAAGCGCCTTCATCACACGTTCCCGCTGCTCCAAATCAAATTTCATATTGCCTCGGATTTCTTCCGTTGTCCCATGACAAAGCATCAATTCCGGGCATTCGCCAATCTGCACCCTGGTTATTGAAGGCAAGCCCTCGAAAAAATCCAAATCCTCTTTGGTGATATTTTCATAGGTATACAAAAGAGCGCCGCTGGGGGAACTGATATGCCAGCCCTGATCCTTTTTATCATGCGCCAGCAGGTACTCTTCTCTGTTGCCTCGCAAAATGTAGCAGGGATACTTCTTCATCAAATCGTACAGCATATCCAGCGTACGTCTCGGATAGGGCATATCCGTCACATAATCTCCCAAACCGATAATTGCGTCCACCGGATACTCCTCTATGTAATTCAAAAACGCTTCAAAAGCCTTGAAATTCGAATGAATATCACTGATTACCGCTACTCGCATTTTGACTTCCTTCCTAAAATTCTGCCTTCCTTACAATCTGACGGGACCGTCTCCGATTTCCACTACATAGAAATCAGCCGCATACCCGATTTTTTCCAAATAAGCAGCACCAACCTTTTCAATAAAGGTATCGATTGCCTCATCCTTCACAAGGCTTACGGTACAGCCTCCGAAGCCGGCACCCGTCATACGGGAACCAATGACACCTTCCACCTTCCAGGCTTCTTCCACCAAGGTATCCAATTCAATACCGGTCACCTCATAATCATCCCGTAGTGACACATGAGAGGAATTCATCAACTGACCAAACAACGTGATATTGCCTTCTTTTAATGCAGCCACCGCCTGCAAAGTACGCTGATTTTCGTACACCGCATGCTTTGCGCGCTTTCTGCGTACATCACTGCCGATGGCATTCTTATACTGCTCAAACGTTTCCTCAGACAACTCACCCAAAGACTTCACTGAAATCACTTTTTGCAATTCTGCCAGGGCAGTCTCGCACTCGCTGCGACGCTCATTATACTTAGAATCGCCCAATCCACGCTTCTTGTTGGAGCAGGCAATAACAATCTTTGCCCCCTCCAGTTTAATGGGCGCATATTCATAGGACAAATTTGCCGTATCCAGGAAAATCGCGTGACTCTCCTTGCCCATGGCAATGGCAAACTGGTCCATAATACCGCAGTTTACACCATTAAAATTATTTTCGGAATACTGGCCTATCAATGCCAGATCCTGATTGCTTACTTCAAATCCAAACAAATCCCGCAAAATATATCCGGTCAATACTTCCACTGACGCAGAAGATGAAAGCCCGGAGCCGTTGGGAATGTTGCCGTTTAACAAAATGTCCATACCGCAGGGAATCTTCATGCCTCTCTGTTCAAAAGCCCACATAACCCCCTTGGGATAGTTCGTCCATTCCGCCTCCGGCGCCGGTTTCAAATCATCCAAAGTACAACCAATCACACCCAAATTCTCAAAATTCATAGAGTAAAACTGAAGCACTCTGTCCTGACGCTTCCTTGCCACCGCATAAGTACCGATGGTCAAAGCACAGGGAAAAACATGTCCGCCGTTGTAATCCGTATGCTCGCCGATTAAATTGACGCGCCCCGGCGCAAAATACACCTGCGCCCCCTCGGTATCTCCAAATATTTCTTCAAATTTCTTCCATACAATCGTTTTCATGTCTTTCCTGCACTCCTATAGTTTACTTCCTTACAGAATCATCGCTTTCGCTTCCAAATCCTCCATAACACGCTTCAAATCTTCACGAATCTGAAGCGCCTGAGGACAAATAGATTCACACATACCGCATTCGATACATTTATTTGCACGCTCGCTGTCGGGCATCTCTGTCTCCCAGTTCCACTTCACGGTATTGTAATTCTGGTACATATGATAGGTGTTCCAGATACGGAAGTTTTTGGGAATATTTACACCTGCCGGACAAGGCATACAATAGCTGCATCCGGTACAACCGTTTTGTACACGATTGTTCAAAATATTAACAACCTTGTCCACGGTTGCCAGCTCTTCTTCTGACATGGGTTTAAAGTCGCCAAAAGTCTTTAGATTGTCATCTACCTGTTCCATGGTAGACATACCGCTGAGAACTACCTTTACGTTAGGCAGGCTTCCTACCCATCTCAGCGCAAAAGAAGCAAAGCTTGCGTCTTTGTCCAATGCATGGAAAATATCTGCAATGTCACCACCGTAATTTGCCAGCATACCGCCCTTAATAGGCTCCATAATCACAAGGGGAACCTGCTTTTCTTCTGCCAGTTTGTATCCCTTCATACCTGCTTGGTCATTCACATCCATATAGTTTAACTGAATCTGGCAGAAATCCCAGTCACGGTAGTTGATGATTTCTTCAAACGCTTCGTAGCTGTCATGGAAGGAGAAGCCCAAATTGCGAATCTTACCCTCTTCCTTTAACTCTTCCAAACGCTTCACTACGCCCATTTCCAGCATCTCGCGCCACCTGCTGCCGTTCATGGCATGCATCAGATAAAAGTCCACATAGTCAGTCTGCAATTTCGTAAGCTGCTCATTGAACAATTTGTCCACATCCTCCAAAGAATGCACTGCCCAAAGGGGAAGCTTCGTCGCCAAGTAGAAAGAATCTCTGTCATACTTCTTCAACACTTCACCCACAAAAAGTTCACTTTCACCGCCATGATAAGGGTATGCAGTGTCAATATAATTCACGCCTGCCGCAATGGCCTTATCCATCATAGCCTCTGCCTTTTCACGATCAATCTTTCCTTCTGCGTTTGTGGGAAAGCGCATACATCCAAATCCCAAAAGGGATGTTTCTACTCCCAATTTCTCCATTTTTCTCTTTTCCATTTGATAACCCTCCGCTAAAAATATAAATAACAAAATAATTATACTACAATCATATAAAAAAGAACAATGCAAAATATATGCTTTGCAATGTTCTTTTTTGTAATTATGTATTATTTTTTCTGCCCCTGTTCAAAGCGGTACACAGAACGCCCTCGCCGCAACCTTACTGCACCAAATCCAAATGCTGTACCGTTCCTACATTACCGTTCTCATACAGAAAAATTCCGGTACTTCTTAAATAGCCCTGACTGACGTTTTCTGCATTATTAAGTGCAAAATCCGTGGATTGATTTTGCAGGCAGATAGCTCCCACACCGGACTCGCGTAGGGAAAGTAAAACATCCTTTCCCGTTTCATCCTTGCACCAGACTTTCAGCTTGGACCAAACGTCATCGTCCTCATCAATCCAGCCGTCGCCATCCTCGTCATACTCTGCCAAATCTGCAAAACCATTGCCGGACTTAGGTCCGAACAATTCATTTCCGTCATTAATGACACCGTCGTCATTTTTGTCCAGTGCCAGGTACCCGCTACCGGCCCCCAGCGTGGAGATTTCGTCCTGCTTACCGTCTGCATCAATATCAAACATAAATTTCTGATCACTTAAGGTCGCCACATCGTTTTGCAGATTAATGACCAATGGGTCGCATACCCTCTGAAACTGCGCAATATCATACTCTTCCCTATAATATTGCATGAATTCACGGGTCATGCCCACTTCCATATTAAATGATATTTCCCTGCCGTCCGCAGTGGTTACCTTGCCTTTCGACGCAAAAGCCACGCTTTCCTTTTCGTAAAAAGCAGTTTCCCTCGTTAGCGACACCTGCTTCATAGGCAAAAACTCAAGTGTCGCCGTGCCGGTATTATTGTTTGTAGCTCCTGCACCCGCGCTCCATGCAGTTGTTGTTCCTGCCTCCGGCGCCTTGGTGACATGCTCCTCCTCGCCTAAAAATTCATTGGTCTTCTCTCTGCCAAACAGAAGCATGAAGATATAACGCGTGGTGTAATGCCGAAACTGTGCCATGGTATCGTTCGTGGATGAGCGAAAATAAACCTTACGGCTTCGCATGCTTTCTACTCTGTCCCGCAAACTGATAATGGCATCCTTTGACATCTCGTTTGTTGCCGATGCTTCCTTTTCGGTCGGCGATTCTGCCCCCGAAACTAACCTTATCGAGTTTTCCCCGGTCTTTAAATTCTCCTTTGCTGCCGGCTCTTCCTTTGTCTCCGGCTCCTGTGAGCCCACATCTCCCCCTAAAAGAGACGTGTTGCTCTCTGTCTTTCCTCCTTGATAATTTTTCAGTACAAAACGACTGTACTGTACAGATGAAGATGTATATCTTCGGGCGGACTCCATTCCTACTACACTGGAATCAATACGCAATATTACCCCTTTCCATGCGTCACTGCTTTACCTGCCCTTCCCTGATTTATGCAAAACAAAAAGGAAGATACTTCCCGAAAGCCTCCTGCTTTCTGTCCATACCCTCCTTGGTGACGAATTCAAATAAGTACTAAATATTATTCGGCCTTGAATATTTGTACTTTGTATATCGGCAGGTTTGAGAGAAAATGAAGAGGAAAAAAGGTTGTTTTCGTCCTTTTTGTTCTTCCTGTTCAGTCATTTTAATCATGCACTCTCCACTTATGGTTGGATTTTGCCTTCTTTTTCCGCTTTCACTTGGTTTCTCTCTGCATGAACAGATAGGAAGCACTTAATCCAAGCATATATATGTTACCGGCAAGCTATATTTCAAAAAAGAGCATATAGATAATAAACTTTTGGCTTCTATATATGCCGGAAACCATCCCCCCCTCAGAGAAACAACATATATAACCCCAAATTCAAGGCTTCCTATCTGTCATTTGAAGGCATTTTTTCCATAGACGCAAGACTCTTACCCTAAATCGCAGAGGAAATACTCCTTTTAAGAGGGAAAATCACCGATAGATGAACGCACATTTGGAAATCTATCTGTCGTACATACTCTCACAGCAATTATTCCAACCGATAGAATCTATGATTTTAAAGAATCTATATGCTCCCACCTCAATTCTTTCTACCCGAGACGGATAAAAACGTAATAATCTGTCTCATATCCGCCCCAGCGGTAGTCATCGCTTTTCCACATTCTCAAACGGCAAATTCTCCGGTTTTCATTGATGTCTTTTCCTAAAGTTTTTAAGGTATCTTATGTACATATCATAAACTTAAAGCATGGTTGGGAGTCAGTAAGTTTTTACACATTGCACAAAAAATTTTTGGAGGTATAATTATCTTAAAACAAACCAGACTTTAGGAGAACCGGAATGATAAATAATCATCAAAATACAAATATTTTCTCCCTTTCGATGCTACATCAGGTCATCGATTATATTGAAGAGAATCTTTTGGCAGAATTAACCCCTGCCTCCATCGCCTCCCGGTTTTACATCAGTGAGTCATCCTTGTGCTCTCTTTTCAAGGCAGTCTGCGAAATGACCATCATGGAATACATCCGTAACAGAAAACTAACTCTTGCAGCAGAGGAATTAACCATTTCCAACACGCCCATTATCGACTTAGCCTACAAGTACGGTTATGAAACACCGGAAGCTTTCACCAAAGCCTTTTCCAGATTCCAAGGATTCCCTCCCAGCTATATCAGACGAGGTTTTCCTGTATCTAAAATCTTTTTACCATTGGAAATCGAAGTCACGATTCAAGGCGGCTGGAATACCGAAAACCTGACAAAATCAAATGATACAGGACAGGAAAAAAGCAGAGATACCGCTTATAATACTCCTATAAACAATATAGGAGGTAATCTTATGGACCCAACAAAAGCTACATATCAAATCCATATTGGTACGATGCAGTACAAGCATGAATGGAGTATCTTACATGCTTTGGCGGATAGCCTGCTTCAAAACCAAATCCCCTTTAAAGTAGATGGTAAAACTATGATTTTTGCACATGGTCTGGAATTTCCTTTGGACAAAATCTGCCTAACCTTTAAATGGAAGGATGAAGAAATCGTTAAATCATTTTTCCGCTACCCGGATGTAGCCAAGCAAGCCACTGATGAATTTAAGTATTTTGATATTACCTATCAGGGTATGAACGTAAGATGTATGTTTTATGGTAATTGTCCGGGTGATGATACGGATGAGTTTCTGTACAAAAATACAGACATGGTACAGATTGACCAGCTTCCCGTTCCCGTACAATCTCTGGAATTTTACTACAATAATGCAGAGAAAGATACCGAACATTACAAAATGGTAGAAAAGAGGTTGGGGAAGCATGAGAGATTATAGTATACAAAACAAAAAAGCATGGGAATATTCCGCTTATGAATTTTGGCTGAAATATAATGGAACTCCTGCCGAACTGGCTGAGAAAGCTATGGCAAACCCTCTGCAAATGTTGAAAAGATTCACAACCTATTTTGGCACATATGAAAATGTCAAGATAGCCAATATCTGTGGCTCCTGTGGCAAAAAAGCAATCCCTCTGGCACTCCTTGGCGCAGAAGTAACCATCTTTGACATTTCCGAAGATAACCGACGCTATGCTCTGGAAGTAGCAGCAGCCGCACATGTTGATATTAATTATGAAGTAGGCGATGTACTGGACATTGAGCACGAGAAATACACCGGATATTTTGACATTGTTTTTATGGAGGGCGGAATCCTACACTATTTTCATGATATCGAGGAATTCATGTCTCTCATGAACATGCTTCTAAAACCGGGTGGAAAAATAATTTGTAATGATTTTCATCCCTTCACCAAGATTATTGATGTCCTGCATCTCGAGCAACCCACCATGACTTATTTTTCAGCCGAAGTTTTCGAGTTTGAAATGGCACATGCCCGTTTTTGTGAAGAAGAAATAAGGACCCAAATGCCCAAATGTCTCTGTCGGAAATACACCATCAGCGAAATTATCAATGCTGTAATCCGTTGTGGATTTACTTTGGAAAGGTTTGACGAACATCCGGCATGGGAAAACCCTAACGTTCCGGGTGAATTTACTATCGTAGCGAAAAAGTAATTTCATCACTGTACTCGCACACTTTCCTATACATAAGTTATCCCCGGAAACCTCTTGGTCTCCGGGGATTCATGATTCTTATACAATCTTACTTCTCCTGCCTTTGAAAAACGTAATAATCCGTCTCATATCCGCCCCAGCGATAATCACCGCTTTTCCATTCCACAAACAGATATTCCGTCCCATCCATATTCTTTATTTCATAGGCGCAGGCTGTGCTGTTCCATTTGCGCAGCAAATATCCCTTGGTCCATTCCTGCTTTGCTCTTCCGCTAATGATTTCCTCACCATAAACACTGACGCATTCTCCATTGGGAAGAAACTCTACTTCCTTAAAATAGGGAACAAAATTTTCTCTTATCACTTCCGGTGTGAAGTCTTCTTTTCTTTGTACAAAGCTTACAGCTTTCCATTTTCCAATAATCCTGTCATCGTTTACAAACGGTATATCCATGTTATCCTTGCGACTCAATTCAAATGCGCTATAGTGTCGATTGTCAAGCTGGCGGAGCACCAAAAGTGTCGTCCTGTTACTTTGCAGATAGTCATAAGACTTAAGCTGAACAAACATATAAAGTCCATCTGATTGTTTTTCAATCTCATACTCATTGACATAAGAACAATCGCCACAGTCAATCAATAATTTTCCCTTTGTCCATGAATAGCACCAGTACCATTCTCCCTGAGGAAGAAAATAAATCTCACGTTTTGTACTACCAACTCTGACACCGGGAAGCTTTTTATTCAGGTCAAATTCCCTGCGACTGTTATACTCGCCAAGGATCTCCCATTTACCTATTACCCTGTCATCATTTTCAAAGGGTAAATGCACGTCTTCATGCATCAATTCAACACTTGTAGTTTTCATAAAAGTACCTCCTGATATTTTCTCACGGAGCTCATCAATCCTACCCAGAACTTCCCTAAGCTGTTCTTTCTTCTCTTCAAATACGGCATTCAGTTCATTTTCCGACAGATTGCCTGCTATTATTTTCTTGATTTGAGCAAGAGAAAACTCTGCTGCTTTCAATTCATTAATTCGCTCACACACCGCAATCTGGCTTTCCGAATAATACCTATACCCTGTGAAAAGGTCAATATAAACCGGCTTTAGCAAACCATAATTATCATAATAGCGCAAAACAGAAACCGGCACATTGCACGCCTTGGCAAATTCTCCAATTTTCATCGATGTCTCCTCCTTCATTTTTTTTAAGGTACCTTATATGCATATCTTAAACTTAAAGTATGGTTGAGAGTCAAGGGGGTTTTTCACACTTTTTTCTCCCCCTGTGCCAACAAATCATCTATAACCGGATGAATCATGGATGATTTTTCCAGCTTGTTAATAGTACATAATTTCTTGCCCGCATCCTTACTGGATGCCCCACAATGGTATGCCTGCTCTGTGGGCATACCATAATCTATGACAATAAGGCGGTCATGACAATCCGGGTTAGGTTTAATTCGAAGAGGTGGAAATTGCATGGTAAAATCCTTTACCACCGCCTCTGTCAGGAACCCCTTTCGTCCGTGTCCGTTTTCTGTAAAAAGAATTACTTCCACCCCCTGTTTTTTCTGAGACAATAACTGCAAAGTCTTTGCATTCATATAATCATCCACTACATAGATGCTGGCAGTAGCTTGTTGATAAATATCGATATAGGCGACATCCGCTTCAAACTTCTGCCCTTTGTAGATAAGAAAATTTTTATAGTCTTTCTCTGATATGAAGTTTTCATTAATAGTATCAATACTCTGTAGTATACCAGAAATATCCTGCTCGCTTTTCTTCTGTCTGTCGGACATAGTAATCATTTGTGTAGAAATTTCTGACACCTTTGCTGTTACCAGCCTCATTTCCGCCTGAGTTACAAACTGCTGATTTTGTTTTATATAGTGACGCATTTCCCGAAATGCACGCATAATAAAGATGCTTTGTTGTTCTGCCAATTCACCACGCAGGACAGTCGCGAGCATATATATGCCCTGTTCAGTGAACGCGTAGGGTAATGAACGACTCTTGGGATTGATTTTTGTGGTCGAAAAATTCGACCGCAAATCCTCTAATTCCAACTTTGTTAATTGAAACATAAAGTCATCAGGAAACCTCGAAATA
Source organism: Acetatifactor sp. (assembly GCA_045590095.1). Taxonomy (GTDB): domain Bacteria; phylum Bacillota; class Clostridia; order Lachnospirales; family Lachnospiraceae; genus Acetatifactor. Next base: position 22,268 of record JAZNQI010000049.1, on the reverse strand, counting down.
TTATTCTTTACCTGCTCATTCAATCGTTTCACCTCATACCCATAAATCTCTGCCAGATCATAATCCAGCATTACCTGTTGTCCACGAATCATATATACCCGACTGTATATAGTATCCGTAGGCACTACTTCCTTGCTTTTTTCCATAAGCAAATACCTCCATATGTATAATTATTAGTCTTAGAAAACTTGGCAGAAACGGCCTGAAATCAGAAAATAGATTTTTTAAGACAGCATCAATATAGCACAAATAATATTTTTATACAAGCAAAATCGAGGTCTCTCAACCCCGATTTTCCACTCTCTTATATAAACAACGAATAATCATTTCCCCGTACTTTCTTATACTCCTCATCGGAATATAACAGGCTTTTCTCCTCAGAAAGCATAGCTTTCAGTGCTACCTTCGTCATATGGGTTACATCCTCTCGTTCCAGTGCTTCCTCCACCTTCATAAAGAGGGCTTCGCTGTTTTCGTTGCCGTCGCTCATAGGCTCACCTTCCACATAGTCCATCAGCATTAATGCATACCAGCCTTTACGGCCGCAGCGTATGCCCAGCATGGCATCCACCTTGGCCACCACATGAGTCTCTTCCAATACTTCCCGTTGCGCGGCTTCCTCCGGAAGCTCGTCCACATTACAATGTCCTCCGGGAATCAAAAGCTGACCTGCAGCCCCACCGTAGGTGTGACGCACCAGAAGCACCTCATCCTCCTTACGGACGATACAGCCTACTGCCAAAGAATAATTATCACTCATATCCTTATCTCCTTTTCTTTACAAAAGTTTCTGAAGCATAGCCTCCAGCTCAACAAAATCACTCACCACGTTCCCCTCATACTCCTCCCCATCCCTGTTGAAGAGTATGGTCTCCATGCCCAGTTCCTCTGCCACACGCAAATTCTTTACACTATTGTCCACGAAAATACAGTCCTCCGGTTTGCATTGCAACCTCTCAATGGCACACTCAAAAATTGCCTTATCCGGCTTACGCAAATGTACCTCTCCACTGACAATTTTGCCCTTGAAATAAGGATTCATACCATGATACTCTGTCAGAAATTCACTCCATTCCAGCACATCATTGGACAACAGGCACATGTCTATCCCGGCATCAAGCTTTTTTGCAAACTCCGGGAATTGCTCATCCAAGGTCAGATAATTTATCAGATAATCCTCCATGGTCTCCCGGGGGTTCTCATACCCTAAGTAGCCTAAAAATTCCGCATTACTTAAAGCGCCCTTCTGGGCCTTGGAAAAAACTCTCTCCACCTTAAACGCATTGGTCAGTCGGTCATATTCCTCCTCCGGAAAATGCTGAAAAGTATAGGGGATGAAGTACCCCTTGCTTTCCTTAATAATTACGCCATACATATCAATTAACAACACTTTATTTCTTTCCATAAGATATCATCGTTCCTTTCGCAAAGGTATATCCCGCATCCGGATGTAACTGGAAAAACTCGGCAATCCGGATATTTCGGGTGCAATAATCCGTAGCTTCCTTACGGGACATGCCGTGATTCATGAGGAAATGAATGGTATTCTCCATTTCCTGAGGACTTAATCCTGCATTCCAGTCGTTGTACTCCAGGAAATCACGCTTGGTCTGCTCATAATCCTCCTGAGCCGGTGTGACGAAAGCTACCTTATCCTTCATCCTTACGTCCACTTCCCTTAGACCCAGCTTCTGCATCATATGCGCGGTACGAATGGCTACCGCATAGTCACGTCCCTGCTGCTCCAGCTCCGTCCGCCAGTGTGCGTCCATGCCGTCATGCTTACAAAGCCAGAAATAATCCATACCGTCCACATAGAGCCCGTCACACTCAAACTCTCTATTGGCGTCGATACAAACCACATGGGCATCCTTCTTGGCAAACTCTATCATCTTTTGCAGGAAAGCCTCCGGCATATCCAAATGTCTGAGTACCCCCTGACAAATCACCAAATCATATTGTTCCTTCACATGATATTCGTACACATCCTTGTGCAGGAAACGCACCTCATACTCCTTGTCTGCAAACAGCTTCTGCCCTTCCACCAAAAGCTTTTCCGCCAAATCCATACCCGTATAGGTACTTCCCTTGGGCAGAAGGGGCATTAGTAATAGTCCCAAGAATCCATAACCACAGCCGCAATCCAGCACCTTCACCGGCTTGTCTATTTTCCACACCTTCTCTATGAGAAACTGCATATAGTCCTCGTTCCAAGAGCTTCTGCGGGTCCTTAGCAGGTACTCCAGCTTCTGCTCCCAAAACTGTCCCGTACCGGTCTTTTCCTCTATATACTCTTCTCCCTGCAGAGGTACCACCCCCATCAACTGGTCGATGGATACCTTAAAATATTCCGCCATAGCCGGCAAAATGGTAATATCCGGCAGGTTGACTCCCTTCTCCCACTTACTGATGGTCTGAAAAGAAACGCCCATGGCTTCAGCCAGCTCCTTCTGGGTAATCTTTTTCTTTCTTCTTAAATCTGCAATCCGTAAATTCATCTCTTTCATATGCATTACTCCCGCGATTTTTTCACACTTCCAAGGCCTCGTAAGTTATTATGTTTTGATTATAGCATAGTTTATTCGCCTTATGGCACTAATTGTGAGGGAATTTATTCGCCTTATTGGCGAATCCGTTCAAAGAAATAGGACCCACAAGGGGCCCTTTCATCTTTACAGGTATTTTTCTATGGCTTCGCTGACAAATGCAGCGGTTCCTTCACCGTGCTTATCAATATTCTTGCGAAACCGTTCATCTGCCACATACATTTGTCCCAATCCTGCCAGAATCTCGTCCGTGCAGGTATAATACTGCTTTGTGATGTGGTTTTGGAGCTCCTCTACCAAAGCCCGGGCTTCTTTGGAGTTCGGAGTGGCTCCGTCAGCCTTACAGTTTGCAAACGCATCAAATATAGCATATAACCCGGCATTTGCCTCCTGCCACTTATCCTTGGAGTAGTCCTTGGTCTTCTCCTGGTGTTCCTTATAGGCATCGGTCTCACCCCAACGCATCTTTGCTTCTTTTTCATACTGCTTTCTGGTTTCTTCGTATTCTTTGTTATCAAATGCTGTCATCACATTTTCTCCTTTCTCTGCCTTGTCCAAGGCATCTATCAATCGTTCCAAGCGTTCCTTTTTCAGCACAAGCAGCCGCTTCTGTTGCCCCAATGCTTCCTGCCTGTTATAGCCCGGTGATGATAACAACGCACAAATATTCTTCAAAGGAAAATCCAACTCCCGGTAAAACAGGATTTCCTGCATACGCTCCAAACAAACCTCATCATAGTACCGATATCCGGTAGAATTCTCCACATATGCCGGCTTAAGTAAGTCGATTTCGTCATAATAATGCAGTGTGCGCACACTGACTCCCGTAAAATCCGCAAATTCCTTTATCTGCATCCTCATATAAATCCTCCTGCTTACAGGTCATATTTATGATTTCCGTATCACCACTGATTATAGCATATACTATGACGTAACGTGAGAGTCAATCATTTTTGTAAAATTTTATAAAGTAATCAAAATAAAGGCTGTAAGCCGTGAGGCAGGGCGTCAAACATGTGACTTGCTTGCAAGTCACGGCGAAGAAAATGCTTCGCATTTCTCCCGACTTTTCTTCGTGGGGCTAGAGTCTACAAAAAAAGAGATATCCGTATGGATATCTCTTTTTCATAAGCGCGAGACGGCGCACGAGGTCCGGTGGACCTCGGCTTTGCGCGGACCGAAGCGGAGCGGAGAAGATTGAATCTTCGAGTCCAGGATTGGACTCGAAAAAAGCAGCGATACCATTCGGTATCACTGCTTTTTCAAGAGCGCGAGACGGGGATCGAACCCGCGACCCCCTCCTTGGCAAGGAGGTGCTCCACCGCTGAGCCACTCGCGCAGATTGTGTACAGGTCGTAACCTGTATACTTGAAGGTATGAAATTATATGTTACCGCACTTTTTGTGCGAAGCGGGTGATGGGAATCGAACCCACGTATCCAGCTTGGAAGGCTGGTGTTCTACCATTGACCTACACCCGCATGAACTCGCAAGCTACTATAAACGCCTGCGTATATAAAGCAGTCGGTTCGCGATGCCGTCTGCTAAATGCCCAGAGCCGGAATCGAACCAGCGACACGAGGATTTTCAGTCCTCTGCTCTACCAACTGAGCTATCTGGGCGCATAAGCTTGAAGCACAAGGCAATGAGCAGACGAACATCGAAGTGCCGCGGCAAGCTCGCTTGCATGAGCGCTTTGGTGTTTGGATGCGTGAGTTGACTTGTATTTACAAGTCAACGGTCATCACATAATCTCTGATTTTGTGATGGACATTGCCGCAATGGCTTTTAGACATTGTAAAATCATCCTCACAACAAGGGTTATTTTACACACCACTCAACTAATTGTCAAGAGTATTTTTTGAAAAAAATCAGAAACATTTCGACAACCACAAGCCTTACTCCAGCCCTTCCTTCTCATAATACAAAAGTAAAAGCTGCACCACCCTGCTATAACTCTTAATTCCGTCTTCTACTCCGTTCACCACCAACACCGTGTCCGTAAAGGTATCCGAAACCGCATCTACCACTTCTGTTTCAAACACTGCCTCTTCCTCGATTCTGTCCCAATCTTCCTGTTGCAGAAAAACATTATCTATATGCACCTGCTCGTCAATTTGAGGCTGGGCAAAATAAACATCCCAATTATCTCCCAAGACATCAAACAAATCATTATCCAGATAGTACAATACACTCAAATATCCGCTATACTCGAAGACCGGATCCCCTGACTGTATACAAGCCAAATATCCAATCATATTGGCCTCATCCTCATATATGTAACCACGCAAATGGGCAAGCTCATGACAGATGGCGAAGGGCCAATTCATAATATACATTACGTCATTGTAATTTGCTTCCATAGTAAACGGGAAATAATATCCGCAGGAATACTGCTGACTGAAGAAATCAGAGGCTGCCAAAGGTTTGGGGCGGGGATAGAAACCATCCAGCTGGTCATAGAACTGCCCCAAATTCTTCATCGCCTTAATTGCTTCCTGAGGGATGTCCTTATGATAGATGATATTCCCATATTCGTCTCGATCCATCTCTTTCGCCAATTGATTGCAACGCTCTACCACATGATTTCGCACAAGAATCAGCTCTTCCAGCGAATAACTTTCCTTCGTTTCTCCGTAATAACGCTCGGAGAAAGTAGATGCATGATAGAGAATGAAGCAATTCAGCGTCATAATCAAACCTACCACAGCCAGAATCCAGACACCGCCCATGGAATAGGCATACACGAATCTTCCAAATGCTTTTGTCCATTTTGAAGGCTCTTTATCTGATGTACTGCAAAGTTTTATCACTTTCACCAACAAGGACAGTAGCAAAAGAAGTACCCAGACCACCACCAGTATCACAGCCAGTAACAGCAATATTTCACCCACAGAAAAGGGCACCCATCCGGTCACTCTGCCATAAGTATTGACCCAAATAGGGAATATGTACTTGATATACCAATCACAAAATGCATTACTGTTCCAGGCAATTATATTCAGTAAAACAGACGCTACCACAATACATGTATAAATGATGATCGATTTCTTATGCTTCCTTATCCAATTCATGCGCCCTGCTCCTTCTTGAATCTTATTTGCAAAAAACGGGCACATTTGAAATGCTCTCTCAAACATACCCGTCATACTATTTATCTTATTCCCACATCATATAATTTTCATATTCTTTCCAGATACAGCAAATCCATGTTTTTCCCTGATTCAGTACGATTTCATTACCATCCTTATCATAGAACATATTTGCACCGCTGTCTGAAGAACGGGACCAGGTACCCTCGATAACCTTACCATTGGTAAAGATATATGCATCACCTTCGCCATGCACACCAAATGCTAAATAGTCGTTAGGGTCTCTCTGTTCACCATGACAAATCTTAAACACTACATTAGATACGGTTAACTGCTCACCATCAAGTTCATCGATATGAGCCGCACCAAACTGATAACGATAGTACAATCCATCTTCTGCATTGTATTCGAAACGAGGCTTGTGATCGCCGTAACCGCTCTTGTTAGCACTGTTTCCACCGGGATAAATCACGGTAGCATCTTCACAATCACTGTATTCCGCTACCCAACCGTCATTTGCAAAAGTAAATGCCTGCTCGAAGCTTCCTCTGTAGTTTGTTGAATATCCCTGAGAAGCCACAGCCTTTGTATAGCCGGAAGTACTCATATATCCGGTGTATTCAGTAGCATACCCCGGCCTGTCTCTACGGAAAAATGCTCCCGGGCTGGGATTGTGAATACCCTTCACTGCCTGGCTGACATTATCGATTCTGTCACTCTTCAGCAACTCTTCTACATAAGGAATTGCCAATCCCCAGTTACAATAAATAGCATCATATGCCATTGCTTCGTATACGAAATAGTCACGACTGCTTCGTACCGGTCCTACCATTTCCAATTCATCGTAATCTTCGATAATAGCCATCAAACGAGAGATACGTCCTTCCACAGGTGCTTCATAAATGATTGCAGCCTTGGAAATACCCCACTGAGGCATAATACCGATATTGTTACCAATCATAACTGCCATAGGGCGGCGCTTTGCTACTTCCTCCGGCATCCATTCACCGGTTAAATAACTCTGCATCTTGCCATCTACGACTTCTCTTTTCTCAATTGTAGGAGTTTCTGCCTTCTCCACATCCGGTTCGGGAGTTGCTGTCGGCTCAACTGCATCTCCGGCTTCTCCTGCATCCGGAGTCGTCTGGCCACCGGCACTTCCGCCTGCATCAGGTGCCGGAGTATTAATATCCTCTCCGGTTACATCCACGATGGGAGAGCCCTTATCGGTATCCACAGAACCACAGCCTACCAGCATACCAACTGTCATAAGGCAAACCATTAAATACTTTAACTTTTTCATAACTGCTTTTCCTTCCCTAAATACTGTTGAATCGTAAAACCCAACTATTGATATTGTAACGCAAAAGCAAGGGGTTGTCTACTCATTTATTCATTCCAGGATCATGGAAATTCCTGTCTCTAAAGTCTGCGCATCAATCATTCCCTGAGCATATGCCGTAGCCTCTCCTTTCCCATTAATGAAGAAAGTAGTGGGTAACGAGTATACGCCATACGTATATGCTGCGTCCTGCTTCGTGTCATAATAGACCGGCAATGTATAGCCTGCTTCCGTCATATACTCTGACGCACTTTTCTTTGTTTCCTGCATTCCGTCCGTCATATTTACCATCAAAAATACTATCTCGCCATCATATTTTTCATAGGCTTCCTGAAAATCCGGCAACTCCATTTTACAGGGGCCGCACCAGCTTGCCCAGAAGTTTAGTACAATCGGCTTGCCAAAGAAATCATGCAAGGACACTTCCTCGCCATCGATGGTCTCTACGGTAAAATTCGGAGCCTGTTGAGGTGTTTCAGCGCCGGCTTCCTCTCCGCTTCCGCTCTCGCCCGCTGCACTCTCTTCTCCGGGCATGTTTTCTGCGTCTCCCGGTTCCTTCTCTTTGTCCTTATCCTCTTCCCTCTCTTTGTCCTCTTTACCTTCCGCATCTTCCATAACTACCAGATTCTCTCCGGGCCTGTACTCCCCGGACAGTTTCTTGTACGCCACGCCGGCTACTGCCAAAAACGCAACAAATGCCGCAATTCCCACCACTAATTTCCAATATTTTTTCATAAAATCACCTCATCCAACACTAAGTAAACTCATAAAGTAGCCAAACGTTCCCGTCATCATCAATATACCGATAACGATCAGGAATACGCCGCATACAATATTTATCGTACGGTAATGCTTCTTAATGGCTGTAAATGTACCTTTCAAACGGTCGAGAAGCAACGCACTGATGATAAAAGGAATGCCCAAACCCGCGGAATAAACCACCAGCATCAAGATTCCCGCCATCATGGTCCCCTCTCCGGATGCCATCATTAACGCAGAACCTAAAAATGCACCCACGCAAGGAGTGTAACCGATAGCAAAAATCATACCGAACAGCACAGATGTCGCAAAATGAATATTCTGAATTTGCACCTGCAATTTTTTACTTCCGTTCAGGAAACCAATCTTAATCAGACCGGTAAAATTCAAGCCCAGAATCACAACAATGGCGCCGGTCACAATATTTACCACCTGCTCATGCTCCCGCAACAAACCGCCGATACCGCCGGCAAACGCTCCCAGCACCACAAAAATAATGGTAAAGCCCAACACAAATCCCAAGGAATTCGCCAACGCCTTTTTCTTGTTATTCTCCCCATTGGCAAAATAGGAAATATATAAGGGCAACATAGGCAAAATACATGGTGAAATAAACGTTATAATTCCTTCTAAAAAAGCAATAAAATATGTCACAAAACTCCTACCTTTCTCTCCTACGTCTAATGAAAAATTAAAGCTACCTGTTGCAGCTTCTCACTTATATCTTTCACTGTGTCCACTGCCTCATTCAAATTGGCCAAGGTACTGCCTAGCAATTCCGTATCAATACCCCCAATGGTAGCATTGATTTTGTCTACATCCAATGCATAAATTTTGGCACTCAGTTCCTCCAAATCCAAAGAATCCAGTTTTTCATTTATGGCAGCCATATCCAAAGAATCCAATTTCTCGTTAATAGCCGCCATGTCCAACGAATCCAGCTTGGCATTAATAGTCTCTACGTCCAGAGCGTTCAGTTTTTCACTGACGGCTGCTAAATCCAACGCTTCCAGCTGATTTGCCAGTTGTTCGAAATCAACCTCCGCAAATGCCTCCGATAGTTCTGAAAAAGTCTGACACAGGGAATCCACATCCACTTCCTGAATCCGTGTCATGGCAGGTTTCATCCCCTCCGCGTAGGTAATGATTTCCGCCACATACCCTTCCGCCTGCTTCACATATACCTGTACCACCTGATACAAATAATAACCGCTTGCCAAAATGACAATCATCAGGAGGGAACAAAACACCATCATAAGACGTGTTACCCACAAATCTCTTTGTAATTTTTTGATTAATTTTTCGGATACATCCAACTCTTCATATTCGTTTAGCATAGTTTCATGCAGGAAATCCAAACGGTTTCCGCACCCCTTTCTCTATCGCCTGTTTTTGCAAACATTTTCCTTTTTAGTTTGCCGAAAGGATACTGAATTATGCTAAATTATATGCAATATTTTACCATTCTTTCATAATCGCGTAAAGCAAATATGGTGTTTTAGAAAGGCACGACTAGTCGAAATCTGCAGATACTGCTATAATATGCTGTAGGGCAAGCATCTTACGCCCACACTTTATTGAACGAGGTAATGAATTATGAATCATTTTAGTGATATTACTGCCCAGGCCTATTCTGCCGCAAAAGAGCTCATAGACGCTGCAAAAACTCACCCGGGCCAGATTCTGGTGGTAGGTTGTTCCACCAGCGAGGTGGGTGGCGCCGGAATCGGTACCGATTCCAGCCCGGAGCTTGCAGACGCTGTTTTTGAAGGTATTTACAAAGCTGCAAATGAGGCCGAGCTCTATTTGGCAGCACAGTGCTGCGAGCATTTGAACCGTGCCATTATTTTGGAAGAAATTGCCGCAGAAAAATACGGTTATGAGCCGGTAAATGTAGTACCCCGGCCTAAAGCCGGCGGTTCCTTTGCCACCGCCGCTTATCATGCATTTGATTGCCCGGTAGCGGTTGAGCACATCAAGGCACATTTAGGAATGGATATCGGTGACACCCTCATCGGCATGCATCTTAAGGATGTGGCTGTTCCCGTACGTATTCCCACCAAACAAATCGGCGAAGCACATTTGGTTTGCGCCCGCACCAGAGCCAAATTCATCGGCGGTGAGCGCGCTGTTTACGATAAGGAATTGTTATGATGAATACTTCAAATGAAAATCCGTCATCTCCGGAATGTTCTGTGACGAAACCGGTTCCTGTGAGCGAATTTGAAACAAAACATATCCCGGTGTTAGATGGCCTGCGTGCCATCGCTGTTATGATAGTGGTCTGGTTCCACTTCTGGCAACAATCCTGGCTCATGCCCATTGTGGGAGATTTTAATTTGGATTGGCTGCCCAGAAATGGCGCCATACTGGTAGATTTCATGATTCTTTTATCCGGCTTTTGTCTGTTTTTGCCCTATGCCCGTGAAATGGTATACGGCGAAAAAGCAGCCTCGGCCGGCACCTTCTACAAAAAGCGCATAGCCAGAATCATGCCCTCCTACTATGTTTCCATATTAATTGTATTATTTTGCTTTGCACTCCCTTTGGGTGAGTACGCTGCATTACGGGACCTTCGGAAGGATTTTGTGCCCCATTTGTTTTTTGTACACAACCTGTTTCCCGAATCCCATGTTTATACACATTTGAACGGCGCCTTGTGGACTGTAGCAGTGGAAGTTCAGTTCTATCTGCTGTTTCCTCTGTTGGCGAGATTCTTCCAAAGGAAGCCCCTGCTTACTTATACCGGAATGACTGCCATAGGGCTCTTGAGCAGTTCATGGATTAGCGAACATTTCAATACATTGAATCAAGGAATGTATGTGAATCACACGCTTACCTTTTTCAGCGTCTTTGCAAACGGCATGTTGGGAGCTTGGGCATACATATCCATGACCCGTGGACGCACAAGAAACAAAGCAGAGGAAACTCTTTTCTTTCTGCTTGCCGTTGGTGGCGTATGGCTCTTTAAAATCATGTGCGACCATCGAATGAGTTACCCAAGTCAAACCAGATGGCAGGTGGACTACCGCTTTCTTTTGTCCCTGCTGTTTTTGCTGATTCTGATTAGTGTGATTATGAGCGGTAATTATTTACGGTGGCTCTTGGGGAACCGAATCATGAGGTTTTTGGCCGGTATTTCCTTTAATTTGTATATTTGCCATCAGTACATATCCGTGAAGCTGAAACAATTTCGCATCCCTTATTGGGAAGGAGACACGCCTCCCAACCAGCTGGGCGACAAACCATGGATGTGGAAATATTTGATATTATGTATTGTGATTTCCTTTGTAGTGGCGGTTTTAATGACCTATCTGGTGGAAAAACCGCTCGCCAAGTTGATTTTGAAAAAGAAAAAGATGTAAAACCAAAAGGGAGCCTAAATAGGCTTCCTTTTTTCTATTCGTAGCGGTGTTTTATCCGTCTTTTGGGGTATTACGACGGAGAATGCTCCCTTTCTACCTCTTTGCTCCGTATTTTTCACTCATTTTTGTAACAGGAATGCACTGCCAGACGCAAAAAAGCGGAGTAAATGTAGGTACATGGAAATATCTCCGTAAAAAAAAGAAAACGGAAACATTTTACTTAATAAAATGAATGCAAAATACGGAGAACTTGTTTTGAACCTACATAATCTCCGTAGCAAAGTGAAAAAAGACGGATAAAACAAAATATTTTTGCAAAAAAACGCCCACCGACGCCGAATTCTTCGCTTTTTGCATTCGACACCGGTGGGCGGACTACTTAATACTTCCCATACACAAGTTCCAGCTTACACATGAAATCCTCCAAAATAAATCTGGAATTGATGGAAGTGTAAACCTTGATTATAGGTCTGCCGGGTTCAAAACGGCAGGAGGTATCCTCATTCATAATGGGTGCTTCTCTCCATACACTTTTGCCGCAGTTAGGTTCCAACACCACGCCTACCGCAGGAGAATCTCCCAAAGACCAACTTTCACCTGCTGTCCAGCCGGCACTCTCAGACTGGTTGTAGGCCACCATATATTCAAACAAGTGCTTGCCGATTTTTCCGCAAGGATAAACGCGACGCTGAATCTCTGCCAGACCGATATGCATGCTGGTGTATACATTGCTGGGAATCAGCCAAAGCTCCACACCGCTGGAAAGCACAATATTAGCAGCTTCAATATCGTTACCGCTATTAAATTCCCTAAATGGCGGTTCTTTGCCATCCAAATCATGACAACCTATCCACACAACCGTCATGCGCGGAATAATTGCCGGCTCCTTGCGAATGGCTGCTGCCACATTAGTGATGGCACCCTGACAAAGCACAAACAAAGGCCTGACGTCCTCACGAAGCGCCTCCTCAATCAAAAAATCCACCGCAGGAGAAGCCTCCTTTCCGGCAGTCATGGCAAGAGAACCTTCCTCGCCCATGAACACCGGTACTTCCATATCCATAGCCTCTAAAATAGTCATGATTTCCTCATAACTACGGGCAGTGGTTTCCGGTCTCCCAAACTGTTCCGCAAAAATCGCCTTTACATCCAATTTCTTACTAAGGAGCGCATGGGCAATAGCAAAAGGATCGTCCGCCTCACACGCCGCATCCGTATCAATAATCACTCTCTTTTTCTTGTCTTCCGTTACTTCATACTTCAATGCTGAAAGATCCCTTTTCATCTTTTGTGTCTCCTTTTCTATCCTTATCTGCTACCTACGAACCACCTTGGGTCGCCCCATTCACAAGTCCCCTTAGGGCATCTTACAAATAGGTCCGCAAATCCTTGCACAATTGCTCTTCAATGGAAATCAATTCCCCACAAATAGCCTTAGACTCTTCATCTGCCGCTTTGTACTGATTCAAATAGCGGTTCAACGTCTTTACGCCCATGTTACATCCATCCGTAATCAAGTCTGCCACGGTGGAATCACTGTTATCCATGGTCATTTTCATGTTGGTTTTCATCCAGGACATGCCCTTTGCCATGGGATTTGGTTCCTTTTCCTCTGCGTTGTGATTGCGTAACAGGGAACTGATTTCGTTTTCTAATTTTTCATGATGGCTCTTGCTCTCCTGCAAAAGACCTTTCAATTCCGATGCCTGCACTCTTTCCAACACTTCATCAATAGAGGACACCGCCATCTTTGTTCCTGCATCACATTCTTTTAATAATTTTACTGTATCCACTGCTTCCATACCTTTAACCTCTCATTCCCGGCGACTTGCCCGCCACTGATGTTTCGCGTTCGTCATGCTGCGTTTGGTGACGCTTATGACGCTCCACGTTTTGAGAGTAGTATGCGCTGTTTTAAAAAAACTATGCAATTTTACAAATGCCCGCTCTTGCCTTCGGCCATCCCTTTTTCGTACCGCCAAGAGCTACACCCGGCAAATCTACCAACCCAAGACTGTCCGAATTTCCTTGGTCAACTTCTCCGCAGCTTTTGTATGTGTCTTCTCGGAAGGATGCCAGTCCGCGGCAATGCCATCCGACATAGACTGAGGCGTGAAACGCATGGCGTGGACCTTATTATCTCCTGTTTCGGCCTGATACTGCTCCACTGCCGCCTGTACGGAAGGATACAGTCCATCTCCCATGATTCCCAATGTGGCAAAAATCATAGCGTTCGGGTTTTTCTCTCTTACATGCTTCAAGAATGCCACATAACCTTCCGCAAATTCATCACGCCGCGTCTGGTCCGTGCCGGTATAACTCTCATCGTTAGTTCCTAAGTTAATCACAATCAAATCCGGCTGACGCTTGGCAAAGTCCCAATCTGCATCAAAAGGAATCTGTCCCATATAATTTCCATAGGAAAATCCTAATTTATCATAATACTTGGGCAGCACCTGTTCCCCGTTTTTCTGACCGTCCCCGGAATAACCCGAAATAATTCCATAACCGCTGAAAGAGACCAGACTGTAGTCCGCATCCAAAGCCTGCGCTGTTTTATAAGCGTATGTTTTTGCGGCATTTTCTGTTTCTGTGGAAAAATGATGATCCTTATTTTCATCTTCCACGCCATATCCGCAAGTAATGCTGTCTCCTATAAACTCAATATAATGCTCCTTCATGGGTGTGGGTGCAATATCCGCTTCACTTTCTGCTTCAATCAATTTGATACCCACGGTAGAAGAAGGGGATTCCGACAGCTTGACAACTGTAATTGTACAGTCCTGTCGGCTGTCACTTTCAAAGACTGTCACACTTTTCTCCTTCTTGTCCATCATGAAATCTGCCACACATTCGCCATTCGCCCAAACACCCACATGGGTTTGATTTCCGGAACCGGTATATGCCGAACTGTCTCCCTGAAAGGTAATGACCGCCTTAGTGCCGACAAACTGAAACTCTGCACCGGAACCACTATGTACCATCCAAAGAGTATCTTCTGTAAATGTCGCTCTGCCCAAAACCTTCAAAATATCCTCTGACGGCGTATATGTCTTCGTATACAAAGGAAGGGACTCCTCTAAAATGTCGACGGAAGAATCTCCCGGGTTTTCGCCGGAAACGTCCTCCTCATGGGGCTCTTTTGTAGGCTGAGACTCTTCTGCTACACTCGATTCTCCATTTGGCGTATCCGAATTTCCTGTCGCCCCTTTCTCAGACTTGCAGGAACTCAAGCCAAGCAACATCACTAAAACCAACATATATCCTGTTATTCTAAATCGTGGCTTCTTCATTATTACTTCCTTTCTATTATTCACGTTTCTATTATCCACGGTCAATTAACTACTTCCATGAATTTTTACGCACTTCCATTTTACCACGATTCTCCACAAAAACCCATCTCTTTCAGCATATTTTCAAAGATTACCGCATCAAAAGGTTGTGTCGCCGTTTCGTAAGTAATTAAAAGGTTCTTTCCTACGAAATATCCATTTTTTTCATACCAGTGAAGCTTGCGTAGCGCCTTTTGGACATAACACATATCACTCATCATACCAAAATGCTCCAGCAGTACCTCCTTACGTGTGTTTGTATTCAGTAATGTAAAATCCGGATATACCACACCAAATCCTTCCAAACAGACCGGATGCTCATAACGATAAGGGATTCTTTCCCGTAACAGCTTATCCGCAATAATCTTTTCTGTTTTGGAACGCACCCGCTCTCCCCTATCTGAAACAATTTCGGGATAATTATCCGGAAAATCTTTCCCGGAATACGTTTTGCTCATCCACACCTTTGCATACTCCTCATCATCCATAATAACATTTGATAAAAGCCGCTGTTTTCCTCTTGCCATGCTGTGAAACACCTTCTCCGGTGCGGCTTCCTGCAATATTCGAAGCGTTTTCTCTATTTCGGTTTTGCGCCTATCGCATACATTTCTTAGCTTTTCACGATATTCTCTCTCTACAATTTTCCTTGCCTTTCCCCGCTCTTTTTTAGACATATATTTTCCGTTTTTCTCCTTAGTAAATTCATCATAGAAATAACACTGCAAAGAGTTTCTACATTCTGACACACGAACATTTCCCTTTGGCGCCTTTTGAATTATCTCCTCCGTCTCCAGTATTATTTTGACTAAACGCGCTCTCTCTTCCTCTAATTCATTAACCAATCTACTCATTTTTACTCCTTTCTGCTTGTACACGTTATGCTCTCCCTGCTCTCCACACCCGTAATGCCTCTGCACCACCACCTTTCCCGCTCCACTCTCTTCTCAGCCCTAAGCTATCCCCTTCTTTTCCCGCTCCACTACCTACTCCGCCAACCTATTCCCACCTTTTTCCCGCTCCACTCTCTGCCCCGCTTCACTCTCTGCCCCACTTCACTTTCTGCTCCGCTCGTTTTATCTGTCTTTTTTCTTCTTGCTACGGAGGTAACATGATTTCGAAACATTTTCTACGTATTTTGATGGCATTTTTCCAACTAATAGGCTTCTTTTTCTATTCTATTACGGAGATTTCTTCATTTCTCTATTCCTAATCCGTACTTTTTCTGCTTAGTAGCATGCTTCTGAACTAAAAATGAATGCAAAATACGGAGTAAACTATCAATCTAATTAAATCCTCCGTATAGTAATAAAAAAGAACAGATAAAACATACCCGCTAGCGGCATAAACCGGCCTATATACACTCCACTGCACCACCACCCGGCCTAAATACACTCCACGGCACCACCACCCGGTCCAAACATACCCGCTACGGTCAAGTACCGGTCTCAACATGCCTATTGATGACCGAAGCCGACCAAACAATCAAACTCAAAAACAAATTACTATTATTAAGGAAACTCGGAAAACTCATCCCGAAAAGGATGTAATGAAGCAAGAATTCGTAGATCTTATTAATAAGCCTCTTTCTATACACAATAACAACAATGTATACATATTGTCAATGTTGTTTGGGTTTTTCCCATTAAAAATCCCCGCAGACATACACCTGCGGGGTAACAATTTTCATCTTCATTGTCAAATTAATTCACTTCAAATCCTATCATAAGACCACCCTTTTCCGCGTAAAAACTGCAAAGACCGCGGGTCTTGTCAATAATTACTTTTGCAGCCGGAAACTCTCTCATAATAAGTTCCTTCAATGCATTTGCGGCTTTCTCGTTGTAGCAATGATCCACCAGCACTCTCGCGCCTTTATAACCAAGTCTCTTCATGTTGTCAAAAAGAGAGGCAAGCGCCTTTTTTTCGCCGCGACATTTGTTGGTGGGATGCAATCCCTCCTCGGAAACATCTCCAACCACACGCATACCGATAATACTTGCAATCAAAGCTACTGCCTGACTCACTCTTCCGTTGTTGGCCAGATTGCGAAGAGACTCTAAAGAGAACACCAAGGCTGTTTTCTTTTCTTTATACTCTACGATTTCTTTGGAAATCGTCTCGAAGTCTTTCCCTTCCAATACCAATTCCTTCAACTTCTCCAGATGGAGTTTCATCTCCGGACCGGCAGAGTATGAATCCAGCACAAAAACTCTCTTTCCGGGATTTTCTTCCTCGTACTGTTGCTTTGCAGTCATGGCCGCGTTATAACTTCCGGACAAACGACTGATAATGGTTACGCAAAAGACCATGTCGCAATCTTCAAACGCCTCCAGCCACTCTCCGACACCCGGACATGCCGTACCGGAACGTCCTTTATAAGTACTTAACTCCTCAACCATCATTTCCACATCCAAGCCCGCATCATCCACATATTCTTTGTGGTCTGTAATAATTTTAAGCGGTACGCTTTCAAACGCAACTCCCTCCAGTGATGCCATATTAGATGCAGAATCTGTGATAATTTTAACCTTCATTATATCTTTCCTTTACTTACGCGTTTTTAAATATCTTTTCACGCGGTTTTAAAAACCGTGTGAAAAGCATAGCACTTTTTGTCGGTTTCGTCAAGCTTATCTCCTCTCAAACATCCATTTACATCTTTTCCTGTTAATGTATAATAAGTATAACCTATTTCTAAGGGAGGTATTTATAATGAACGATCATGGTAGATTTTTAGTATCCACTAAATGTGGCGTTGCCAGATACTTAATTTTATTTTTATGTAGTGGTTTCTTTATCGGTATGGCTATATGGTTTATGATGAATAGTGAAAAAATTATTCGCTCTTTTACACGTGATTTTGACAATAAAACTATTGGCGTTATCATTCCCTTGGCATTAATCGGTTTCTTACTTGCATATCCTATTATACTCATACTGGCATACCGTTCGCATTGTTTGGTATATGAAAATGCTGTTGTGGGAATAACGACAATGAGTAATAATGAAAAATCACTCCAAAAATTTGTTTTAAGCTACGATCAAATAGTAAATGTAACACTGAGCAAAAGTGTTATACAAATCTATACCCCCTATTCAACTTTTCAAGTACTCGGAGGCTCAAATCGTGCAGAAGCAATTCATGAAATCAGGAGCAGAATGAGAGGTATTGCCGGTGCGATTCCGACTCCTGTTTCTATCCCTACTGCATATGTACCTGTTGTACCGCCAGTTTATCCTACAAATACTATGACACCACCGCCCTATCCCATGCATAATGTAATACCTACATCAACTTCGGCTCCAACTACCGGTGTTGCAGATTCTGCATCAGCTTCGCCCCTCCGTATTAGCAGACCGACGTCGATGCCAACTCCTCAAGTTACTGAGCCTGCACCTACTTCGGTTCCCCCAGTTGCTAAACCGGCTCCCCTGGCGACAACTTCAGACGATACTTCAAAGGATTCCGAATCCTTTTCATTTTTTTCGAAGCCATAGGGAAATTATTCAGAAAGGCTGTGAAGCAAATGCTCCACAGCCTTTTTCATGTCAAAACTCTATTTCCCGAATCACCCCGGTCTCCCTATATACCTTCATATCAATTGCCCGCTGATTGCGTGAACCTCTGAATTTCAGCATCAAACTTTTTTCCTCTTCCACAAAAGGTCCATCCACCAACACATCAATATATGAGAGTAGTTCGTCCGTATAATTTGTGTAAACCCGCCCACCCGGTTGCAAATCTTTATCCAACAAATAGCCGGTATATGCCCACACATCCTTACCCGGGTGCTGCTCCTTTACCCGGCGCATAAAAGCAATCAGACCCTCCTGGTTTTCCGGCTCGAACGGGTCTCCGCCCAGCAAAGTCAAACCCTGCACATACCCCGGCTTCAGCGATTCTAAAATCTCCTCTTCCTCTCTCTCTCCAAAAGGTTCTCCATTGCAAAAGTCCCAAGTCTCCGGCTGAAAACATCCCTTGCACCTGTTTCTGCAACCGGACACAAACAATACCGTACGCACTCCCAAACCATTCGCTATGTCGTTATACTTAATTGCAGAGTAATACATAATCCTTTCCTCTCTTTCATACCGCTTCTACATCAAACCATGCAAATTCAAATCGGTTTACATCAAAGGCGCGATTATTTTTAAAAGTTTACCGAAAAACTTCGTATACCATGGTTGTTTTCGAACAGCCTCCATGGTAATCAGCTCAGACTTCTCCATCGTATCCGAAAAGTCTGTTTTAATATCCTGCAATGCGGACACTTTATACAGGTACGCCGCACACTCAAAATGCAAATAAAAGCTCCGATAGTCTAAATTAATGGAACCTACCACCGCTTCACGGTCATCGCATAACACTACTTTCGCGTGTACAAATCCCGGCGTATATTCATACACTTTTACGCCTGCCTCTATTAAACCTTTATAGTGACTTTTAGCCAAACAAAACGCGTACTTCTTGTCCGGAATATGGGGCAAAACAATCCTTACATCCACACCCCGCTTTGCTGCGAAACATAATGCAGTCAACATCTCATTGTCCAATATCAGATAGGGCGTCATAATATATGCATACTCTCCGGCTCGGTTTATCATATCCAAATAAACCATTTCCCCTACATTCTCATCATCCAACGGAGTGTCGCTGTAAGGGATGACATAGCCTTCTCCTCTTTTTTCCTGATTCACAGGGCACATATAGGACGCATATTCCCGATGTCTCTCATCTGCATTCCACATCTGCAGGAACAAAAGCGTAAATCCCTGCGCCGCATCTCCCTGCAACATAACACCCGTATCCTTCCAATGTCCGTGTAGTGTTTTTTTATTAATGTATTCGTCCTGCAGATTTACACCGCCTGTAAATGCTACCTTCCCATCCACCACCAAAATCTTACGGTGGTCACGATTATTGTAAATCGTTGATACAAAGGGGTGGAACTCTGCGAAAACCTTACACTGAATTCCCGCCTTTTTTAGCTTTTTATGATAACCATACGGCAACGTGGTCACGGCATTACTTCCGTCATACATAATTCTCACGTCCACGCCTTGGTGCACTTTTTCGACCAATAAGTCCAAAATCGTATTCCACATATGTCCGGGACCGATAATAAAATACTCCAAAAACAGAAACTTCTCTGCTTTCTCAATCTGCCGAACCATTTCCTCAAACATATCTTCTCCCAACGGAAAATACTTTACATCCGTGTTGGCATATATGGTATGTTGTCCTGTGCTTTGAAGGTATCTGGCTAAATTGTGCAAGCCCTTGTCCTCTTCCTGCACCTTTTGAAAAAGCGCCTCCTGATCCGGTACATATACTTCGCTTTCCAACATGCACTTTTCCAAAATTTGTTGTTCTAACCGATACCCTAAATCATATTTTGTAAAAAAGTAGAGCACGGTTCCAAACAAGGGCATTATGGCAATAATAATACACCAGGACAGCTTGATGGATGGATTGGCGCGGGTATTCAGAACCACAAACATCATAACCGCTGAAAAGATCGTCATACTGCCGGCAAACACGGTCACATGACGAATTACCGAAAACATCATCAGGAAATAGAGAACTAATTGCAACAAAAGAGACAGCAAAATAATCATACTTCTGCTGAACACAACACGCCATATACCTTTTTTACCGGCTCTGATGATTTTTCTCTTTTCTTCAATACTTGCTACATTTCTTGCCATTTATGTTACTCCTGCTTCATTGCTTTCTCCCGCCACTCCTATTAAATCAATTGTAATATACCCTTTTCCAATTTACAAGAAAGACCGCCCACTTTATGAAAGTTTTACTATATCCATATATTACATGTTCCGCTACCCGAAAAATGCTATATGATTGTCCTGTAACAATTTTTGTAACATTTTGTATTGATTTTGTAATATTTGCCGAGTGATTGGCAGATATTCGCAAAAGAGGAAAGGAGAACTACATGAGAAAGATAACCTTATTAGCAGCAACCGCATTAACAATTGCAGGATTGGGAAGTCAACCCATGGTGGCACAGGCAGCTGCTCAAGTACGCGCCATGGAGTGTGAACAGCGCTTCTCCCACACCCGCCCCAACGGCACCTCTTTCGCAACAGCCTTAAAGGAGCAGAATGTTTCTTACAGAAGGGCGGGCGAAAACATTGCCCGCTCATCTTTCAAAGATGGCGGGCAAAAACATACTTACCGTATTAAACTATGAGCCACTTTTCTTCCTACTGCACTTCCATCTCCAGTGCCTTACCGAACTGTGTTTCGTAAAGCTCGGTATAAATACCTCCCAGTTTCACCAAATCCGCGTGTACACCACGTTCCGCGATGACACCGTCTTTGATAACCAGAATCTCATCTGCCGCCAGAATCGTAGACAAACGATGAGCAATCAAAATACTGGTACGTGAATGAATAATGGGGTCAATGGCCTCCTGAATCTTACTTTCGGAAATAGAATCCAAAGATGCAGTCGCCTCATCAAAAATAAACAAGGTAGGATCTTTCAAAAGCACACGCGCGATGGAAATACGCTGTTTCTCTCCGCCGGAAAGCTTCAGACCGCGGTTACCCACCATGGCATCCAGCCCCTTCTCCTGCTTTTGAATAAACTCGTAAATATTTGCCTTTTTACATGCTTCGATGATTTCCGCTTCCGTGGCATCAGGTTTAGCATACAAAAGATTGTCGCGAATGGTACCGTTGAACAAATAGGTCTCCTGACTGACGATACCCACATTATCACGTAAATATGCCAAATCCAGATTTCGCACATCCACGCCGTCAAAAGTTACGCTTCCACCATTTACATCATATAAACGGGGAATCAGGTTAATAATGGTACTCTTACCGGATCCGGACGGTCCTACAATGGCCACACTGTTACCACTCTTTAATTCAAAATTCACATCCTTCAGAATCTTGCGCTCACCATCATAAGAAAATTCTACGTGATTAAAGCATACATCACCCTTTGCTTCCTCTGTAGGCGTAACAGCATCGGGTGCATTTTTAATATCTATCGGCATGTCATAATACTCAAAAATACGGGTGAATAATGCCATGGAACGAATCCATTCTACCTGAATATTTAACAGGGAATTTACCGGGCCGTACATCTTACCAAGCAAAGCAACCAATATAGTAATATCACCTACGGTAAGCTCTGAATTGTAATTCATTATCAAAATACCACCCACCAAATATAAAAGCATGGGGCCTACGCTGGAGAAGGTATTTATAATTACCATAAACCAACGACCTGCCATACTTTCCTTGATATGCAGTTTAATCATACGACGATTGCTTTCCTGATACTTGTTATATTCATGGTCCTCTCTGCCGAAAAGCTTTACCAAAAGCTGTCCGCTGACAGACAAAGTCTCATTTAAAATACCGTTGATTTCATCATTGCATTCCTGCGCATCCTGTGTCAGTTCCCATCTGGTCTTGCCCGCCCATCTGGTCGGAATCGTAAACAACGGAATTACCAAAACACCAACGCCTGCCAGAATCCAGTTTTCCTGAAACATAATGACAATGGCACAAATCAACGTAATGGAATTGGACAAAATCGACGTAAACGTATTGGTAACCACTCTCTCCACGCCGGAAATATCACTTGTCATACGCGTAATAATATCGCCCTGATTGTTGGATGTGAAAAACTTCTGTGACATCTGCTGGAGGTGTCTGTACATCTTATTGCGCATGTCAAAAGTAATGTGCTGTGCAATCCAGTTGTTCAGATAACTCTCTCCCACACGAATCAGGTTCGCACCAAGAAGTCGGAGGCCAAGCGGTCTTAGGAAGACAATACAGCTTTG
>JAZNQI010000048.1:0-13414 GCA_045590095.1 Acetatifactor sp. | reverse complement strand
TATCTTTGCGGTAGCTATGGATATCGGAGTAAGAGTGTATCAAAAGAAGAAAAAAGCATAATGTACGTAAATGATTGATTTTTGGGCGCTTTGCAGTAATGCAAGGCGCGTTTTTTGTGCAAAAAATCAACTAAAAACTGCGATTTAATGCTTGCAAATTAGCCCATTTTGTTATAGAATTTACTTATTAAGTGGGATGAAAACCCCATAAAGTGGCATGAAGTACCATGAAGTGGGATGAAAAGTAGATAAAAATGAAGAAAATCTACTTTTTGAAGGCGGTGATTGCAGATGTTTAAAAGTCAGTACAATCATACGGTTGATGCGAAAGGCAGGTTGAGTATTCCTTCGAAATTCAGAGAACAGTTAGGAGATGAATTTGTTATTACGAAAGGAATGGATGGCTGCTTATTTGTGTATGCAAACGATGATTGGGAAGAGTTTGAACGTAAGCTATCGTCATTACCCACACTTACCAATAAGGACGCCAGACAATTTGTACGTTTCTTCCTGGCAGGAGCCGCCAGCGTGGATGTGGACAAGCAGGGACGTATTTTATTGCCGAACCATTTAAAAGTACACGCGGCACTGGAAAGAGATGTGGTTTTGGTAGGTGCCGGAACCAGAATAGAAATCTGGAGCCTTGACAGATGGGAGAGTATGAACCCGGACAAGGATATGGATGAGATTGCTGCAGGTATGGAAAGCCTGGGATTATCGATTTAAGGAGAGAACATGGAGTTTAATCACTATTCCGTAATGTTACGGGAGACCATTGAAAATCTGAATATCAAGGAAAATGGACTCTACGTAGACGGAACCCTGGGTGGTGGCGGACATGCCTTTGAAGTTTGCAAGCGATTAACAGAGGGACATTTTTACGGGATTGATCAGGATGATGCAGCGATTTGTGCAGCGAGTGAGAGACTTGCCGTGTATGGTGACAAGGTTACGGTTATTCGAAATAACTACTGCAATATGAAAGCGGCGCTTTCGGAAGTTGGAGTTACAAAAGTAGACGGAATTGTACTGGATTTGGGAGTTTCTTCCTACCAGTTGGATACAGAAGAAAGAGGTTTTTCTTATCGGTTTGATGCACAATTGGACATGCGAATGGATCGAAGACAAACCTTAACGGCGAAAGATATCGTAAACGGATACTCTGAAATGGATTTATTTCGAATTATCAGAGATTACGGAGAAGATACATTCGCAAAGAATATAGCCAAACATATTGTGAAGGCACGTGAGAAAAAAGAAATAGAAACAACGGGAGAGTTGAATGAAATTATCAAAGCAGCGATTCCGGCAAAGATGAGACAAAACGGACATCCGTCCAAGAAGACATTTCAGGCGATTCGTATTGAATGTAACAGAGAATTAGAAGTACTTAAGAATGCGCTGGACGATTTGGTGGATTTGTTAAATCCGGGTGGAAGATTATGTATTATCACATTCCATTCTTTGGAAGACAGAATCGTCAAAACAGCATTTCGTAATAAAGAAAATCCTTGCACATGCCCGCCGGAATTTCCGGTATGCGTATGCGGAGCGAAAAGTATGGGAAAGGTAATCAGCAGAAAGCCTATTTTACCATCCAAAGAAGAATTGGAAATAAACAGTCGCTCTAAAAGTGCAAAATTGAGAGTTTTTGAAAAGATTTAAATCTGAGAGGTGTGGAAATGAGCTACAATTTTGAAAGAGGAGCATACAGAAACAGCAGAAACGCACAGGTGAGACCTATGTATGTACACGGAAGTGCAGCTCCTAAATATGATATTCCCGGACAGTTGGAAGAACCCAGAAGAGGATTAAGTGAAGAAACCAGAAAGAATCGCGAAAAGGCGAAATATATGAGTCTTGGCTATGTTACTTTCTTAATTGCTGCATTAATGGTTGCAGGAGTTGTCTTAATAGGGTATATTAGATTACAGGCAGATATTACAGCATTATCGGGTGAAGTTACCAGACAGGAAAAGTTAATCAGCAATCTTATGATTGAAAACGAAGAGGCGTGGTCAAGATTGGCAGTTGTGGACAATCTTGATGAGATTAAGAGAGTTGCTATTCAGGAGCTTGGTATGACTTATCCGAAGGAAGGACAGATTATAACTTACGAAGCAGTAGGATATGATTATGTTCGAAAGGTATCTGATGGTAATTAACGTCAGGAGTGATGAGTGTGAGAGAACGTAAACGGGAAGAGAACAGAAATAATGATAAAATGAAACCGAAGAAAAAACGGTTTCATTTTTATATGCAAAAAAAGCTGGCATTGGTTTATATTTTGGTTTTGCTGGCTTTTGTTGGTTTAGGTATTCGATTGATCTGGATTGCCAGAGAGAAAGGTGTTCAGTACAATAAGGAGATATTGCAGCAACAAAGCTATGACAGTACCACCTTGCCGTATAAACGCGGTGATATTGTGGATGCAAAGGGTACTCCTTTGGCGGTAAGTGAGAAGTACTACAATCTGGTAATTGATGCGGAAGTAATTAATTACAGAGAAAGCTATTTCGAACCCACTATGGAAGCCTTGGAGGCTTGTTTCCCGTTGGATATGCAGGCTATCAGAAGCTATGTACAGACCAATACAGAGGCCAATTATTATGTGCCCATAAAGTTACTTACCTACGAGCAAAAAGCCAAATTTGACGCTTTGGCGGCGGAAGATGCTAATATTCAGGGCGTGTGGTTTGAAGCGACTTATAAGAGAGTATATCCATTGTCCACATTAGCGTGTGATGTCATCGGTTTTGCGACCAATGACAATGTAGGAAGTTATGGTTTAGAGGAATATTACAATGATATTTTAAACGGTACTACCGGACGAGAGTATGGCTATCTGGGATCGGATTCTACTGTAGAAAGAACCATAAAGCCGGCCGTAGACGGTTATACCATACATACCACTATTGATGCTAATATACAGGCCATAGTGGAAAAACATTTATATGCATTTAATGAGCAGTATAAAAACAATTATCGTTTCGGAAACGGAGCGGAAAATGTAGGCTGCGTCATTATGGATGTGAATAACGGTGAAATTCTTGCCATGGCAAGCTATCCAAACTTTGACCTGAATAATATTTATGATAAAAATGCCCTGTTGGGAAGTGTGTTGATTGATGATACGGGTCATTATACCGATTCTTATGTTACGCAGGAAATATTGGATACCATGGAGGGGGATTGGTTGAATTATAACCTGTATGGATTGTGGAAGAACTTCTGTATTTCAGATACCTATGAACCCGGTTCCACTATTAAGCCGTTTACGGTAGCAACTGCTTTGGAAACCGGTTCCATAACAGGAAATGAAGTATACCAGTGTAATGGTAAATTACACATTGGAGGCCATGATATTCATTGCCATATAAGAAGCGGTGATGGTGCGGTAACGGTGCAGGATTCCATTGCATGGTCTTGTAACGTGGCGCTGATGCATATCGGACAAGCGACCGGAAAGGCGAATTTTGCCAAGTTTCAACGTATTTTTAATTTTGGATATAAGACCAATGTGGACTTAGCGGGTGAAGCGAGAACCGCAGATTTGTTATATGATGAAAATATGAAGGATGCCGATTTGGCAACCAATACTTTTGGACAGAACTTTAATGTAACCATGATTCAGATGGTTGCAGGATATGCTTCGCTTATCAATGGCGGATATTATTATGAACCTCATTTGGTTAAGAAAATCACCAATTCAGAGGGGGCCGTAATTGAAAATATTGAACCGAGAGTGTTGAAGCAGACTATTTCAGAATCTACTTCCGAAAAAATCAGACAGTACTGCAGAGCGGTAGTTATGGAAGAGGGCGGCAGCCGCAGAACCGGACATTCAGCCAGACCTGCAGGATATGCAATCGGTGGAAAAACAGGTACGGCACAGACTTTGCCACGTGGTAATAAAGAGTATGTAGTTTCTTTTATGGGATATGCACCGGCAGACGACCCGCAGATTGCGATTTATGTGGTGGTTGACAGAGCAAATGCAGAAAAACAGGATGATGCAAAGTATGCGACCAGAATTTGCCGGGCTGTTTTGACAGAAGTACTGCCGTATATGAATATTTATATGACAGAGGAATTGTCAGAAAAAGAAAAGAAGGAATTGGAAGAATTACAAATAGAGATTCTGGGTAAGCAGGATGAACTTTTAGAAGATGAAGCTGCGGACGGATTACAGGATGAACCGTCAGTACCCGACAGTTCAAACACGCCTCCGGAATGGATGAGTTATCCCGTAGATCCCGCAACAGGTCACTTGGTAGATCCTGTGACCGGAGAACATTTAGACCCTTCTACGGGGGATTTGATTGACAGTAGTATACCGGCCATTGACTGGTAGTTTACACAAGAAAGTTAATGAAGGTAAGAATAACCTCATAATTGAGAGAATAGAGTGTAATAATCAGTATCTCAAGTTGTGAGGTTTTCTTTTGCAGTTGCTACATAATAAAATTATTCATCGAAAAAAGATGCTTTTATTATTTCTCTTTTGTGTGGGAGTATTGCTTTTTTTATTGATAAGGCTGTTATATCTGATGGTGTGGTACTCTGAGTACTATACGGAGAAAGCGACAAGTTTGCACGAGAGGGAAAGAAGCATTAAGGCGGCAAGAGGAAAGATAGTTGACTGTAACGGTATTGTAATTGCCGATAATGTTTCGGTATGCACTATTTCCGTGATTCATAACCAAATTGAGGACCCGGAGCAGGTGATAGAGGTTTTGGCGAAAGAATTGGGAATGGACAGGGAAATGATACGAAAAAGAGTGGAAAAGTACAGTGCCATAGAACGTGTCAGAAGTAATGTCAGCAAAGAGATAGGTGACAGAATCAGAGCTTATGATTTACCCGGTGTGAAGGTGGATGAGGATTATAAAAGATACTATCCCTATGGTGATTTGGGGAGTAAGGTAATGGGGTTTACCGGTAGCGATAATCAAGGAATCATCGGTTTGGAAGTAATCTATGAGAAGTATTTACAGGGAAAACCGGGCTTGATTTTGACGACCACAGATGCAAAAGGGATAGAAGTGGAAGAGGCCGGGGAACGAAGAATAGAACCTGTGGACGGATATACTTTACAAATCAGTATGGATGCTAATATACAAGCTTATGCGCAACAATTGGCTGAACAGGCTATGTTGGCAAAAAGTGCCCAGAGTGTCTCTGTTATTGTGATGAATCCAAAGAATGGTGAAATTTTAGCCATGGTAAATGTACCGGAATTTGACTTGAATGCACCGTACACCTTGCCGGAGGGAACGAACGCAGAGTTGACGGCAGCACAAAAACAGGATGTTTTGAACAGAGTCTGGAGGAATGGTTGTATTAACGATACTTATGAGCCGGGCTCTACTTTTAAAATTATAACTGCTGCAGCCGGATTGGAGGCAGGAGTAGTGACCATGGATTCTACCTTCCATTGTCCGGGATATGCCATTGTAGAAGACAGAAAGATAAGATGCCATAAAACACAGGGACATGGAACGCAGGATTTTCTTCATGCAACCATGACCTCCTGTAATCCGTCTTTTATAGCGGTGGGGCAACGTTTGGGAGTGGAGAGCTTTTATTATTATTTTGAGGAATTTGGCCTGCTTACCAAAACCGGAGTGGATTTGCCGGGAGAAGCCGGAACTATTATGCATAAAAAAGAGGATATGGGACTGGTAGAGCTGGCGACAGTATCCTTTGGTCAGTCTTTTCAGATAACTCCCCTGCAGTTGATTACTACTGCGTCATCGATTATTAATGGTGGGAATCGTGTGACACCTCATTTCGGAGTAAAAGCTACGGATGGGGAAGGGAATGTGATTGAAGTGTTTCAGTATCCTGTGGAAAACGGTATTGTTTCAGCTCAAACTTCAGAAACCATGCGATATATGTTGGAGAAGGTGGTTTCTGAAGGAGGAGGCGGAAATGCGAAGATTGAGGGAGTCAGAATTGGTGGCAAAACGGCCACCAGTCAGACACTTCCGCGTTCGGAACATCAGTATATTTCTTCCTTTATCGGGTTTGCACCGGCAGATGATCCTCAAGTGATTGCAATTGCTATTATCAACAAACCTCAGGGTACATATTACGGCGGACAGATTGCAGCACCGATTATTCGACAGCTTTTTGAAAATATTCTTCCTTATTTGGGAATAATGGATTATAATAGATTAGATAAAGTGTCTGAGACATGAAAGGAGAATCTATGTTAAAGGGACAAAAGTGTTTGGTAGTGGGTTCCGGTATCAGTGGTATCGGTGCTATGACACTGCTTAAAACAATGAATGCTACAATAGTTTTATTTGATGAGAATCTTTCCTTGGAGGAATTGGAGAAAAAAGTACCGGAAGGTGTTGTTGCAGAATGTTACAGTAAGACCTTGCCGAAAGAGATTATAAAAGAGGTGGATTTGGTGGTATTGAGTCCCGGTGTGCCGACGGATATTCCGTTGGTCAACGAATTGAGGGATTTGGGCGCCTGTATCATCGGTGAAATTGAGTTGGGATATATGGTAGAGCACGGAAAGATTGTTGCCATTACCGGAACCAACGGAAAAACCACCACAACTACATTGGTGGGTGAAATCATGAAAGCCCATTTGGGAGAAGAAAAGACCTTTGTGGTAGGAAATATCGGCAATCCATATACTCTGGAAGCTTTAAAGACAACACAGGATTCCGTAACGGTTGGGGAGCTCAGTAGTTTTCAGTTGGAAACGATTTTGATGTTCCATCCCAAGGTGGCAGCGATTTTGAATGTCACACCGGATCATTTGAACA
Organism: Acetatifactor sp.; assembly: GCA_045590095.1. GTDB lineage: Bacteria > Bacillota > Clostridia > Lachnospirales > Lachnospiraceae > Acetatifactor. The sequence continues at coordinate 6,626 of JAZNQI010000048.1, read as the reverse complement.
GACATTACACCATGGAAGCGTATGCTGCAGCAAAAGAAAATATTGCAGTAAATCAAAGTCCGGATGAAGTCTGTGTTTTGAACTATGAAAACGAATATACAAGGGATTTCGGACAGAGATGTTCCTCCAGAGTGGTATATTTTTCTTCTGCACAAAAGCTGGGAAACGGTTACTTTCTGCAGGATGATATGATTTGTAAGGCAATCGATTCAAAAGTAGAGGCGTTGCTGAACATTCATACGGATATGAATCTGGTTGGAATTTGTAATGTGGAAAATGTAATGGCTGCTATTGCCATTACAGAAAACATGGATGTTCCCATGGAAACCATTTTGAATGTGATAAAGAAATTTAAGGCGGTAGAACATCGTATTGAATTTGTGGCCACAAAGAAAGGCGTGGATTATTATAATGATTCTAAGGGAACGAATCCCGACGCTGCGATTCAGGGAATTAAAGCCATGAGTAAACCTACAATTTTGATAGGCGGCGGTTATGATAAGCAGAATGAGTACGATGAATGGATTGAGAGCTTCGGTGACAAAGTAAAATGGCTGGTATTAATCGGTCAGACAAGAGAAAAAATAGCCAAATGTGCGCAGGCACACGGATTTGATAAAATAAAAATGGCAGATACCTTTGAGGAATGTTTGGAAATGTGTACTTCTTTGGCTGAAGAAGGGGATGCAGTGTTGCTTTCACCTGCATGCGCAAGTTGGGGAATGTTCCCGAATTATGAAGTGCGCGGAAAAGTCTTTAAAGAGTATGTGAATGGTCTGAAGGACTAAGAATGATTTGAGAGAGGCATAAATTGTATGGCTGAAAGAGTGAGAAGAAAAAAAACGCAAGCAGAATACTATTTTGACTATAATCTTTTGTTTATAGTCTTGTTTTTGTTGGGATTTGGTTTGCTTATGATATATTCGGTAAGCTCTTATGAGGCCTATGCTGATTATAATGATGCGGCATATTACTTAAAAAAACAGTTGTTGGCCAGTGTTCTGGGTTTGGGATGTATGATTATTGTAGCCAATATTCCGTATCCCATTTGGCAAAAGTTTGCCGGCTGGGGATATTTGATATCGGTGGTATTAATTGCGTTGGTGCCGAAATTCGGTATTGAATCTCATGGAGCAAAACGTTGGTTAAGAGTGCCGGTAATCGGTATGTCACTGCAACCTGCGGAAGTGGCTAAATTGTGTATGATTATTTTTCTGGCAAATATGGTTTGCAAAATGGGAAAAGGAATTAGGACCTGGAAAGGAATGGGGATTCTGATTGCGGTATCCCTGCCTTTGGTATTGATGGTTTGGCAGTGGACGGATAACCTTAGCTCTGCAATTATTATTTTGGGAATTGCGGTGTTTATGATATTTGTTGCAAGTCCCCATTATAAACGATTTGGAGTAATTGCCTTGCTGGCTATCGGCGCGGCCTCAGGTATAGTATACTATATATCTCAATTGAGTATGGAAGACGGAATGCATTTCCGTTTCAAGCGTATTCTGGCGTGGTTAAATCCGGAGGCATATGCACAGGATACCGGTTTCCAGACATTGCAAGCACTTTATGCAATCGGTTCCGGAGGTGTAATGGGAAAAGGTCTTGGAAACAGTATGCAGAAGCTGGGCTTCATTCCGGAAGCGCAGAATGATATGATTTTTTCCATTATTTGTGAAGAACTGGGCTTGTTTGGTGCGGTGGCAATTATTTTGATGTTTATCCTGCTTTTGTGGCGTATGATGATTATTGCAAACAATGCACCGGATTTGTTTGGTGCCCTTTTGGTAGTAGGCGTTATGGGACATATTGCAATACAGGTGATTCTGAATATTGCGGTAGTAACAAATACGATTCCCAATACGGGTATTTCGTTACCGTTTATCAGTTATGGTGGTACGTCGGTACTGTTTTTGATGGCAGAAATAGGGTTGGTATTAAATGTAGCCAAGCGGATTCAGTTGCGGGAAATGTAGTTTCGGACAATGCACACCCACTAGCATAATACATATAATAGAATATGTTTAAGTCAAAGAATTTGAGGAAAATATATGGATTCTATTAGTGTTTGCGGTGGTGTCAGGTTACAGGGGAAAGTACGAATTCAAGGCTCCAAAAATGCAGCATTGCCTATTTTGGCGGCTACACTTCTTACACAGGGAAATAATAATATATACAATTGTCCCAGAATCAGTGACGTGGATGCAATGCAACGTTTGATGAAATGTTTGGGCTGTGTAATCAGGACTCATTCGGATTATCTTATGATTGATTCCACAAATATTGTGAAAGGAGTACTGCCCAAAGAGGCTGTGCAGGAAATGAGATCTTCCTTATGCTTGTTGAGTGTTTTGTTAAGCAGAAACGGGGAAGTGGTCATGGAGTACCCGGGAGGGTGCGTGATTGGTGCACGCCCGATTGATATGCATATTTCTGCGTTGGAATGCATGGGCGCCGATTTTTCTGAACAGGATGGGTTAATCTATGCCAGAGTGCCGGATGGATTTCATGGCGCAGATGTGGTTTTTCACAAAGTGAGCGTCGGAGCGACAGAAAATGTAATATTGGCGGCGGTAATGGCGCAAGGTATTACGACTATTCATGGGGCGGCGAAAGAACCGGAAGTGGTTGCTTTGTGTCTGTACTTATGTACTTGCGGAGCCTGCATTTATGGAATCGGAACGGATACTGTTGTAATTCATGGAGTGAAGCGATTAAAAGGATGTTCCTACGTGATCCCGGCAGACAGAATTGTTGCGGGAACCTATATGTTTGCAGTGTTAACCGCAGGCGGCAGTGTGTTGTTGGAAGAGGCACCCTGCAGTCAGCTGTGTGCGGTAACAGACATTATAGAAAAAATGGGAGGCGTATGTCAGCCTTTTGAAGAAGGATTGTTTATTCAGTCGGACGGAGTGCTCAAAAACATAAAATGTCTGAGTACGAATGTGTATCCGGGATTTCCGACGGACTTGCAGTCAGTTGCACTTGCAGCAATTGTTCGTATGCCGGGAGAATGTTTGATTGAAGAGCATATATTTGAAAATCGATTTCATGTGGTAAAACCCTTACAGGACATGGGGGCAGATATTGAAGTGGTAGATGCCGGGTGTATTAAAGTAAGAGGTGTAGAACGTCTGAAAGGAAAGGAAATCCATGCAAAAGAACTGCGGGGAGCAGCGGCGCTGGTAGTTGCAGGTTTGACTGCAGAAGGGAAAACGACCATACACGGGGGCCGATATATCATGCGTGGATATGAGAATATCTGTAAAGATTTGAGAGAGTTAGGAGCGCGGGTGATAAGTGTATAAGAAACGGAAAAAGCGAATAGGCGGGGTGCTGATACTATTATCTGTGCTTGCAATTGTTTTGGGAGTAATTTATTATTTTATCAGCGCCTATGCCGTTAAAGATGTGTATATAGAGGGAAATACCTATTATACTGACGAAGAAATAAAAAATATGGTCATGTCGGGAGCTATGGGTAATAATTCCCTATATTTGTCCTGGAAGTATAAAAACAAGAATATCGAAAATGTACCTTTTGTGGATAGCATAGAAGTGTCGGTTCTCGAAAAGGATACCATTAAGATATTGGTTCACGAAAAGTCATTGGCCGGGTATATAGAATTTATGGACAGTTTTATGTATTTTGACAAGGATGGATATATCGTAGAGACTTCCAATGTCAAAATTATGGACGTGCCATGGGTAGTGGGATTGGATTTTAATCATGTGGAATTAGGCGAAAAAATTGCAGTAGAAGATGATTCTGTATTTGTAAAGGTTATGGAATTGCGTAATTTGTTGAATGATTTCGGAATCAGAGCTGATAAGATTTATTTCCGTTCGGATTTGAATATTATCCTTTTCTTTGATGAGGTCAGAGTTTTGTTGGGAGACGGAAGCTATTTACAAGAAAAGATGATGATTTTGCCGGAGTTCCTTCCTAAGTTGAGCGGAAAAAAGGGAACTTTGCATTTGGAAAATTATCAGCAAATCGGTGATTCGGCAAGTTTTGAGGAAGATATTGACCAAAATAATTAAAAAATGTGCATTTTCTAAAAAAATATGTTGATAATTTTTTGAAATGATTATATGATAAACTTATATGGGATTATACAAAGAAAAAGGAGGACAAACCTTTGCTTGAAGTTAGAACAAATGATGCACAAGCGGCTGCAAAAATTATCGTTGTAGGTGTTGGCGGAGCCGGAAATAATGCTGTAAATAGAATGGTGGATGAGAGAATTGACGGAGTTGAGTTTATTGGCGTAAACACCGATAAGCAGGCATTACAATTATGTAAGGCTCCTAAATTAATCCAGATTGGTGAAAAGCTTACCAAAGGTCTCGGTGCAGGTGCAAAGCCTGAAATCGGCGAAAAGGCTGCAGAGGAAAGTGCAGAAGAGATTCAGAATGCAATAAAAGGCGCTGATATGGTTTTTGTAACCTGTGGTATGGGTGGCGGTACCGGTACCGGTGCAGCTCCTGTTGTTGCTAAAATTGCAAAAGCAATGGATATACTTACCGTAGGTGTTGTTACAAAACCTTTCCGTTTTGAAGCAAAAACACGTATGACAAATGCATTGGAAGGAATTGACAAGATTAAGGAATTTGTTGATACTTTGATTGTTATTCCTAATGATAAATTATTGGAAATCGTTGACCGCAGAACAACCATGCCTGAAGCTTTAAAGAAAGCGGATGAAGTATTACAGCAGGCAGTTCAGGGAATTACCGATTTGATTAATGTACCTTCAATTATCAACTTGGACTTCGCAGACGTACAGACTGTCATGAAGGACAAGGGTATTGCACATATCGGTATTGGTGAAGGTAAGGGTGATAACAAGGCTTTGGATGCAGTAAAGATGGCTGTAGAATCGCCGTTGTTAGAGACTACTATTACAGGCGCAACAGATGTTATCATTAATATTTCAGGTGATATCAGCTTGGCAGATGCATCTGATGCTGCTGATTATGTACAGCAGCTTTCCGGAGAGGAAGTTAATATTATCTTTGGTGCAATGTACGATGAAACCAAGAGCGGTTGCTGTATGATTACAGTAATTGCAACAGGTATTGAAGATGTTGCAAATGTACCTAACAGAATGACATCAAGCTTTACATACAAGGCACCCATGACTCCCGGTTTGAAGCCCATGAGCGCACCTGTGGCACCCGGTGTGAAGCTTCCTGCAGCAGATATTCCGGTTACTCCTATTCAGGGTATCAGTAAGCCGGTTGATGTGCGCAGTAATATACAGGAAAAGTCATTAAAGATTCCTGATTTCTTACAAAGAAAATAATGATTGATACCTTGCAGGTATACCGAATGGTATACCTGCTTTTTTGTTGTCGTTTTCTGGTAGAAAGAAATGCATGTTCATCTTGATTCTTCGACAAAATAAATGGTTCGAGTCATATAAAATGAGAATAGATATGAAGCAGTTCGGGTGGAGGTGAAGATGTACGTTGAAGTATATTTAGATACGTTTCTGATATTTCAGTTTATTATGAACCTGCTTGTGTTGGGATTGATTAATGAAATGATGAGGCAGAAGGTTGGAAGAAAGAGAAGGGTATGGGGAGCGTTGGCAGGAACTTTTTTTTCGGTACTTCCCTTGATGATTCCCATGAACTTATATATGCGGATTGCAAGTGCATTTGTTCTGTCCTTAGGCAGTATGATTTTTATTACATTTCGGATTTATAATGCGGATTCTTTCTATAGAGTAGCTGAGAAGGTGGTTATCAGTACTTTGTTATTGGGAGGCATGACATTAGTAGTCCTTAGAGTGGCGATGAAAAGAGTAGGTGGTGCAACGGGACTGGTATCAGTGCTTGGAGCAGGTTTAATTGCTTATGTGCTGTTGAGAGTGATTGTGAAGCGTCATTATGAGGAAGATAAGCTCTGTAAGGTCATTTTGTTTGGAGAAGAAACAGTAGAAATTCGGGCATTGATTGATACGGGAAACACATTAGCGGAGCCGATTAGCGGGAAACCGGTATCCGTGCTGGATAAAGGTGTTTTTGAAAGTTTGTATCATCAAAAACCGCAAATATATAGGGTGATCCCGTATCATAGTGTTGGAAAAAAAAGAGGAATCCTCCAAGGATTTCTGATGAAAAAAATGATTGTAGAAACAAAGGATGGCAAAAGGGAATATGAAGAAGTTTATGTTGGGGTTTGTGAAGAACTGCTTACAAAGTCCGATACATATCAAATGATTTTGAACCCGGGAATATTGGAGTAGAAAGGGAATGAAGCGCATGATGATTATGAAACTGATATTACCGAAAGGCATTCGGAATAAGCTGTTGTTACATGAGAAAAAAACAATTGTGTATAAGGAGAATAATATTTTTTATATTGGAGGATCGGAAGTATTGCCGCCGCCTTTATCAATACAGGAGGAAGCTGATATCTTAAACAGGTTGGAAAAGGAGGGTGCAGAAGAAGCAAAAGCATTATTAATAGAGCATAATTTGAGATTGGTGGTTTATATTGCGAAGAAATTTGATAATACGGGAGTGGGAGTGGAAGACCTTATTTCTATCGGCACAATCGGCTTGATTAAGGCAATCAATACCTTTAACCCGAAGAAGAATATAAAGCTTGCCAC
>JAZNQI010000047.1:0-7295 GCA_045590095.1 Acetatifactor sp. | reverse complement strand
CCTACGCGGGGTTTCTTTATATCCTTCAGTGGAATGCTGTCAAAATCACGGATAATCTGCTTGCAAAGAGAAGGGAATTTACGAACTTTCACTTTTTTTGCAGTGACATATTCCGTGGTGATTTTTAACCATTTCTGGTGCATGGCATTTACGCTTCCGGATACTTCTTCATAAGGGCGCATTCGATAAACACAACGCATGAAAATGTCACCGATCTGGGCGGCAAGTGCCATACGAAGTCCAAGCTTTGTATCCAGTTTAAAACCGGGATTGGTCTCTATTCCGCCAAGGTTTAAGGAAATAACAGGTATATGAGCCATTCCTGCTTTTTCCAAAGCACGACGAATGAAACCGATATAATTGGTAGCACGACAACCGCCACCGGTTTGGGTAATGATAAGTGCGGTTTTGTTCAAATCGTATTTGCCGGAAAGTAATGCCTCCATCAGCTGTCCCACAACCAAAAGGGAAGGATAGCAGGCATCATTGTTAACATATTTTAATCCTACATCTACGGAGTGTTTGTTGTCATTGTTCAATACTTCAAAATTATATCCGCAGGCCTTCATAGCCGGTTGTAACAGGTCAAAATGAATGGGTGACATCTGCGGACACAAAATAGTGTACTCTTCGCGCATTTCTTCGGTAAAGACTACTTTATTTATGGCGCTGGAACGAATGGTTCGCTTGTCTGCTTTCTTTTCTTTTACTTTTAGTGCGGAAAGGAGTGAGCGGATACGAATACGCGCGGCACCAAGGTTATTTACTTCATCAATTTTTAAACAGGTGTAGATTTTGTCGGAACCGGTTAAAATATCGCATACCTGATCGGTAGTAACAGCATCTAAACCGCAACCGAAAGAATTCAATTGAATAAGGTCTACATTTTCTGTTGTTTTTACGTAGCTTGCAGCGGCATATAATCTTGAGTGATACATCCATTGGTCTGACACAATCAAGGGGCGTTCCGGCTTGGCCAAATGCGACACGGAGTCTTCAGTAAGTACTGCAATATCAAAAGAAGTAATCATTTCCGGAATACCATGATTGATTTCCGGGTCAACATGATAGGGACGACCTGCCAACACAATGCCTCGTTTGCCGGTTTCCTGTAAATATTTTAATACTTCTTCGCCTTTTGCCTGCATATCCTTACGGGCTTTTTCCTGTTCCACCCATGCTTTATGTACTGCGGCTTTAATTTCTGAAGCAGGAATCTCTTTGAATTCCTTTATCAATGAGGAAGAGATGGTTTCTTCATCTCTAAATGACATAAACGGATTGCGCAACTGTATCTGTCCACTGGTAATTTCTTCTACATTGTTTTTGATGTTTTCGGAATAAGAAGTAACGATGGGGCAGTTATAATGGTTGTTAGCCTCATCAAATTCATTACGTTCATAAAACAGTGCCGGGTAGAAGATTGTTTTTACATCATTGCGAATGAGCCAGGTTACATGACCGTGTGCCAATTTAGCAGGATAACATTCTGACTCGCTGGGAATGGATTCAATACCCAGCTCGTAAATCTTACGATTGGAGTTGGGAGACAGAATGACACGATAACCTAACTCAGTCAGGAAGGTATACCAGAAGGGATAGTTTTCGTACATATTCAATACTCTGGGTACACCAATTACACCTCGAGGGGCTTTGTCAGCTGCAAGAGGTTCATAATCAAAAAATCTTTTTAATTTATATTCAAAAAGGTTTGGTACATTGTTTGCGTTTTTTTGACCGCCGATACCGCGTTCACAACGGTTGCCGGAGATATATTGACGACCACCGGAGAAACGGTTGATGGTTAAACGGCAACTGTTGGTACAACCACGACACTTTGCCATATTGGTTTCAAACTGTAAGTCACAAATCTGCTGATAAGTCAGCATAGTGGTTGCATAGTCTTCACTATAGCGTTCGCGGGCAATCAGGGCAGCACCAAAGGCTCCCATAATACCGGCAATATCAGGACGAATAGCTTCACAGTTTGCAATTTTTTCAAAACTGCGTAATACTGCATCATTGTAGAAGGTTCCGCCCTGTACCACGATTTCTTTACCCAATTCGGAGGCATCGGATACCTTGATAACCTTAAATAATGCATTTTTGATAACAGAGTAAGCAAGCCCTGCAGAAATATCAGAAACTTCAGCACCTTCCTTTTGGGCCTGTTTTACTTTTGAGTTCATAAATACGGTACAGCGGGTACCCAAATCAATGGGATGTTTCGCAAAAAGCGCAGCTGCGGCAAAGTCCTGTACATTGTAGTTTAAGGATTTTGCAAAGGTCTCGATAAAGGAACCGCAACCGGAAGAGCAGGCTTCGTTGAGCTGTACACTGTCAACGGTTTGGTTCTTGATTTTGATACATTTCATATCCTGACCGCCGATGTCCAGGATACAATCCACATTGGGATTGAAGAAAGCGGCAGCGTAGTAGTGAGCTACGGTTTCTACTTCGCCGTCATCCAAAAGAAATGCAGCCTTCATCAGTGCTTCGCCGTATCCTGTAGAGCAGGAGCGCACGATTTTCACGCCTTCCGGAAGAAGGGAATGAATTTTTTTAAGAGCGCCGATTGCGGTCAGCAAAGGGCTTCCGTCATTATTGCTGTAGAAAGAGTACAAAAGAGAACCGTCGTCGCCTACCAAAGCTACTTTGGTAGTGGTAGAGCCGGCATCGATACCCAAATAGGCATTTCCCTTATATTCGGAAAGAATACCGGTTTTAACCTTGTGTGCGGCATGTCTTTTTGTGAATTGGTCATATTCTTCTTTGGAAGCAAAAAGGGGCTCCATACGTTCCACTTCAAACTCCATTTTAATATCAGAAGAGAGTTTCTCCACCATGGCTGAAAGAGAAATCTGCACATCCTCCTTTGCATTCAGGGCAGAACCCATGGCTGCAAAAAGATGAGAGTTTTCCAAGTCAATAATATGTTCATCATCCAGTTTCAGTGTACGAATAAAAGCGGTTTTTAACTCGGATAAGAAGTGTAAGGGACCGCCTAAGAATGCAACATGTCCTCGAATAGGCTTACCGCAGGCAAGTCCGCTGATGGTGTGATTTACCACTGCCTGGAAAATAGAAGCGGACAAATCCTCCTTGGTCGCACCATCATTGATAAGAGGCTGAATGTCTGTTTTGGCAAAAACACCGCAACGTGCGGCAATTGTGTATAAAGACTGATAATTCTTGGCATATTCATTAAGACCGGAAGCATCTGTCTGAATCAAAGAAGCCATCTGGTCGATAAAAGAACCGGTACCGCCTGCGCAGATACCGTTCATGCGCTGTTCTACATTACCGCCTTCGAAATAAATGATTTTTGCATCTTCACCGCCGAGCTCAATGGCAACATCGGTCTTGGGGGCAAACTCCTGCAGGGAGGTGGCAACTGCAATAACTTCCTGGGTAAAAGGTACCTGCAAGTGGTTTGCTAAAGTCAAACCGCCGGAACCGGTAATCATGGGACTAAGCATGATATTACCCAGTTTGTCGTAAGCCTTCTGCAAAAGGGAAGCGAGAGTTTCCTTAATGTTTGCGAAATGTCTTTCGTAGTCGGAAAACAGTAAGTTATGTTTCTTGTCCAAAATAGCGATTTTAACGGTAGTGGAACCGATATCAATACCAAGTGTATGAAGTTCGTTTCTCTGTGAAATCTGCGTAGTGTTTTCAGTCATATATGTACATCCTTTCAAAACATTCGGAATAGACTTTTCTAATGTATATGTATGTATAAAAAAATGCATACATGGTTGATTATACGGCAGAAGTGAAAAAAATGCAATGAAAGGTCGATATTTGAAGGTAAAATTTTTATAAACAATTTCTCAAGAATTAAAAATATAGTTTAGTTTTATTTACTTATTCAAGGTAAAATGCTAAAATAAAATGATAAGTTCTGTTTTGGAGGAAGTATGAGAAAGTTAGAAAAGAAATTTGGGAAATATGCAGTAAGCAATCTGACAACAATATTGATTTTGTGTTACGTGGTAGGATATGTCATCCAGATGATCAATGCCAATTTTTTTGAGATGCTGACCCTGAATCCCTATGAGATTTTGCACGGTCAGGTTTGGCGATTGGTGACATGGGTGGTGATTCCGCCGGAACAGCTGGATTTCTTTACACTTATTATGTTGTATTTTTATTATTCCGTTGGTAGGACACTGGAGCGCGCATGGGGAGATTTCAGGTATAATGTGTATTTGTTCTCAGGTATGTTGTTTACCATTTTGACAAGTTTTGTATGCTACGGATTAGCTGAATATCTGTACGGGTCATTGTTTGAAGCTACAAAAATGACGGAATATGTATATATGTTCGGCAGTACACAGTTTAGTACTTATTATATTAATATGTCAATTTTCCTGGCATTTGCGGCCACATTCCCCAATGCCCAGGTGTTATTAATGTTTGTGATTCCGGTGCAGATTAAGTGGATGGGGATTATTTATGCTGTTTTATTAGGCGCACAGTTTATTGAGGCAATTAGTGCTATGCAACCGCTTGCAGATGATCTGTTATTGAATTCTGCGCTGGCCGGAAACAATGTGCTATATATTTCCTACTGTGGTGCGATACTGGCTTCGTTACTTACATTTGCCGTATTCTGGCTTACCAATATGAGAAAAATTCGTTTGTCGCCCAAACAAATGAAGCGTCGACATGAATTCAAACAGGAAGTAAAGGTAAGTTCAAAAATTACAAAACATAAATGCGCTATTTGCGGACAGACTGACGAATCTAACGAAAACCTGTCATTTAGATTTTGCTCTAAATGCAACGGAAATTATGAGTATTGTCAGGACCATTTATTTACCCATGAGCATGTTAAGTAGTGATTCGAGTCTGTCCCGAATTACGAAAGAGTGCATGCAGAAAATGGCATGCTGAGTAAGCTTGCTTGGGGAAGCATATGAAAAGGAAGATTATTATGAATAAAGAACTTTTATTTGCACAAACTTTAGAAAAAGTCAAAGCCATTGCCAAGGAGCAGGGAAATTGTATCAGTGAAGAGCAGGTACGTGATGAATTTGCTGCGTTGGAAATGAGTAATGAACAATTGCAGATGGTGTTTGATTATCTGGTAAAACATAAAGTGGGTATCAATGAGCCTGTGAATGCGGATGATTATCTTACGGATGAGGAACGAAACTATTTGCAGGATTATTTGGATGAAATTGCACAGTTACCTACGTATTCTGAGGGTGAGAAGGAAGCGATTACGTTATCCGCTATGGCGGGGGATTTGGACGCACAGGGCAGACTAACAGAGATTTTTCTTCCGGATGTAATCGAAATTGCAAAGCTGTATGCCGGTCAGGGGGTATTTTTGGAAGATTTGATCGGAGAAGGAAATGTGGCTTTGGCAGTAGGTGTTACCATGCTCGGATGTCTGGAGAAGCCGGCCGAAGTGCAGGGAATGCTGGGCAAAATGATTATGGACGCCATGGAAGAATATATTGTTGAAAACGGCGAGAATGAAAAGGCAGACAGAAAGGTTGCTGACAAGGTAAATAAAGTTATGGAAGCAGCCAAAGAACTTGCAGAAACATTACGTCGCAAAGTTACGGTGGAAGAATTGGCGGCAGAAAGTAAAATGTCTGAAAAGAGCATTCGGGAAGCCATACGTTTCAGCGGAAATAATATAGAATACATAGAGGATGAGACATAATACTGCAAGGATTTGCGGTGGGTAAGAGGTATAACATGAGTGCGCAGAACTACGAAGATTATAAATATGTGATGTTGGATACTGCTTTTTTGTATCTGGGAGCGAAGTACAGTTACGGAGAAATTTTGGAAAATGAGGATATTCCCTTTAAATTCAGAGCGGCAATTGAGCGATATATTTTGCCGGAAATGGATGCGGAGACTACTTTGGAGAGTCATTTTTATCATATGGACAGCAAAGAATTTTCCTACAAAACATACCGTCAGTTAAAGATAAAAGTAAAAGTGAGTCGCTTGGTGGAAAAGAAGGGATTTTTTGGACTTGGAAAAGGGAAGAAGGTATATCGGTCGGAGCTGATTCCTTTAGACAAGTTTGTTGCGATGCCGGCAGAGGAAAAAGAAAGTAATGGCATTATGATTCAGGAAATCGTGGTGAATAAACTGGCCATGATGGGATTTGTGCTTTAGGAGGGTGAAAATGAAAACAATACGTGATTTAGCAACATATGAAGTGATAGAAGAGAGAGAACTGAAGGACTTAAATTCATTGGGATATGTCCTGAGACATAAAAAAACAGGAGCAAAGGTGGCTCTTATTTCTAATGATGATGAAAACAAGGTATTCTGCATCGGTTTTCGTACACCGCCTGCAGATTCTACTGGTGTGCCGCATATTTTGGAGCATTCCGTACTTTGCGGTTCCAAAAACTTCCCGGTAAAGGACCCCTTTGTAGAATTGGTAAAGGGTTCTTTAAATACCTTTTTGAATGCTATGACCTATCCGGACAAAACAGTCTATCCGGTGGCAAGCTGTAATGATAAGGATTTTCAGAACCTGATGCATGTGTATTTAGATGCTGTATTCTACCCGAATATTTACAATACAGAAAAGATTTTCATGCAGGAGGGCTGGCATTTTGATATGCAGAGTCCCGAGGATGAACTGACCATAAACGGTGTGGTTTATAACGAAATGAAGGGGGCATTTTCATCACCTGATGATGTGTTATATCGCAGCATGATGGAAGCCCTGTATCCGGATACTACTTATGGTGTGGAATCAGGCGGAGACCCGGATTTTATCCCTAAGCTTACTTATGAAGCATTTATGGAGTTTCATCGTAAGTATTATCATCCTTCCAATTCCTACATCTATTTGTACGGTAATATGGATATGGCGGAGAAATTGGAATTCATTGATAAAGAGTATCTGTCAAGCTTTGAGTATTTAGAAGTGGACAGTAAGATTGCGTGTCAGGAGCCTTTTGGGGAAGACTATCGTGAAATGATGAAGCCATTCCCTATCAGTGATAGTGAAAATGAATCAGAAAGTGCGTATTTAAGTATGAACTATTCTGTGGGAAGCAGTTTGGACAGAGAACTGGTGGAAGCGTTTGACATCATTGATTATGCGCTATGTTCTGCACCCGGTGCACCTTTGAAGCAGGCACTTACGGACAAGAAGGTGGGCAAGGAAGTCTACAGTATGTACGAGAGTGGTATTCTGCAACCTATGTTTAGTGTGGTGGCAAAGGATACTTCCTTGGAAAAGAAGGAATTGTTTGAAGAAACCATTGAAGAGGTGCTGAAGGAAATCGTAGAGAAGGGCTTTGACAAGA
>JAZNQI010000046.1:0-96285 GCA_045590095.1 Acetatifactor sp. | reverse complement strand
AAGAAGTGAGTATCAGGCTGGCAAGGGTGTTCCTTGTTTGGTAGCTGTACATCAGGATGCTTCAGGTAAGGCTTTGGATAAGGCTTTGGCTTATGCACAGGCTATCGGTGGCGCAAGAGCAGGTGTTCTTGAGACAACCTTCAGAACCGAAACAGAAACAGACTTGTTCGGTGAACAGGCAGTTCTTTGTGGTGGTGTTTGTGCTCTTATGCAGGCTGGTTACGAGACCCTTGTTGAAGCTGGTTACGATCCCAGAAATGCTTACTTTGAGTGTATCCATGAGATGAAGCTCATTGTAGACTTGATTTATCAGAGTGGATTCGCAGGTATGAGATATTCTATCTCTAACACCGCTGAATATGGTGACTACATTACCGGACCTAAGATTATCACTGATGAAACCAAGAAGACCATGAAGAAGATCTTAAGAGACATTCAGGATGGTACCTTTGCTAAGGACTTCTTGTTAGATATGTCTGCAGCAGGTGGTCAGGCTCACTTTAAGGCTATGAAGAAGTTAGCCGCTGAGCATCCTTCAGAAATCGTTGGTGAAGAAATCCGTAAGCTGTACAGCTGGAACAACGAAGAAGATAAGTTTATCAACAACTAATTAAAACTTATCATAATAAAATATATTAAAGAGGCGTCAATTCAGGCGCCTCTTTTTAGAATAATGATTAACAGGAAAATATTATGTCTACTGATCAATATAAAATTTTAGATATTCAAAGAAAAATTGATAAAAACATAGGTGTAATGAATATATTGAGATATGTTCCCATATTTTTTATACCCATGCCGATTATTTCTGTTTTTGCATCGCGCTTGATAGGAACTGTACCGGAACAGAAGAATTCTCAATGGGGGATGTCTCTAATATTAATTGTTCTTGCATTTGTGATTAGTGTATTTCTTATCAAAAAGAATAAAGAATATAAAATGGACTTATATTATTTGGAAAAAGAATCCTTGGAAAGAAAAAAGAGAGTCGCTAAGCTTACCAATGAACCATTGTCGGACTATGTGCAAACTAAAGTGGTTAAAAAGCCTACAGAAAATACGCCTTTACCGATATTGTATTATGGCGTTTTGCTGATGATAGATATAATGATTAAAGTTTTAATATTAGATGCGATATAGTAACAACAGATTTATAAAGGGGTGTTTTACACCCCTTTTAAAAATTTCTGTAATGCCGGATTTGCTAATCCCTTAGCTGTATAAGCAAAACCGATTTTACGTTCCGGAATTGGCTCTTCAATTACAAATTCCAATAATTCCCCACGTTTAAATTCATCTTCCACAAATTCTTTAATAACACAAGCAGTTCCCAAACCGATTTTTGCAAAATCAATCAGTAAATCCATGGTGGTAACTTCAATTTGATTTTCCAATGAAATATCTTTATTTAACAAATATTTATCCACATACTGACGGGTTACATTATTTTTGTTTAAAAGTAGGAAAGTAGCAGTGGACATGAGTTCGCTTTCTGTAAGAAGCGATAAATTCTCCTTTTCATACAAGATAGAAGCCCGTTCTGCTAATTTCTCCAAATATTCCGGACTGGCCACAAATACATCATGAATGGTCTGAATAGGTTGAAAATGAAGGTTTCCCAAACGTTCCGATTCACCAACTAAACCAATATCCAAAGTTCCGTTTTCCAAAGCAGCCAGGGTTTCATAAGTTGACTGGCATGAAATAGATACTTTAATATTAGGATTTTCTGCAATAAAACTCTTTAAGTAGGGCATAAGTACATACTTACAAAGAGTAGTACTAACTCCAATCGAAATACTACCTACACCCAAGGCATTGTTTTGTTTAATTTGTTCTTCTCCATGCTTAATTGCCTGAAAGGCAGTGTCTAACTGCTGATACAGAATTTGTCCGCTCTCAGTCAAAATAACACCTTTAGAGGTGCGTTGTAAAAGGGGCGTGGGGAAGTTTTCCTCCAGCTTGGAGATGGATTTACTCACGGCCGGCTGGCTGATATAAAGTTTTTTTGCCGCAGCAGATATGTTACCGCACTGGGCCACAGTGTAGAAGATGTGATATAAATTCAGTGAATTCATGGAAATCGGCTCCTTTTTAATAAATATAGAAATTAGAATTTACTTCTTTTCATATATAATGATACTATCATAACCTAAAGTTATAATCAACATAATAAATATGTATTTGTAGAATATCAATATTTATGATAAGATACCTTTTAGAAGATATGTGACAAATGTTCACAAAGCAGTATAAGGAGGAAAAAATCATGGGAATGACAATGACGCAGAAAATCTTAGCTGCAGCTGCAGGACTTGAAAAAGTAGAAGCCGGACAGCTGATTGAAGCGAATTTAAGTCTGGTACTGGGCAACGATATTACCAGCCCCGTAGCAATAAAAGAAATGGACAAGATGAAGGTGGAAGGCGTATTTGATAAAGATAAAATCGCTTTGGTACCTGATCATTTTGTCCCCAATAAGGATATAAAATCAGCTGAACACTGCAAATGTGTAAGAGAATTTGCAAGAAAGAACGATATTACCAACTATTTTGAAGTAGGGGAGATGGGTATTGAGCATGCACTTCTTCCCGAAAAAGGTTTAACCGTAGCAGGTGATGTTATTATCGGTGCAGATTCACATACTTGTACATATGGTGCCCTTGGCGCGTTTTCTACCGGTGTGGGCAGTACCGACATGGCAGCCGGCATGGCTACCGGTAAGGCATGGTTTAAGGTGCCTTCCGCTATAAAATTTAACATTATAGGCAAGATGAACAAGTGGGTAAGCGGTAAAGATGTTATCCTTCATATCATCGGTATGATTGGCGTAGATGGTGCTCTTTACAAATCCATGGAATTCGTAGGTGATGGTATTAAGAACCTTTCTATGGATGATAGATTTACTATCGCTAACATGGCTATTGAAGCAGGCGGAAAGAATGGTATCTTCCCTGTGGATGAGTTGGCTATTGAATACATGAAGGAACACAGCAATCGTCCTTACACCATTTATGAAGCAGATGAAGATGCTGTTTATGATGAAGAATACACCATTGATTTAAGTACCCTTCGTCCTACCATTGCATTCCCTCACTTACCGGAAAATACTCATACAATCGATGATATCAAAGAAGATATCGTAATTGATCAGGTAGTTATCGGTTCTTGTACCAACGGACGTATTGATGACTTAAGAATCGCTGCAAAGGTACTGGCAGGTCAACATGTTAAGAAGGGTATGAGATGTATTATCATCCCTGCTACTCAGAAGATTTATATGCAGGCTATGGAAGAGGGTTTACTTAAGACCTTTATTGAGGCCGGTGCAGTAGTAAGTACTCCTACCTGCGGACCTTGTTTAGGTGGTTATATGGGTATCCTTGCAGAAAAGGAAAGATGTGTTTCCACCACCAACCGTAACTTTATCGGACGTATGGGGCATGTAACCAGTGAAATCTATCTTGCAAGCCCTGCAGTAGCTGCTGCAAGTGCTATTACCGGCAAGATTTCCAGCCCCTATGAGCTTGGAATGTAACTTTTGGTAAGTTTAAATATGACTGTACCGGAATATTGAGAATAAAGGAGACAAAAAATGCAAGCAAAAGGAACAGTTTTTAAATATGGCGACAATGTAGATACCGACGTAATCATTCCTGCAAGATATTTGAACAGTTCAGATCCTGCAGAACTGGCTACTCATTGTATGGAAGACATTGATAAAGATTTCGTAAAAAATGTTAAGAAAGGTGACATCATCGTAGCAACCAAGAATTTCGGTTGCGGTTCATCCAGAGAGCATGCACCCATCGCAATTAAAGCAGCCGGTGTCAGCTGTGTTATAGCAGAAACCTTCGCAAGAATTTTCTATCGTAACGCTATCAATATTGGTTTGCCCATTATTGAATGTGCTGAAGCAAGCAAGGGCATTGATGCTGGAGACGAAGTAGAAATCGACTTCAATACCGGTATGATTTATAATCGTACCAAGGGTACTGAGTTCAAGGGGCAGGCATTCCCTGAGTTCATGCAGAAGATTATTGCTGCAGAAGGTTTGATTAATTACATTAACAACAAATAGTAAATTTTAAAACTCTCGAAGCTTTCTTCGGGAGTTTTTTGTATGGTTTGATGATTGTACTAACAAAATTAAAGAGTATAATAAGATTTGTATCAAAGAGTGTTTGATTTTAAAACGAAGCAGAAGAAGGTGTATGAATGTCACAGGAAGTGAAAACTAATAAATATGAAATGGACATGTGTAACGGTCCGTTATTTCAAAAAATAATTATATTTTCTATACCGTTAATACTATCCGGTATGCTTCAACTCTTATTCAATGCCGCAGATATTGTTGTAGTTGGACGTTTTGCAGGAAAAGAAGCATTGGCAGCGGTTGGTTCTACCAGTTCTTTGACAAATCTGTTGGTAAATGTATTTATGGGCCTTTCTATCGGTGCCAATGTATTGGTAGCAAGATTTTATGGTGCCGGCCAAAAAAAAGAACTGGATGAAATGATTCATACAGCCATAGCCACATCTGTTATAGCAGGTGTTTTCTTGATTTTTGCCGGTTTTTTCCTTGCAAAACCGGCCC
Organism: Acetatifactor sp.; assembly: GCA_045590095.1. GTDB lineage: Bacteria > Bacillota > Clostridia > Lachnospirales > Lachnospiraceae > Acetatifactor. The sequence goes on along the minus strand of JAZNQI010000046.1, from coordinate 91,688 downwards.
TTAATTTAATGGGCACTCCCGAAGATGTAATTGATCATTCCGTCCTTTATATGCGCATCTATTTTGCGGGCATGCCTGTATTAATGTTGTATAATTTCGGAAGTGCCGTACTGCGTGCTATCGGCGATACAAAGCGACCGCTTTATTACTTATTATTTGCCGGTGTTGTAAATGTAATTTTAAATCTGATATTTGTTATTAACTTCCAAATGGGTGTAGCGGGAGTTGCACTTGCTACCGTTATTTCACAAGCTATTTCGGCCATATTGGTAATCCGATGTTTGATAATAAATGACGGAATAGTACGTTTGCATTTGAATCGCTTACGGATAGTTCCTGATAAGCTTATGAAAATGATTAAAATCGGTATCCCTGCCGGATTACAAGGAGCTATGTTTTCTATTTCCAACGTATTGATTCAATCCTCCATTAATTCCTTTGGTTCTATTGCCATGGCAGGAAATACAGCTGCTTTAAATATCGAAGGTTTTGTATATACGGCAATGAACGCCCTCCATCAAGGAGCAGTCAGTTTTACCGGACAAAATTACGGTGCCCATAAATTTAAAAGAATTGCCAAAATTGCCATTATCTGCGAAGGTATGGTATTTGTTGTCGGACTATTATTAAGCGTCGTCGTTCTTATATTTGTTGAACCGCTGTTGCGTTTATATTCCGAAGATCCGGAAGTGATTCCATACGGTATTCAACGTCTTCAAATCATTTGTACGACTTATTATTTATGCGGAATGATGGACGTAATGGTTGGTATTCTACGTGGTATGGGATATGCAATTGCTCCAATGATTGTTTCGTTAACCGGTGTCTGTGTATTTCGTGTTGTATGGATATACACAATATTTGCTAATTTCAGATCCCTTGAAGTGCTGTATTTCTCTTATCCGGCAACCTGGGCCTTAACCTTCCTTGTACAATTAATTATGTTCATTATCATATACCGAAATCTTCAAAAAAAGAAAGAAATTAATTAATTTCGGTATGCAAACATATGTTCTTGCCTTTTTGTAAAGATTGTGTTATACTTTTATTATCTAAGATATTATTTGGTGCAAAACACCTATATAACAGTGTGAGGTATACATATGTACGCATATTTAAACGGTATTATAGCAGATATTGAAGAGGATAATTGTATTATTGATGTAAATGATATTGGGTATAATGTCCAGATTTCCGGTCAGACTATGTCACGTCTTCCGGGAATCGGTGAAAGAGTGAAGCTCTATACTTATACAAATGTAAAAGAAGATACATTGCAATTATTTGGTTTCTTATCAAAAGCAGATTTAGAAATGTTCAAAAAATGCATTACAGTAAGCGGTATTGGTCCGAAAGGCGCATTGGGGTTATTATCAGCCATGAATGCTGATGATTTACGATATGCCATTATTTCTCAAGATGTAAAAGCAATTTCCCAAGCTCCCGGTATCGGTAAACGAACTGCCGAAAGACTTATACTTGAGTTGAAAGATAAACTTTCTATTGATGATGCAATGATAAATCGTGAGATAGATGCATACCAAGGCGGAACTATTGCAGTGGATGATGCTCAGAAGAAAGAAGCGCTTGAAGCATTAGTTGCTTTGGGATATGGACAAACAGAAAGTTTAAAAGCATTAAATTCTATAGAAAATGCATCAGAGTTAGATTCCGGAACATTATTAAAGGTTGCACTTAAAAAATTATTTTAATTAAGTGTAATATAATAATCTTTCTTAAGGAGTAATTATGGCACGGAGAATGATAGAAACCAATATTACAGCTGAGGATGTTAAAATAGAAGGAAGTCTGCGTCCCCAGACATTAGATGACTACATTGGTCAATCAAAGGTAAAAGAAAATCTTAAGATATATATTGAAGCAGCCAAAAGACGAGGAGATGCTTTAGATCATGTTTTATTTTATGGACCACCCGGACTTGGAAAAACTACGTTAGCAGGTATTATTGCAAATGAAATGGGTGTCAATCTAAAAGTCACCAGTGGGCCGGCTATTGAAAAACCCGGTGAAATGGCTGCTATATTAAATAATTTAGAAGAAGGCGATTTACTTTTTGTAGATGAGATACATCGTTTGAATCGTCAGGTTGAAGAAGTACTATATCCGGCAATGGAAGACTACTGTATTGATATCATGATCGGAAAAGGAGCTTCTGCTCGCTCTGTACGCTTGGATTTACCGAAATTCACATTAGTGGGTGCAACTACCAGAGTTGGTATGCTTACTGCACCTTTGAGAGACCGATTCGGCATGGTACATCATTTAGAATTTTACACAGTGGATGAACTTAAAAGTATTATTCAACACTCTGCCGGAATCTTAAATGTTAAAATCGAACCTAAAGGTGCAATTGAATTGGCACGCAGAAGTCGAGGCACCCCAAGACTTGCCAATCGTATTTTGAAAAGGGTTCGAGATTTTGCTCAAGTTAAATATGATGGCATCATAACAGAAGAAGTTGCAAAAGTTGCTTTAGATTTAATGGATGTAGACAAAATGGGATTAGATCATATTGATCGTAATATTTTACTTACCCTTATCCAAAAATTTAATGGTGGTCCCGTTGGTCTGGATACTTTGGCTGCCGCTATTGGCGAAGATGCCGGTACCATTGAAGACGTTTATGAACCCTATCTGATTAAAAATGGCTTTTTAAATCGTACCCCGAGAGGCAGAATGGTTACTGACTTTGCATATAAGCACCTGGGTATTGAAGTATCTGAGTAATTATTCATAAATTATACTTGCCACTTACTGTACTCTGATATATAATATATGTTGTAGTATTTTTACGTACAAATAGCATATTTGGTATTTCAATCAGATAAAGGGGTGGCCATATGTCTTCAAAAACAGATACAGAAGTAATTATTGGTGGTAAAGTATTTACATTAAGCGGATATGAAAGTGAAGAGTATTTACAGAAAGTTGCTGCATATTTAAATAACAAGTATAATGAGTACAATAAATTAGATGGTTTTAAAAGACAGCCCATCGATACTCAGAATATATTGTTGCAATTAAATGTTGCTGATGATTTGTTCAAAGCCAAGAAACAAATATCTCTTTTAGAAGACGAATTGCAACGTAAAGAGAAAGAATTGTATGATTTAAAACACGAATTAGTTTCAGCTCAAATGAAGCTCGAAAAATATCAATAATACTTAAGCTGCCTATTAAATATGGCAGCTTTTCATTTATATCAGTAATTAACGGAGAATATTATGCACACAAAACATGTGGAACTTTTAGCACCTGCCGGGAACAAAGATGCCTTTATCGGAGCAATCAACGCCGGTGCTGATGCAGTATATTTGGGTGGAACAAAATACAGTGCCCGTGCATATGCGGACAATTTCAGTACAGAGGATATAATCTTCTGTATTCGTTATGCACATCTTCGCAACAAAAAAGTATATCTGACTGTAAATACACTTATGAAAGATGATGAAATTAGCGAATTATATGACTATATATTACCCTTGTATAATGCAGGTTTGGATGCCTGTATTGTACAAGATTTTGGCGCATTCCAATACTTAAAAATTCATTTTCCACAAATGGAATTACATGCCAGTACCCAAATGACAATTACCGGACCAAGCAGCGCCAAAATGTTAAAAGAAATGGGTGCTACCAGAATTGTTCCTGCTCGTGAAATGAGTCTTTCTGAGCTTATAAACATAAAAAAAGAGAGTGATTTAGAAATTGAAACATTTATTCACGGTGCAATGTGCTATTGTTATTCCGGTCAATGCTTATTTAGCAGTATCTTAGGCGGAAGAAGCGGTAATCGCGGCAGATGCGCTCAACCATGCCGTTTACCTTACAATGTTAATTCTAATGCTAACAGCGAAACATACCCATTAAGTCTAAAGGATATGTGTACAATTGAGCATATGGATAAGCTGATTCAAGCCGGCATTGATTCTTTTAAGATTGAAGGACGTATGAAAAAACCGGAATATGCAGCCGGTGTAACCGCCATTTATCGCAAATATATTGATTTCTACTATCAAAATCCCAACAAACCTTGCCATGTTGAAAAAGAGGATTTAGATACTTTGTCGAAACTCTATATCCGAAGCGAAATACATGATGGATACTATTTTAAACAAAACGGTTCGGAAATGGTAACCATAAATAATCCTGCTTACAGCGGAAGTGATGAAAATCTATTGGCAACTATCAGGCAAAAATATATTGTCAATACAAATAAGTTGCCCATTTCTGTTTATGCTTGTTTTATTACAAATCAGAAAACAAGCATAACCCTTGTATATGGTGATTGTTCTGTAACCGTAGAAGGGGAAATGGCAGAAAAGGCACAGAATGTACCATTATCTGCAGAAAATATTCAAAAACAACTTTTGAAATTAGGAGATACATCCTTTGAAGCAAAAGAGATCGAAATCTATACGGACAATGACTGTTTTTATGCAGTAAAGGCCATTAATGCTTTGCGCAGACAAGCAGTAAAACAATTAGAAGATGCCATTATTGACTCCTATGGTTTATTTTCGTCACGTACGTGTGAATCACCAATTGGTTTGCACATGAAAACTTCGTGTACATCAAATGAATCAATAAAAAATACCGGTTGGACCATTGCTATCACTACAAGAGAACAACTTTTATCTGTAATTGATTTCTTGCAAGCGAATAAGTTATCTGTTAAACGGATTTATATAGAAAGTGAATTACTGCTTCAGGATAAAATGTTATTGGATAACATTAACTTTGACAACATGGTTATTGCATTGCCATATTGTATGAGACAAAAAGATTCTTCCAAAATAAAAGAATTACTCATGTTTGCAGAAGATAAAAAAATCAATGGATTTCTTGTTCGAAATATTGAGGAATTCTCTTATTTAAAGAATCAGAATTACACCGGAAAAATATACGGTGATACCGGTATTTATATCTGGAACAAATACGCCTTAGATTTTTGGACAACTAAAACCGAAGAAATTACATGTCCTTTGGAACTGAATAAAAAAGAATGGTACGCTTTATTTGAAAATCATTCTTTTGAAAAAATGGTTTATGGATATATACCAATGATGATTACTGCCAATTGTGTTCTAAAGACCACCGGGAAATGTCAAAAGAAGAGTAAAGCTGCTTCATCTTTTTTACAGGATCGTTTCAATAAAAAATTCCCGGTAATGAACCGTTGTGATTACTGTTATAATATTATACTGAATTCTTTGCCGCTTTCTCTTCATAAAGAGATTGCAAAGTCAGGAGATATTTATGACAAAAAGTTAGCTTTTACAGTAGAATCTCCAAAGGAAACCTTGGCAATTCTTGAATTTTTCCTTAAGAATGGGGCAAACAGGTTGACGACACCACCATTTGAGGAATATACTACAGGTCACGAGAAACGTGGGGTATTATAAGTATTATCAATAGAGGAGTATGCACATGGAGAGTTTATTCTCACGGGAAATGCTTATATTTCTTGTTATGATATCGAATTATATTATAGCATTTTGTATGATATTTTTCGTCTTTGATTGTTTTTATGCACTGGTAAATCAAAATAATAACCAAAGTATTTTTACTTATATCAGACAATGCTTTTGGATATTTGCCATACAATTAACTGCTTTTTTTAATTTGGCCTATAACAGCAAGGATTGGACCTATCTTACAATATATATTTCTGTTCAACTTTTTTTGTTGATAATATTAGTTATAACTCCGCTTATATATCGAAAAATTAATTATACATTATTTGCACAAATGTGTATGTTTTTAGGTATTGGATTAATTATGATATCAAGATTATCCACTGAAAAAGCAATCCGTCAATTTGAAATCATATGCATTTCATATGTTATATGTATTTTTATTCCGTTACTGATTACTAAAACACACATACTTCCAAAGCTTACATGGTTTTATTCCGTATTCGGCGCTCTTTTATTAGGAGTTGTTTTTCTGTTAGGCGAAACCACATATGGTTCCAAATTAAGTCTTACAATAAGCGGTTTTTCTTTTCAACCTTCGGAATTAGTTAAAATTCTTTTTGTATTATTTATTGCAGGTGCTTTAGCCGAAAGTACAAGCTTGGTTCGTTTACTAATCACCAGCTCTATTGCCGGTGCTCATATTATTTTACTTGTTTTGTCTACTGATTTAGGAAGCGCTTTGATTTTCTTTATCACTTATTTGGCTATGTTATTTGTTGCAAGTCGCAAATATCTATACCTTCTCATTGGTATTGCCGGCGGATGCATTGCATCCATTCTTGCATTTTATTTATTTTCACATATACAAACGAGAGTATTAGCCTGGGCAGATCCTTGGTCATACATTGATAATAAAGGTTATCAGATTACACAATCTCTATTTGCTATCGGAACAGGCAGTTGGTTTGGAATGGGATTATATAAAGGAGTGCCTGATGATATACCCTTTGTTGAAGTGGACTTCATTTTTTCTTCCATATGCGAAGAAATCGGAGCCGTATTTGGTATTTTGTTGGTAATCTTAATTATTACCTGTTTCATGTTAATGATAAAAATTGCTTTAAAGTGTAACAATAAATTTTATCGTTTAACTGCATTCGGACTTTCCGTTTTGTATATATTCCAAGTATTCTTAACCATAGGCGGCGGAATTAAATTCATACCTTTAACAGGTGTTACATTACCACTAATCAGTTACGGCGGAAGTTCCATTGTATCGGTAATGATAATGTTTTTTATATTTTTAAGTATTCATAAAATAAACCAAACACAAATTATTGAAAATGATACCACATGCGAAGACGATACTATTATTGATTTGGACCAGTCTCAAGAGCAGGAAATATTAGAATCAGAAGAGGTTTTTGATGAAAGAGCGGAAACAGAACAAATCAAAACTGAATAATGATAAAATTCTTGAGAATTCACGCGAAATGATTAGTGTGATGATTTTCTTTACATGTTTATTTGTCGCCATGTTAGTTTATCTTGGATATTTCGTTGCAACAAATAAACAGGAAATGATTGATAATAGTTATAATTCCCGGCAGGAAATTATTTTATCTCAAAATTATCGCGGCACCATTTATTCTTCTGATGGGAATGTATTGGCAACTACAGTTTTTTTGAAAGACGGAAGCGAGACAAGATACTATCCTTATGAGAATACCTTTTCTCATGTAGTGGGATTCTCTACGAACGGCAAAACAGGAATTGAAGCATATGCAAATTATTATTTGATTAATTCAGATATTAATATGTCTGACAAAATTGCAAATACTGCAGCCGGCGTCAAAAATCCGGGAAACAATGTGATTACAACCCTTGATACAGATATTCAAAAAGCAGCAAACAGGGCATTAGGGACCTATACAGGTGCCATCATTGTAACTGAAATCTCTACAGGACGTGTTCTGGCTATGGTTTCCAAGCCTGATTTTAATCCAAACGAAATTGTTGAGATGTGGGATTCTTTACAGAGCGATTCAGAAAGTACGGTTTTACTTAACCGTGTATCTCAAGGTCTGTATCCCCCGGGATCAACTTTTAAAATAATTACTTCGTTGGAATATATCAGGCAAAACCCTGAAACCTACAACAAATACAGTTACAACTGTAGCGGCAGCTATAAATTCGGAAACGAAAGAATTAAATGTTATCACGGAAGTGTTCATAATCGTGTTTCCTTGTTAACCTCATTCTCTAAATCATGTAATTCATCCTATGCAAACATCGGTATGGGACTTGATAGAAAAGCATTCTCGGAAACCTTAGATTCTTTAATGTTTAATGATAAATTACCTTGGGATTATCTTTATAGCCAGAGCAGCATTCCGGAAATAACCGAACTAACAGACATTGATATGATGCAGACATCTATCGGACAGGGTAAAGTTCTTATTACGCCCTTACACCTAAACATGATTACTTGTGCTATTGCTAATGATGGTATGCTTATGAAACCTTATCTTGTGGATTCAATAACAGATGCTTATGGCGATAGTTTAAAAACATATTCACCAACCAATTATGGTCAATTATTGTCCGCAGAGGAAAGTCAGATTTTGCGTGAAATGATGGTTGAAGTGGTAAACAGCGGTACCGGTACTCGATTAAAAGGGTATGGTTATACTGCAGGCGGCAAAACCGGTTCGGCAGAATATAACAGCAACAAAGAAGATTCCCATGCATGGTTTACAGGCTTTGCACCTGCGGAAAATCCCGAAATTGCAGTTACTGTTATTATCGAAGGTGCAGGTTCGGGCGGTGACTATGCCGTACCAATGGCCAGACGAGTATTTGATGCATATTTTGAAGAATCACAAAATTAGACTTGCTATAATTCTAAATATAGAATATACTAAGTTTAGTCTATATGACACACCAAATCAGGAGGAATTGCAATGATTGAAGCAACAAGCTGTGGTGGTGTGGTAATTTTTCGTGGAAAAATTTTACTCTTGTATAAAAATTACAAGAATAAATACGAAGGCTGGGTTTTACCGAAAGGTACAGTAGAAGCAGGAGAAGAGTATAAGGATACTGCTTTGCGTGAAGTTTTGGAAGAATCCGGTGCGAAAGCGTCAATTATTAAGTATGTCGGAAAAAGCGAGTACACTTTCACAGTTCCGGAAGATGTAGTCGAAAAAGAGGTTCATTGGTACTTAATGATGGCGGATAGTTATTACAGCAAGCCACAAAAGGAAGAATACTTTGTTGATTCCGGCTATTACAAGTTCCATGAAGCTTATCATTTATTGAAATTTTCAAATGAAAAGCAGATATTGGAAAAAGCATATAACGAATATCTGGAATTAAAGAAAAAGAATCTATGGGGTAATAAGAAGTACTATTAAAAAAGTTTGGCATTCAGCCAAACTTTTTTTAGATTACTTTTTCAATTTTTAAATCAGGACGAATTGATAAATCCAGCATTTCGGACTTTTCGTTTCTAAGAATGGGTCTGGATAATTTATGATTATTCAAAAGAAAAACTTCCCATATACTTTCATCTGACAGTTGCACATTAGTACCGATTTGCATATTTGCAATATTTTTCATAATAGGCATCAGAAGTTCCACGTCATATTGAGATAAAGCTTCCTCAAAATAAGCAAGGATATTCAAAGGCGGGATGGATAAACGATGGGCACGCGGAGCTGCCATTGCTTCATAAGTATCTATTATGCTAATGCATCTGGAATAAATATCAATTTCTTCTTTATCAAATCCATAAGGATAACCTGAACCATCCAAACGTTCGTGGTGCAAAACTACGGATCTTTTTATATTAGGATTAATATTATGCATTCTCAAAAGCTTATAACCGGTCACTGTATGAGATTTAATCTGTTCATATTCTTCAGCAGTAAGTTTACCCGGTTTCCACAAAAGATGATAGGGTAACATTAGTTTTCCGATATCATAATAGAACCCGCATAAAATCAGTGTATTCTTTTCCTCTTCATTTAATAACAACCAATCCGCAAATGTACCGGCTATTAAGGCAGAATTAAAGCAATGGGTTAATGTCATTTCATCCTCATTCGGAACACGAATGTACAAATAATCAAAAATTGCAGCATTTCCGGGTACAGACGACATAACATTATGATACAGGCTTAACAATTTGTTATTTTCAATTATTGTTCCGGTATTCAAAAAAATCGTCATCATCTCTTTATAACGATTCAAGCAATCTGTATAGATAATTTCAAAAGCTTTAAAAGTATTATCAAAACGCATTCTTTCATAATGTGTTTGAGCAAAATCAATATCCTCCATAATTGTTACACACATAATAGAATAACGATTTAATTTATTAATCACTCGGGCATTGATTTCAGTTCCTGCAGTATATAAAACATTACCATGAGAATCTTTTACATCCTCGCCTAAAATCATACCGTCTTGTAAAGACATTCTGGCTACAATTTTCATATTTCAAACCATCCCATAAAAAGTTTATATAAAAATACTAAAGATATTTTCTTAATAAGTCAATGCATAAATACGTTTCTTTTTTGAAAAAGATGTGATATACTAAAAAAGTAAACTGTAGATAGTATATAAAGGTGTAACATGAAAAGAGTAACTTATCATCCAAATTTAATTTTAGGTGAATCAATCGGCTTCGGTGATATTGCAAAAATTAAATCTAACTTAAAAAAGAAACCTGCAACAACGGATGTTTTTTTGATTACCAGAGCATTAAATCCCGAAGACCAACTGGATATTTTTCAGTCACGTTATTTGCCCCAAAAGTTTTATGATAAGCATCCTCTTTATGTATTTGGAATTGCAAAAACAAAAGATGAGGCTATTTCATTAATTGAAAAAACTATGCAGGAATGCCTTGAAAAACGCGGCGACGCAAATATACTAGCTTATTTAATTGGAGAATAAAATGTTAGCATTTCTATTAGGATTATTAAAAGTAATCGGCATTGTACTCTTGATAATCTTATTGTTAATACTTTTATTACTAGCCATTGTATTATTTGTTCCAATCCGATACAAAGGTAGTGGGGTTATTGACGATACAGAAAAAAATGTACAATTCAAGATTACCTGGTTGTTACACGCTTTGAGCGTTAAAGTAAACTATATACATCCGGATAAGCCATCTATCATCATAAAAGTTCTTGGTTTTCAAATCGGTAAGAAAAAAGACAAACCCAAGAAAGAGAAAAAAAAGAAAAAGCCGGATGTTCCTTCTGATGTTATGGTTTCAAATGACGAGCCTGTTCAAAATTCCGATGTATCAACGGTTGAAGATACATCCGAACAGACATCCCAAGGGATGCTCACTCCCGAACATCAACAAATCTTTGATGATTATATGCAGGAGAAAGAAAAGCCCAAAGAAAGTTTTAAGGAAAAAATTAATAAGATTGTAAATAAAATCACTTCTGTATATAATAAAATAAAAGATATTTTTGCAAATATTCAGTATTATTTAAATATTTTGCAAGAAAAAGAGACCAAGGAACTACTTTCTAAAGTTTTTGAATCATTACTTAAAATTTTAAAGAGTATTCGTCCACGCAAATTAGTAGTTAATGCTACAATAGGTTTTGATACTCCGGATACAACCGGAAAGTTGTACGGAGCATATTGGGTAGCTAAGCCCATTTTGGGAGAGCATGTAGATATTACACCTGATTTTGAAAAAAAGACAATAGCAGGCGATTTTTATCTTAAAGGAAAGATTACAATCTTTGTACTTGCAATAAACGGATTAAAAATATTATTCAATAAGAATTTCAAACCAGTTATTAAAAAATTAAAAAACGGAGGACCTAAGAATGGCAGAGAAAATCAATAAATGTGAAGGAATTGTAGAATCTTTATTAAAGGGCATGGATACTGCTTTATCAACCAAAACAGTAGTAGGACAACCAACAGAAATCGGCGATGTAATCATTGTACCTTTAGTTGATGTAAGCTTTGCATTCGGTGCCAGCAGTACTATAAAAGATGACCCCGGAAAAAATCATGCCGGAGGCGGTCTTGGCGGTAAAATGTCTCCTAATGCCGTTTTAGTGATTAAAAACGGAAATGCAAAGATGGTTAGTGTAAAGGGTCAGGATACTGTGGGCAAGATTATTGATATGCTTCCCGAACTCGTTGATAAGTTTACAGCAAAGAAAGAAGATGAGATGAGTAAGGAAGAAATTATTGATATTGCTTTTCCGGAAAATGAAAAGAATTCATAATTTGTATTAGATTGCATATATTATATAAAGTAAATAAAAGTAGGTCATGTTGATGCAAAAATCTACCAGACACGCAATCGGATTAATCGCATTCTTTATCGCCATTGGAATGCTTTTGATGTTATTCATCTCAAGTAAGGTAGGTGCAATTATTTTAATTGCTATTTTGTTAATAATAGGATATTGTTGCTTAGCATGCGATTTCAAATAAAAAAGCCTGTTCATTACGAACAGGCTTTTTAAGCAAATTCAATTATGCTCTTTCAACAGCACCAGACTTTAAGCAGCTGGTACAAACATGCATCTTCTTAGTTGCACCGTTTACATTACATTTAACACTTTTAACGTTAGACTTCCAAATAGCATTGCTTCTTCTATGGGAATGGCTTACGTTATTTCCAAAATGAACGCCTTTGCCACAAACATCACACTTTGCCATCTCTTGACACCTCCTCGTTTTATGCTCATACAAAACAACATTGATATATTAACAGAAAAATAACATAAAATCAAGCACAAAAAATCATTTTTTAAAAATTTTGCATTTTTTTATTCCCTTTTTGGGAAAAAGATTGTATAATGAGTCATTATATATAATAGGAGGTACTATGATGAAAGGTTCTTCTTTAAATACTCATATTGGAAATATTATGATTGACAATGAAGTTATTGCAAAATATGCCGGCAGTGTAGCCGTAGAATGTTTTGGTATTGTAGGTATGGCCGGTGTGAGTGTAAAAGATGGCTTGGTTCATTTACTTAAGAAAGACAGCCTCACCAGAGGTATTACAGTATCAGTAAAGAATAATAAATTAGTTTTAGACTTTCATGTTGTTGTAGCTTACGGCGTAAGTATTTATGCAGTGTGTAATAATTTATTGAGCACTGTCAAATATAAAGTGGAAGAGTTTACAGGAATCGAAATAAGCAAAATCAACATCTTCGTAGATGGTGTTAGAGTAATTGATTAAGGAGGAAATAAAGTGGCTTCAAATACTATCAACGCTAAGTTACTCGCGAAGATGTTCTTAGCCGGAGCAAAAAATTTGGAATCCAACAAAGAATGGATTAATGAATTAAATGTGTTCCCTGTACCGGATGGTGATACAGGTACTAATATGACAATGACTATTATGTCTGCAGCAAAAGAGGTGGCTGCATTAGGCGAAGAGCCTAATATGCCTGCTCTTTGTAAAGCTATTTCCAGCGGTTCATTAAGAGGCGCAAGAGGAAATTCAGGTGTTATTTTATCCCAGTTGTTACGCGGATTTACAAAAAGTATTGCTGAGGAAGAAGAAATAACCATTTCCGTTTTGGCAAGTGCCATGGAACGTGGTGTTGAAACGGCATACAAAGCAGTTATGAAACCCAAGGAAGGAACCATTCTTACCGTAGCGCGCGGCGGTGCCGAAAAAGCTGCTGAATTGGTAGAAGATGGCGCTACTGACATGAATCAGTTTATTGCAGATGTTATTGCGCATGCTGAGTATGTGTTAAGTCAGACCCCTGAAATGTTACCGGTATTAAAGCAGGCCGGCGTAGTTGATTCCGGCGGACAAGGTTTAATTCAGGTATTAAAGGGCGCTTATGATGCTTATCTCGGAAAAGAGATTGATTATACAATTCAGGCCGGTGAATCAAAATCTGCCGGAAGTGTACAAATGTCAGACAGTTACAATGCACAGGCTGAGATGGACATAAAGTTTGGTTATTGTACAGAGTTTATTATTTTGCTTGATAAAGTATTTAACATTAAGCACGAAATGGATTTCAAAGCATTTTTAGAATCTATCGGTGATTCTATCGTTTGTGTTGCAGACGATGATGTTGTTAAAGTACATGTTCATACCAATGATCCCGGACTTGCAATTCAGAAAGCATTGAAATACGGACAGTTATCAAATTTAAAGATTGATAATATGCGTTTAGAGCATCAGGAAAAGCTTTTTAAGATGTCCGAAAAGGAAGCAGCCTCTGCAGAACCTGCAAAACCTGTTGGTTTTTTAGCAGTATCCGTAGGTGATGGTGTTAATGAAATTTTCAAAAGCTTAGGGGTAGATTACATTATTGAAGGCGGTCAGACCATGAACCCTTCTACAGCTGATATCTTAGATGCTGTAGAGAAGGTAAATGCTGAAACCATTTTCGTATTCCCTAATAACAAGAATATTATTTTGGCAGCTAATCAAGCCGCTGAATTAATGACTGATAAAACCATTCTTGTAATACCTACCAAGACAATTCCTCAAGGAATTGCAGCATTAATTAATTATGTTCCCGAATCGTCTGTAGAGGATAATGAAGAAACCATGATGGAAGCAATCGGTACCGTTAAGACCGGTCAGGTTACCTATGCAGTACGAGACACCATGATTGATGACATGGAAATCAAACAAGGTGATTACATGGGTATCGGTGACAAGGGCATGTTAGCTGTAGGTCAGGATATGAAAGAAGTTACGGAAAAAATGATTGCCGCTATGGTAAATGAAGATTCTGAACTTATCAGTATTTATTATGGTGCTGACGTAGAAGAAAGTGTTGCAGAAGAATTATCTGCTAAAATTGAGGAAACTTATCCTGACTGTGATGTAGAATTACAGTTTGGCGGTCAGCCGATTTATTATTACTTAGTATCAGTAGAATAATTATATTGTATTCGGAGGGAGGCAGGATTGTCTCCCTTTTTGTATATTCGGAGGTTTTATGAGTGACAGAACACCCATTCAACAGCTCAAGGGCGTTGGTGAAAAAACTGCAAAACTCTTTCAAAAAATACATATTGAAACGGTGGAGGATTTGCTTGTATATTTTCCGCGAGATTACGAAACCTTTCATGAACCGACGCAAATTGCAAATGCATCCGTGGGTTCTGTTACAGCTGTAACCGGTACCGTGTCAGGGATTCCTAATATCAAAAAGATACGTAATCTTTCCATCATGAATGTATTAATTAAAGATAATAGCGGTGCTATGCAACTGACTTTTTTTAATATGCCCTTTTTGAAAAATGTACTTAGAAACGGCAGTACTTTTATTTTTCGCGGTATGATACAATCCAAAGGTCCTGCCAAAATTATGGAGCAGCCGAAAATCTATAAATTTGATGAGTACAAAGGTCTTTTAAGCGCCATACAACCCAAATATGCATTAACCAAGGGAATTACCAACCAAGCCATCCAAAAAGCAGTAAAACAGGTATTATCAACACATCCCTTGCCTACAGAACATTATCCGGAAAAACTTCTTGCAGAATATCATTTATTGCCCTATAAAGACGCTTTGCATAATATTCATTTTCCGAAAAACACTGATATGCTCTTACAAGCACGTAAAAGAATGGTTTTCGATGAATTTTTTGACTTTTTGTACTACTTACGTCAAAACAAAGACCGTTGTGATCAATTGCCAAACGAATATCAAATGATCGAAACAGCAGATACGGTGCGTTTTCTTGAAGTTTTGCCATATTCATTGACCAAAGCTCAGAAAAAAGTATGGGCAGAAATCAGAAGCGATTTAAATTCACCCTATTGTATGAATCGTTTGGTTCAAGGTGATGTAGGTTCCGGAAAAACTATTATCGCAGTATTATCCCTTCTTATGTGTGTTTCTAACGGTTATCAGGGTGCCATGATGGCTCCGACTGAAGTATTAGCAACACAGCATTATGAGGATATATGTGAATTTATCGAAAAATATCACATTAATTTTAAGCCGGTGCTTTTAGTGGGAAGCATGACTGCCAAAGAAAAACGTCTTGCATATGAAAAAATAGAACGAGGAGACGCAAATCTGGTAATCGGTACCCATGCAGTCATACAAGAAAAAGTAATCTTTAAAAATCTTGCATTGGTTGTAACGGACGAGCAACATCGTTTTGGGGTGCGACAACGAGAGATTTTAGCAAATAAGGGGCATAATCCCCATGTTCTTGTCATGAGCGCAACCCCCATCCCCAGGACCCTAGCAATTATTTTATATGGAGATTTACAAATTTCTGTTATTGACGAACTTCCTGCCAATCGTTTACCTATTAAAAACTGCGTAGTAAACACTTCCTTCCGGCCAAAAGCATACCAGTTTATAGAAAAAGAGGTGCGAAGCGGCCGTCAGGCATATGTCATTTGTCCCATGGTAGAAGAGGGGGAAATGGAAAATTTAGAGAATGTTTTGGAATACGCCGAAAAGCTTCGCGCAGCATTACCTGCAGATATCCAAATTGCCACCTTGCACGGTAAAATGCGACCGTCCGATAAGAATCGTATTATGGAAGATTTTGCCCAAAAGAATATTGATGTATTGGTATCTACAACAGTTATTGAAGTAGGTATCAATGTACCCAATTCAACAGTTATGATGGTGGAAAATGCAGAACGATTCGGCCTTGCCCAATTACATCAGTTAAGAGGTCGTGTCGGTCGCGGGGAACACCAAAGTTATTGCATTTTTGTAAGCACTCAGGATAACAAAGAAACTATGGAACGTTTGGATATACTTAATAAATCCAATGACGGTTTTTTCATTGCTTCAGAGGATATGAAGCTTCGAGGTCCCGGTGATTTATTCGGAATTCGACAAAGCGGCGAGTTTTCCTTTAAAATAGGTGATATATATGCTGATGCAAATGTATTAAAGGCCGCCTCAGAGGCAGTAAATAAGATTGATTCCGGATACTTATCCGATGAAGAATTAAAACCCATTACCGAATATATGAAACAAAAGAGTTCGGGTAAAGTAGATTTTAGAAGTATTTAGAAAGTAATATGTTTAAAAAGTCATATTCCGGCATATTTGGTATATGACTTTTTTGTTTTATGTCTCCCAAGAATTGGTAGATATTGTTTGACTTACCCCCAATATATGGTGTATAATAAACGTAATATTGGGATAATGTGCCAAGTGTTTTTTTTGACAAAATAAAATCAAAAAAATACATAATCAAGCACAAAATAATCAAGAAGACTGAGGTTATATAATGGCAAAAAACACATATGATGCAAGCAGCATTACAGTATTAGAAGGATTGGAAGCGGTACGTAAGCGTCCCGGTATGTATATCGGTTCGGTTACCACCAAAGGTCTGAATCATTTAATTTATGAAATAGTAGACAACTCCGTGGATGAGCATTTAGCCGGATATTGCAGTACCATTACCGTTACTTTGGAGGCTGATGGCTCTGCAACAATTTCTGACAATGGTCGAGGCATTCCCGTAGGAATGCACGAAAAAGGAATCAGTGCAGAACGTCTGGTGTTTACCACCTTACATGCCGGTGGTAAATTTGATAATTCCGCTTACAAAACCAGCGGCGGTCTTCATGGCGTAGGTTCTTCTGTAGTAAATGCCTTATCTAACTGGCTGACCGTAACAGTCAAGGACGGTAAACAGATTTACCAGGATAAATACGAACGGGGTATTCCGACCATTGATTTGATTGAAGGTTTGCTTCCTGTTATCGGAAAAACCCGCGAAACCGGTACCACCATTCAATTTTTGCCGGATGATACTATTTTCGACAAAACCCGTTTCAAAGAAGATGATATTAAATCCAGACTTCACGAAACAGCCTATTTAAATCCTCAGTTAACCATTATTTTTGAAGATAAGAGAAAAGAAACTCCTGAGCGCATCGAATTCCACGAACCAGACGGAATTAACGGATTCATTAAGGATATTAACAAAGGTAGTGAAGCGGTTCATGATTGTGTATATATCAAAGGCGAATCCGAAGGTATTATGGTAGAAGTAGCCTTCCAGTATGTAAATGAGTTTCATGAGAATGTTCTTGGTTTCTGCAATAACATATATAACTCTGAAGGCGGTACACATTTAACAGGTTTTAAGACCGTATTTACCAATGTTATCAATACGTATGCTCGTGAATTAAATATTTTAAAAGAGAAAGATGCTAATTTTACCGGCGCTGATGTACGTAACGGTATGACAGCAGTGGTTTCTATTAAACATCCTGATCCTCGTTTTGAAGGTCAGACAAAAACCAAATTGGATAATCAGGATGCCACAAAAGCAGTTTCCAAAGTAGTCGGCGAAGAATTGGTGCATTTTCTGGATAGAAATTTAGAAACCTTAAAGAGTATCATTGCCTGCGCGGAAAAAGCTGCAAAAATACGTAAAACTGAGGAAAAAGCCCGCACAAACATGTTGACCAAGCCGAAATTTTCCTTTGATTCTAACGGCAAATTAGCTAACTGTATTTCCAAGGATGCTTCCAAATGCGAAATTTTTATCGTAGAAGGAGATTCTGCGGGTGGTAGCGCCAAGATGGCAAGAAACCGTGAATACCAAGCCATTTTGCCCATTCGCGGTAAGATTTTGAATGTAGAAAAAGCAAGTATCGACAAAGTTCTTGCAAATGCAGAGATTAAAACCATGATTAATGCATTTGGTTGCGGCTTTTCAGAGGGGTATGGTAATGATTTTGATATTACCAAACTCCGTTACGACAAAATTATTATTATGGCCGATGCGGATGTAGACGGTGAGCATATATCCACTTTGCTTCTTACTCTGTTTTATCGATTTATGCCGGAACTCATCTTTGAAGGACATGTATATCTGGCTATGCCGCCACTTTATAAAGCAATGCCTGCCAAGGGAAAAGAAGAGTATTTATACGATGACAAAGCATTGGAGAAGTATCGTAAAACTCACAAAGGCTCCTTTACCTTACAAAGATACAAAGGTCTTGGTGAAATGGATGCCACCCAGCTCTGGGAAACCACGCTGGACCCGGACACCCGCTTATTAAAACAGGTGGAAATTGAAGATGCACGTATGGCATCAGAAGTAACTGAACTTTTAATGGGTACAGAAGTAGCACCACGTAAAGCGTTCATTTACGAACACGCTACCGATGCACAATTAGATATTTAGGATGGTTAAACAATGAATGACGATAGAATAATTAAAACAGAATACTCCGAGGTCATGCAAAAGTCCTTTATCGATTATGCCATGAGTGTAATTATCGCCCGTGCCATTCCTGACGTTAGAGATGGTTTAAAACCGGTACAGAGACGAACTCTTTATGATATGCACGAACTTGGTATTCGCTATGATAAGCCATATCGAAAGAGTGCCCGTATCGTAGGTGATACTATGGGTAAATACCACCCTCATGGTGACAGTTCCATTTATGATGCCTTGGTTGTTATGACTCAGGATTTCAAAAAGGGACAACCTTTAGTAGACGGTCACGGAAACTTCGGTAATATTGAAGGCGATGGTGCCGCTGCCATGCGTTTTACGGAAGCCAGACTTCACAAGATTACACAGGAAGCTTTTCTTGCGGATTTGGATAAGGATGTAGTTGATTTCGGCCCCAACTTTGATGAAACCGAAAAAGAACCTTTGGTTTTGCCCGTTAAATTCCCTAATATATTGGTTAACGGTTCAGAAGGTATTGCAGTTGGTATGGCAACCAATATTCCGCCTCATAATCTTTCGGAAGTCATTGATGCAACCAAAGCATATATGTTGGATGAAAACATTACTACAAGAGAGCTGATGCGCTATGTAAAAGGTCCTGATTTCCCTACAGGCGGCATTGTTACCAACAAGGATGAGCTTTTGGAAATCTACGAAACCGGCGTAGGCAAAGTCAAAATCCGCGGCAAAGTAGAAGTAGAGAAGGCAAAGGGCGGTAAGACCAATCTGGTTATTACCGAAATCCCTTATACTATGATTGGAGCCAATATCGGCAAATTCTTAACTGATGTAGCAGCTCTTTCCGAAACCAAGAAAACCCAGGATATTGTAGATATTTCCAATCAGTCCTCCAAGGAAGGCATTCGTATTGTAATTGAACTTCGTAAGGATGCTGATGTAGAAAACTTCACAAATCTGTTATATAAAAAGACCCGTTTAGAGGACACTTTCGGTGTAAATATGCTGGCCATTTCCGACGGACGCCCGGAGGTAATGGGCTTAAAGGGCATTATCAAAGCCTGCGTGGATTTCCAATTCCAGGTTGCCACACGTAAGTACACCAACCTTTTGGCGAAAGAACTGGAAAAGAAGGAGATTCAGGAAGGCTTAATCAAAGCCTGCAATGTAATTGACTTAATTATTGAAATTTTGCGCGGTTCCAAGGATCGTGCCATGGCCAAAAACTGTCTGGTAAACGGTGAAATCGAAGGCATTAAATTCAAGTCCAAAGAATCCAAAATCATGGCAACCCAGCTTTTATTTACAGAAAAGCAGGCTAATGCAATTTTGGAAATGCGTTTATACAAATTAATCGGTTTGGAAATCGAAGCTTTAATCAAAGACCATGAAGATACCATGACCAATATTTTCCGTTATGAAGATATTTTGGATAGAAGAGACTCCATGGCCCAGGTTATCATCAACGAGCTGGAAGAAATCAAGAAAGAGTATTCACGTCCCAGAAGAACTTCTATCGAAAACGCAGAAGAAGCCGTTTATAAAGAGAAGGAGCTGGAAGAAATGGATATTATGTTCTTAATGGACCGTTTTGGTTATGCAAAAACCATTGATATGGCCACTTACGAACGTAACAAGGATGCTGTCGCAGCAGAAAACAAATATGTATTTAAGTGCAAAAACACCGGCAAAATTTGTATTTTTACAGACTCCGGACAGTTGCATATAATCAAAGTATTAGACTTACCTTTTGGTAAATTCAGAGACAAAGGAACTCCTATTGATAATGTAAGTAACTACAGCTCCGAAAAGGAAGATATCATATTTATCACCAATCAGACCGAACTGAATCTTTGTCGTGTATTGTTTGTTACCAAGCAATCTATGATGAAAGTTGTGGATGGCGGTGAATTTGATGTAACAAAACGTACTGTAGCAGCTACTAAATTGCAAGATGATGATAAAGTTCTCAGCATTATTTGTATTCACGATCAGAAGAATATTGTTTTGCAATCCAAGGATGGTTACTTCTTACGATTCCCTATCGATGAGATACCGGAAAAGAAAAAGACTGCTATTGGTGTGCGCGGCATGAAACTGGATGCCAAGGATGAACTCGAGGCTGTATATTATACTCAGAATGGTATAGAAGTAGTTATTCCTTATAAGAGCAAAAATCTGGTATTAAATTCATTGAAATTAGGAAAACGAGATGGAAAAGGCACGAAGGTAAGAGGATAATCAACACAGGGAATTTATTATTTGTTCAGGAGAAAATCATGAGAGTAATTGCAGGTGTGGCTCGGAGTATGCCTCTAAAAACTCCGGAAGGTTTAGATACACGTCCTACTACGGACCGCATCAAGGAAACCTTATTTAATATGTTACAAAACCATGTACCCGGAGCCGTATTTGTAGATTTATTCAGCGGAAGCGGCGGAATAGGTATCGAAGCATTAAGTCGCGGCGCAAAAAAAGCCTATTTTATCGAAAATGCTCCCGCAGCAATTAATTGCATTCAACAAAATCTACAGTTTACTAAATTGGCAGATTCTGCTATTATTTTAAAGCAGGATGCCAGTGCCGGATTATCCGGTATTTATGAAAAAAGTGTAGACATTATTTTCATGGATCCGCCTTATGACAGCGGATATGAAGAAAATGTCTTGCGAATGCTAAGTAATATGAAATATGTTACGGTGGATACCTTGATCATTGTGGAAACTTCCTTAAAAAAAGAGTTACCATATTTATCCGAACTGGGTTTTGAAATTATTAAAGAAAAGAAATATAAAACCAATAAACATTATTTCTTACAAAGAAAGGCTGATTAGGAGGATATTATGAGCCGTGCTATTTATCCCGGAAGTTTTGATCCGGTAACTTATGGTCATTTGGATATTATCAAGAGAGCAGCTGCAGTTTTCGATGAAGTAATTATCGGAATTTTAAACAATCCCGAAAAGTCCCCATTGTTTTCTGTAGAAGAACGTGTTAAGATGTTAAAAGAGGTTACAAAGGAATTTCCCAATGTAACAGTGGACAGTTTTAGCGGTATGTTGGTTGATTATACCAGTCAACACGATATTCCCATATCTATTCGCGGATTACGAGGAATCGGTGATTTTGAGTATGAAATGCAAACCGCTCAATACAACAGCCAGTTGTCAAATTGCTCACTTGAAACTGTATTTATGGCAACCAGTCCGGGATATTCATATATTAGTTCTTCCGGTGTACGACAGGTAGCCGGTTTTCATGGAGATTTATCACCTTATGTACCGGAAAGTATTGCAAAACTTGTCAAAGAAAAGTATAATTATTAATATTGGGAATATATAAATCAGCGAGGTGTTATATGAGTAAAATCGAACAATTAATTGATGATATTGAATTGTATATTGATAGTTGTAAATTTCAAGCATTTTCCAACACGAAAATCATTGTAAACAAAGAAGAAATCGATGAATATCTTCAAGATCTTCGTATGAGCACCCCTGAAGAAATTAAAAGATATCAAAAAGTAATCAGCAACAAAGAAGCCATCTTAAACGATGCACGTGCCAAAGCTGAAGCACTTATTAACGAAGCAACCGTTCATACTAATAAGTTAATCAGCGAACATGAAATCATGCAGCAGGCTTATGCTCAGGCAAATGAGGTTGTTACTTCTGCAACCTATCAGGCACAGCAGATTTTGGACAATGCTATGATGGAAGCAAACAGTGTTAAAACAGCTGCTATGCAATACATGGATGATGTTCTGAATCATTTAGAAAATTTAATCGTTAGCACTACAAATACTTCAGTTGCAAATTACGAGAGTTTAATAGCCGGATTAAATCAGTACAAAGATATTATTCAGTCTAATCGTGCTGAATTACATCCTGTGGACGAATTAGTAGAAGCTGAAACAACCGGCGATATGATTATTACCGAGGAAGAAGAATAAAAGTTAAAGTAAAACCGGTTTCAAGAGAAACCGGTTTTACTTATAAATGTGGAGAATTAAATTTGAAAAAAATATTATTAATCCTATGTTCTGTACTTATGATATATTATACAGCCTTACCTGCACAGGCTTCACCACTTGTTCCAAACGATGGCAATATTGTAATTGTAATCGATCCAGGACACGGCGGTGAAAATTTAGGAACGGATTCCAATCCGAATTTTTATGAAAAAGATATTAATCTCATTACTGCCAATGCATTGATAGAAGAGTTAACTAAATATCCCGGAATCACTGTATATACTACAAGAACCACAGATGTGGATTTATCTTTAAGAGAACGGGCAGTTTTTGCAAAAGAAGTAAATGCTGATTTTCTCTTCAGCCTACATTATAATGCTTCTGAAAAACACACTATCTTTGGTTCGGAAGTATGGATTCCCTTAAAAGAACCTTACCATGCTCCGGCTTATCAATTTGCTTATTTGCAGCTAAAAGAAATGGAAGATATGGGGTTGTTTATAAGAGGAATAAAGACCCGAGCAAACGACAATGGTAATGATTATTACGGCATGATAAGAGAGTGTGTTGCCAGAGATATTCCTGCGGTCATTATTGAACATTGTCATGTAGATGAAATTAGAGATGGCGCGTATTGCACTGAAGAGATGTTTAAGGAATTTGGGATCCGAGATGCAAAGGCAATCGCTACTTTTTTAAATTTAGATAATTCATTTGAGCAAAAATTACCGACGCAGTTACAAAATCTCACAACAAACGATACCATTCAGACCACTTTTAACGACTACACTGAACCAGATTTATGTTCTATTGATGTTTTACATGCTGATTATAAGACCGGAAAATTGTCCATCTCAGTCAATGCTGCCGATTATTCCAATCACATCCAATACTATGATTACAGTATTGACGGAGGTCGGACCTATAGTGTACGTTATCCTTGGCCCGGCTGCAACGGACTAACAGGTGAGTACGTACAAAATATTTCTTTAGACATAGAAATACCGGAAAATACCAGTCCAAAAGTAATTGTAAGAGCTTATAATAAATTTGATCTTTTGGCAGACAGTAACATGCTTTCCAAATTTGAAACTTTCAGACCTGTTCAGCAGGACAATTCTGACATTTCCGCTTTTATTGATATGTATTATAACAGTGAAGAGTGTATTACTGTAGAAACCTATGAACCGGTCGTTTCTAAAGAAAATATTTTAGACAGAATCTTGAACCCCAAGCGTTTCTTATTGTTGCTTGGTTTTTCCGTATTTTGGATTTTGACTCTTCTTTTAGGAACAAAATTCATAAAGAAAATATTCAAAAAAGCTTAACGTGAAATAAACATATAATTACACAATAATAAACAAAAGTTATTATTGTGAGATTTATTTTATGTAATATGTAATTCCCCAGGGATAGACCGGTTCCTTTAATCATACCGTTTGTTTGTGCAATACAGGATAATCCGCCGAATTGGAGAATACATAAGCTGTATATAGGTAATGTTGCGGCAATTTGATTCAGTCCGCCGGTCACTTCCAATAAAGGCGAAAGGTACACCCGAAAAGCAGGAACTATAAAATGCGGCAGTATATTAAGTGTATTAAACAGAATCATATAACCACAAAGTGTTAATATACTTTGCACAGCATTTTTTACGGAAGCATCCACAGCATCAAACAGAGAGTAGTTTGGGATGTTATTGCGGACTATGGGATTAGTGTTTGTGAGAACTGTTTCAAAATCATTCATTTCCGAAAAAACGGTTCTTCTTAAAAGAAAACCGTACATAAGAGGAATTCCGTACATGCCCAAAAGGGCAATCCCTGTATTTTTTATTTGTAAAAGCGGAATAACAAATCCACAGTAATATACAGGACCGATATTATTATTAAATGCCAGCAGAAATGCAGCTTCTTTTTGGTTGATTTTGTGATTTTCCAGTAAATCTGCCGTCACTTTGGCCCCCATGGGAAATCCGCACAAAAAACCTATAATTATAGCATATGTTACATTTTTACTGCATTTAAACATTTTCCCCAAAAACGGATGTAACACAGAAGCAAACTTTTCAGATAAATTTAGTCTGATTAATGCACCTGACAATATCATAAAAGGCAATAACGTAGGAATCATTTTTCCGTACCATAAAGCGAAACCGCTTAATGCATAAGATATACTCACCTGGGAATTTGTCAGAATCAATATCGTTATTACGATAAACAAAAGTGTCAGGAACATGATTCACTCCAAATTAAAAGTTAAATAAATATATGTTAAAATGAGGACATAATATGATACGTTTAGATAAATTTCTGACCGAAATGGAACTTGGTACAAGAAGTCAGGTAAAATCAATTATCAAGTCCGGAGCCATATCCGTTAACGGTGTGGTTTGCAAAAATGCAGATTATAAATTTGATGAAAATAATACAGAAATAACATATAACAACAAATTATTACAATATAGTACTTTTCAGTATTATATGCTTAATAAACCGGCACAAGTTGTAAGTGCCACTCAGGACAATCACAACCAAACTGTATTGGATTTATTAAATGGTGTACGAAAAAAAGATCTGTTTCCCGTAGGTCGCTTGGACAAGGACACAGAAGGTTTATTAATTATTACTAATGACGGAGACCTTGCCCATCGTCTATTAAGTCCGAAAAAACACGTGGATAAAACATATTTTGTTACTATTAAACATTCGCTCAAACAGGACGATATCGTAGCCTTAGAACAAGGGGTAGATATCGGAGAGGACAAACTCACCTTACCGGCCGATGTTGTAGTAATAGATGATACCCATATTCATTTGACGATTCATGAAGGTAAATTTCATCAGGTTAAACGTATGCTTCAGGCTGTAGATAATCAGGTTCTTTCCTTAAAACGAATTTCATTTGGAAGTATT
This sequence comes from Acetatifactor sp., assembly GCA_045590095.1. Taxonomy (GTDB): domain Bacteria; phylum Bacillota; class Clostridia; order Lachnospirales; family Lachnospiraceae; genus Acetatifactor. The sequence goes on along the minus strand of JAZNQI010000046.1, from coordinate 66,171 downwards.
TCCTTAGATGAAAGCCTGATGCCCGGTGCATTTCGTGAGCTTACCCAAAAAGAAATTGATATTCTGAAACAGGATGCAGGTATACACAAATAGGAGTATTTATGATAACAAACATCAAAGCAGTAATTTTTGATTTAGATGGTTCCCTGGTCGATTCCATGTGGATTTGGCGACAAATTGATATTGAATATTTAAACCACTATGGTCTGGCAGCTACAAGAGAGGAATTAGATGCTTTTCAGGCAGAAATAGAAGGAATGAGTTTTCGTGAAACAGCCGAGTGGGTAAGTACACATTACCCAATTCCCCGTACATGTGAAGAAATGATGGATGATTGGAATACAATGGCTTGGGATAAATATGAAAATGAAGTTTTCCTAAAACCCGGCGTTTATGAATTTTTAATAGAATGTCAGAAACGTGATATTAAACTGGCAATTGCCTCCAGCAATTCCCGAGAACTGGTTGACAATGTATTAAAAGCCCGAAATATAAGTGAATTCTTTGCAGTTATAAAAACAGGCAGTGACGGTTTAAAAGGTAAGCCTGCTCCGGATATCTATTTAGCAGCTGCATCCGAATTAGAAATTGAACCTGAATATTGTTTGGTATTTGAAGATATTGTACACGGAATAAAAGCGGGTAAAAACGCGGGAATGCGGGTATGTGCAGTAGAAGATGCATATTCCGCAAAACAAAGAGAAGAGAAATTGAAACAAGCTGATTTTTATATAGAGGATTACTATGGAATATTCAAATAATGGTTTTTTACCCATCTGCAAACAAGATATGGCAGACAGAAATATCGATCAACTGGATTTTGTTTATGTAATTGGAGATGCTTATGTGGATCACCCGTCTTTCGGACCGGCTATTATCAGTCGTGTTTTAGAATCCAGGGGATATACAGTAGGTATTATTTCCCAACCCGATTGGAAAGATTCTGAGAGTATTACTATTTTAGGAAAACCCCGGCTTGGTTTTCTTGTTTCATCCGGAAATATGGACAGTTGCGTAAATCATTATTCTGTTTCTAAAAAATTGCGAAACACGGATGCCTATACTCCCGGTGGTGTGATGGGCAAACGTCCCGACCACGCAACTGTTGTATATGGTAATTTGATTCGAAAATCTTATCGGGATGTTCCCATTATTATCGGCGGAATTGAAGCCAGTCTCCGAAGAATGGCTCATTACGATTATTGGTCAAATAGTTTCAAACGTTCCATTTTGTTGGATTCACAAGCTGATATAATTTCTTACGGCATGGGTGAAAAATCCATTGTAGAAATTGCCGATGCTTTAAACAGTGGTATCGCTGTGAAAGATATTACTTTTGTTGCCGGAACAGTATACAAGACCAAAGACATATCCGGAATATACGATAATGTAATTTTACCGTCCTATGAAGTTATGAAAGCGGATTCTAAAGAATACGCAAGAAGTTTCTCCATTCAATATCAAAACACTGATTTTTGCAATGGAAAACGTTTAATAGAACCATACCCAAATCAAATTTTTGTAGTACAGAATCCTCCGCAAACACCCTTAACGACCCAAGAAATGGATGATATTTACGCCCTTCCTTATATGAGAACCTATCATCCCTCATATGAAGAAGCAGGCGGTGTACCGGCTATTTCAGAAATCAAGTTTTCCCTAGTCAGCAACAGAGGATGTTTTGGCGGATGCAGTTTCTGTGCCCTTACATTTCACCAGGGACGAACCATACAGGTCAGAAGTCATGAGTCCATTCTGGAAGAAGCCAAGATTCTTATTAAGGATAATGATTTTAAAGGGTATATTCATGATGTAGGTGGTCCAACTGCCAATTTCAGACATACTTCCTGCGATAAACAACTGACACATGGTGTATGTAAAAATCGTCAATGCTTATTTCCGTCACCATGCAAGAATCTCAAAGTAGACCATTCGGATTATTTGTCTTTGTTACGCAAATTGCGCGCTTTGCCCGGTGTCAAAAAAGTATTTGTTCGTTCAGGTATTCGTTTTGATTATTTATTGGCTGATACCGATGATACTTTTTTCAAAGAGCTGGTAGAGCATCATATCAGTGGTCAGTTAAAAGTTGCTCCTGAGCATATTTCAGATGCTGTTTTAAAAAAAATGGGCAAACCTGAAAATGCTGTTTACGAAAAATTCCTTAATAAGTATAAGCGTTTGAACGATAAGTTAGGAAAGAAGCAATTCCTGGTTCCTTACTTAATGAGTTCTCATCCGGGTTCTACTTTAAAAGAAGCTATAGAGCTTGCGGAATATTTGAGAGATTTGGGATATATGCCGGAACAGGTGCAGGATTTCTATCCAACACCTTCCACAATATCTACAGTAATGTATTATACCGGTTTGGATCCCAGAAATATGCAGCCGGTATATGTATGTAAAAATCCTCATGAAAAAGCAATGCAACGTGCTCTGATTCAATACCGAAATCCCAAGAATTATGATTTGGTTTTGGAAGCTCTGACCATTGCGGGACGTGAAGATTTAATCGGCTATGATAAGAAATGTTTAATCAGACCGCGAAAACAATCCACGGAAAATAATACTTACATCCCGAAATACAACTCATCTAACAATAAAAAGAAGACAACCGTTTCCGGGAATAAAAACGTTAAACCAAAGGAAGCAACAAAAAAGAAGACCATACGTAATGTTCATAAAAAGAAGGGAAATAAATAATGTCCAAAAGTATTGTTATTATTGTAGGCGCATCCTCCGGGTTAGGAGAGCAATTCGCCTTGCAAATCGATGCTCATATCAGAAAAACGGATGAGATATGGTTAATTGCCAGACGCAAAGAAAAATTGGTCAGATTATCCCGTCGAATGCGCAATAATACCCGAATTTTGCCGATGGATATTACTGATGACATACAGTTAGCGTACCTGAGGGATATATTAAAAGAATACAACTGTCAGATTCGTATGCTTGTCAATTGTGCCGGATACGGTGTAATCGGCGATTTTGCCCAGTTGGAATATGAAGAACAAATGGGGATGATTCGCCTAAACTGTGAAGCATTGACAAAAGTAACTCACCTTTGTATACCATATATGATAAAGGGGACCAGAATCATTCAAATGGCCTCTTCGGCAGCATTTATGCCTCAGCCCGGTTTTGCGGTATATGCAGCCTCCAAAGCCTATGTACACAGTTTCACACAAGCTCTGCGTATGGAGTTAAAAAATAAAGGGATTATTGTAACCAGCGTATGTCCCGGCCCTGTAGACACGCCATTTTTTGATATTGCGGAGAAGGGCGGAAAAATGTTAGCTATTAAAGCGATGTCTTTAGTGGACAGCTATGATGTTGTATATAAAGCATTAAATGATTCCTGTGCCAAGAAAGCTGTGTCCGTATACAGCTTGCCAATCAAAGGCTTTGCTTTATTGACCAAAATGATACCACACAATATTCTTTTACCCATTGTACGTAAAATTAAAGAACATAATTAACACAAGATATAGGAGAATTCACTTTGAAACATTTTATCAGATTATTCAGCACCTCCGGTGTAAAGGGAACCAGAAATTATTTAAATTCACAAAAGAAATATGAAATCATCCGTACCATTATCTTTTTTGCCATTCCGTTAAGTTTGTTTATTGCCGGCTATATGGCTACGAAAACCAGAATGAACCTACTTACCGTGGTTGCTGTTTTGGGATGCCTTCCTGCAAGTAAAAGTTTAATTAGTTGCATTATGTTTCTTCGTTTTAAAAGTTGCAGCAATAGTACCTGTGACAGATTAGATAATTGTTCCTATAATTTAACCGAATTATATGACATGGTATTTACCACTTATTCAAAAACATATAATATTGCTCATATGGTCATTAAAGAAAACACCATTTGCGGTTATACAGAAATGAAAAACTTTACCGAAAAGGATTTTAATGAACATGTATTGAAAGTTTTAAAAATAGATGGGCACAAAAATATTACGTTGAAGATATTCACAGATTTAAATAAATATATTGAACGGATTAATCAATTAAATGTTTTGGAAAGCGAAACAGAGAACTCTATGGAGATTGCCGAAACATTAAAATCCGTTGTTTTATAACCTAAAAACCTTTTGAACGGAGAAATACAATGCAACAATTTCAAATAGAAGCAAGTCATGCAGGGCAGCGCTTTGATAAATTTCTTCATAAATACCTGCCCAATGCGGGTACTTCCTTTCTATATAAGATGTTAAGAAAAAAGAATATTACTTTGAACGGGAAAAAGGCAGAAGGAAAAGAAATCTTAACGGTAGGAGATACTGTTAGTTTTTTCTTTTCGGATGAAACATTTGAAAAATTCTCCGGGAAAACATTTGATGATAATGCTGAATATTTGAACGCTTATAAAAGTTTATCAAAAGAGCATATCACTGTTTTATATGAAGATTCCGATGTTTTAATTCTAAATAAGCCTGCCGGTGTATTAACACAAAAAGCAAAGGATAATGACTTAAGTTTAAATGAGTGGATGATAGGTTATCTGTTAGAAACCGGTAAAATATCCAATACCGAACTTAATTTATTCAAACCTTCCGTTTGCAATCGATTAGACCGCAATACCAGCGGTTTGGTTTTGTGCGGTATCTCCTTAAAAGGCAGTCAAGTACTAAGTGAATTGATTCGCAAAAGAACCATCCGGAAATTTTACCGTACAATTTGTTACGGAAAATTGACCGAAAAAGTCACTTTGACAGGCTCACTTCAAAAAGATGAGAAAACAAATACCGTCCACGTTTCCAAAGAAGGAAATGATATTCAAACTGTATACGACCCCCTTCAAAGCCTCAAACATAATTCCACATATTTAGAAGTTGAGTTGATTACAGGGAAAACCCATCAAATACGTGCACATTTAGCAAGCGTCGGACATCCTTTAATGGGAGACCGCAAATACGGAAATGAAGGTTTTAATAAACAGGCAGCACAAAAATACAATCAAAGTTTCCAGCTTTTACACGCTTACCGCATTGAGTTTCCCAAAATAGAGGAAGGTTTAAGCTCATTAAGCAATAAAACAATAGTAGCACCAATACCAACACAATTTGAAAAAATCTTGGAGGTTTTAAGTTAATGGCCACATGGAATTCCAGAGGTCTTCGCGGTTCCACCTTGGAAGATATGATTAATCGTACCAATGAAAAATATGCCGAAAACGGATTGGCTCTCATACAAAAGATTCCAACCCCTATTACTCCCGTTAAAATGGATAAGGATACGCGCCATATTACATTGGCCTATTTTGACCAAAAGAGTACCGTTGACTACATCGGTGCCGTACAGGGAATTCCCGTGTGTTTTGCTGCAAAAGAATGTGCCGTGGATACCTTTTCTCTCCAGAACATTCACGAACATCAGATTGATTTTATGAAAAATTTTGAAAAACAAGGCGGAATTGCTTTTATTCTGATTTTTTATACTCATAAAAATTTATTATATTATTTAACCTTTGAAAAACTATATGAATTTTGGAAAAGAGCAACCGAAGGCGGAAGAAAAAGTTTTCGCTTTGATGAATTGGATGAAACTTACATTTTGCCAAAGAAGAGTGGTGTATTAGTTCCTTATTTGGATATGCTCAGTCAAGATTTAGAATCCAGAGAAGAAAATGAATAATTTCCCTAAAAAGGCTTGACTTTAACGGATGCATGGTTTATTATGCTAATTAATTAGCACGTTACCACACTAAAGTCAGCAAAATGCATTAGTTGTGTTTGAAATAAGGAGAGTTTTATGAATCAAAAATTATTACATACACCGGAAGGTGTCAGAGATATTTACGGAAATGAATATGCAAAAAAATTATGGATTGAAAATAAATTACATCATGTAATCGGCAGTTACGGATATGAAGACATTCAGACACCTACCTTTGAATTTTTCGATGTTTATTCAAAGGATATCGGAACAACTCCTTCCAACGAATTATACAAATTCTTTGATAAGGAAGGAAATACCTTAGTTCTTCGTCCGGATTTTACACCGTCCATTGCAAGATGTGCAGCCAAATATTACTTAGAGGAATCCGTTCCCATTCGTTTCTGTTATTTGGGAAATACGTTTATCAATACTTCTAACTTGCAGGGTAAATTAAAGGAAGTAACTCAAATCGGTGCAGAACTCATTAATGACGATTCCATTCAGGCAGATGCTGAAATGCTCAGCATGGTTATCCAATGTCTGAAGGATACTGGCCTAAAAAACTTCCAGTTAAGTATCGGTCAGGTGGAATTCTTCAAAGGATTATGTGCAGAGGCCGGCTTAGATCCCGAGACAGAAAATCAGCTTCGGGATTATATTAGCGGCAAAAATTATTTCGCTGCCGAAAATTTATTACAATCCAAAGCAATATCCGAACCCTATCGTACAAATTTATTAAAAGTAACCGATATGTTCGGTGATATTGAATCTCTCAAGGCTTGTTTAGACCTGGTAAACAATGATTTATCCAGAAATGCAATCCACCGTTTGGAAGCTATTTATGAAGTTTTGAAATTATATGGTGTGGAAGAGTATGTATCTTTTGATATGGGTATGCTCAGCAGATATCATTACTATACAGGTATTATTTTCAAAGCATATACCTACGGTTTAGGAGATGCTATTGTAACCGGCGGACGATATAATAAACTGATTCAAAAATTTGGTAAAGAAGCTGCAGCAATCGGATTTGCAGTAGTTGTTGATGATATGTTAGAAGCATTAAATCGTCAGAAAGTTGCTTTAAACATTAAAGAAGAAAAACAAACCATTTATTATACTGACAAAAACTACAAGGAACAGCTGGCAAAGGCAATTGCAGCAAGAAAAGCCGGTGCTAAAGTGCAGTTGATTCCGGAATAGAGGTTTATATGAGTAACGATAAATACTTAACTTTTGCGTTAGGCAAAGGAAGACTTGCAAATAAAACACTGGAATTACTTGAAAAAATCGGTATTACCTGTGAAGAAATGAAAGACAAAGATTCCCGCAAATTAATTTTTGTAAACGAGGAATTGAAATTACGCTTCTTCTTGGCAAAGGGACCTGATGTTCCCACCTATGTTGAATATGGTGCCGCAGATATCGGTGTTGTAGGAGAAGATACTATTTTAGAAGAAAATCGTAATGTGTACGAAGTATTGGATTTGGGCTTTGGAAAGTGCCGTATGTGTGTCTGCGGTCCCAAAGAAGCCGAAGAGCTGTTGAAGCATCATGAACGTATTCGTGTAGCCAGCAAATATCCCAATATTGCGAAAGACTATTTCTATAATCAAAAATATCAAACCGTAGATATTATTAAATTAAATGGTTCGGTAGAATTGGGGCCCATTGTTGAGCTTTCCGATGTAATCGTTGATATTGTAGAAACCGGTGGTACCTTAAAAGAAAACGGGCTCATGGTTTTAGAGGAGATTTGTCCTTTGTCTGCAAGAATGATTGTAAATCCCGTAAGTATGCAAATGCAATCAGCCCGCATCAAAGACTTACTCCACCGCATCCGCAAGCAGTTAGATGAAGAAAAACAGGCAAAATAACTATTATTTCCATATGCGGATTAAGGAGAAAGATTATGAAGATTATTAACTTAACTGAAGATACAAAGAAAAATCTTATGGAGGACTTATTAAAAAGAAGTCCCAACAATTATTCACAGTACGAAGCAACTGTAAATGAAATCATCGAAAATGTAAGAACCAATAAAGATTCTGCCATTTTTGAGTACACAAAAAAATTCGACAAATACGATTTAAATGCAGACAACATCAAAGTAACACGTGCCGAAATCGATGAGGCTTATTCCTTGATGGATGATAAATTAATCGATGTGATTCGTAAAGCTGCAGAGAACATTCGTGTTTTCCACACGAAACAGTTGCGCAACAGCTGGTTTGATGCAAAGGAAGACGGCACAATTTTAGGTATGAAAATTACCCCCATTGATAAAGCGGGTGTATATGTACCCGGCGGAAAAGCAGCCTATCCTTCCAGCGTTCTTATGAATGTAATTCCTGCAAAGGTAGCCGGTGTACGCGAAATTATTATGACAACACCGCCCAATGCAGAAGGTAAAATCAATCCCGGTACTTTAGTTGCTGCAGATATTGCAGGTGTAGATACCATTTACAAAGTAGGCGGGGCACAGGCAATTGCCGCACTTGCATTTGGTACACAATCCATCCCAAAAGTAGATAAAATTACCGGTCCCGGCAATATCTTTGTTGCTTTGGCAAAGAAAGCAGTATATGGTTATGTAAGCATTGATTCTATTGCCGGTCCCAGTGAAATCCTTGTTCTTGCGGATGAAACAGCAAATCCCCGCTACGTAGCTGCAGATATGCTCTCACAGGCAGAACATGATGAATTGGCAAGTGCCATTTTAATCACAACATCTGAGGAACTGGCAAAGAAAGTCTCAGAAGAAGTTGATAAATTTACCGCTGTACTTTCCAGAAAAGAAATCATTCAAAAATCATTGGATAATTACGGATATATTTTATTAGCAGACAGTATGGAACAGGCTATCGAAACCACCAATGAAATAGCATCAGAACACTTAGAAATTCTGACAAAGAATCCATTTGATACTATGACCAGAATACGTAATGCAGGTGCTATTTTCTTAGGCGAGTATTCTTCTGAACCTTTAGGAGATTATTTCGCAGGTCCTAACCACATTTTACCTACAAACGGTACTGCTAAATTTTTCTCACCGGTTAATGTGGATGATTTTATTAAGAAATCCAGCATTATTTCTTACTCCAGAGAAGCACTGGAAAAATTACACAAAGACATCGAATTGTTTGCTGAAAGCGAAAGCTTGACAGCACACGCAAACAGTATTAAGGTTAGATTTGAAGATTAATTCATACACTGCTTTATCAAGCAGAGAAATGAGGGAATATGTCCAGAACAGCTGATATTAAAAGACAGACAAAGGAAACCGATATTCAGATTGATTTAAATATTGACGGAAGCGGCAAATCTGATATTTCTACCGGTATCGGCTTCTTTGACCATATGTTGGAAGGTTTTTCCAAGCACGGTTTCTTTGATTTGACCTGTAAAGTAAAAGGAGACTTAAATGTAGACGGTCATCATACTATTGAAGATACCGGTATCGTCTTGGGTAAAGCTATTAAAGAGGCTGTAGGTGATAAAAAGGGAATTCGCAGATACGGATATTTTATTCTGCCCATGGACGAAACCTTGGCTCTCTGCGCAGTTGATTTATGCGGAAGACCCTATTTACAATTTGAGTGTGATTTTACTGTTGAAAAAGTAGGAGATATGGAAACAGAACTTGCCAGGGAATTCTTCTATGCAGTAAGCTACAGTGCAGGTATGAATCTTCACATCAAAATATTGACTCCCGGTAATAACCATCACATGATGGAAGCCATGTTTAAAGCCTTTGGAAAGGCACTTGATATGGCAACCGGATATGACGAAAGAGTAACTGATGTACTCAGTACGAAAGGAAGCTTATAAAATGATTACTAAAGAATTTGTACCTTGTCTTTATTTATATCGTACTAACTGCGTTAAATCTCTGTTTGATGTAACCGTAATTGATGAAAATCCGGTTATGTTGGCATCTAGATACTGCGATGCCGGTGCAGATGAATTAATTATTTTTGATATGTCAGAAACCGATGCTGAACATGATGCTGCCTTGGATATTATGAAAGAAATTTGTGCTACATGCGAAGTAGATGTATATGGCGCAGGCAATGTTAAACGTATGGAAGATATTAAAAAGATTCTCTATACCGGTTGCAAAAAAGCTGTACTTGATTATACTAAGCAGTCAAATATTGAAATAACCGAAGAGGTATCATTAAAATTTGGCAAGGATAAAATTATGATTTCCTATCAGGATGCCGAAACCTTATCTGCAAACAAAGAAAAAATCGAAAAGTATGTCGATCGAATGATACTGATGAATCCACATCATATTCATAAAACCATGGATACAATTCAGTTACCATTCTTTGTATCCATGAATGAAATAGCGCTGGATCAGATGTTAACATTGTTTGCAAATGAAAATGTATGCGGCATTACCGGTAACGCAATTAATGAAAACTGCAAGGAAATCTCAGCATTAAAAGAGCTTTGTGAACAAAACAACATCCCTGTTAAAAGGTTAAAAGCTACTTATACTTGGGAACAGTTGAAGAAAGATTCTAACGGTTTGATTCCTGTTGTTGTACAGGATTACAAAACAAACGAAGTTCTTCAGGTAGCCTATATGAACGAGGAAGCATACAAATCCACCTTGCGAACAGGTAAAATGTGTTATTACAGCCGCAGTCGTAAAACCCAGTGGTTAAAGGGTGAAACCAGCGGACATTTCCAGTATGTAAAATCACTTACCACAGATTGCGACTACGATACCATACTTGCAAAAGTAGCTCAGGTGGGAGCTGCATGTCATACAGGAGCCAGAAGTTGTTTCTTTAACGAAATTGTAAAAAAAGATTATGAAGATATTGCAAATCCCTTAATGGTATTTGAGGATGTTTTCAATGTCATTAAAGATCGCAAAATCAATCCCAAAGAAGGCTCTTACACCAATTACCTTTTTGATAAAGGTGTGGATAAAATTCTCAAGAAGCTTGGAGAAGAGGCTACGGAAATTGTTATTGCAGCAAAGAATCCCAATGCCAACGAAATCAAATATGAAATCAGTGATTTCCTCTATCATATGATGGTTTTAATGGCTGAAAAGAATGTAACTTGGGAAGATATTACAACAGAACTTGCCAATCGATAATATGTCCAGTAACCGGTGTCTGTTTCTAAGGATGCCGGTTTATTTTTGTGGATTAAATACACAAATTATGTTATGATAAGTTAGATTGGATTTTTAGGAGAGTAACATGAAAAAAAGGACAAAAACAAAAATAATCATTCTTGCATTTTCTTTTCTTTTATTAATTTTGCTTGGATTATTTTTGTATAAATACACTAATATTTTTGCAAAAAATCAATGGACCGTAACACAATACGGCCCCCGTCATAGTAACTCCTCTTTCTATACAATATACAATCCCAAACAGGGATTAATAGTAATCGACGGCGGTTGGACGGAAGACGCCCAATATGTAAAAGATATATTAAACTTACACGGAAACGAAGTGGATTTATGGATATTAACTCATCCGCACGAAGATCATATCGGTGCCTTTAATGCCATTTATCCCGAACTGGACAAAGAAAATATTACCGTACATCGAATTATGACTGTTAATATGGCTTCTCCAAGCCAATGTTCAGAAATAGCTCCATGGGATAGCATGGATGCATATAACCGTTTCTTAGCGCTTTCTGTAGAGAATTTGGAGTATGTAACCACGGGAGATACCTTTGAAATCTTCGATTTGAAATTCCAGGTATTTAACGCCTTTGGTGAACATACCAAACAATATTCCAAAGATTATTTGAATGACGGTTCCATGATGTTTAAAGTAACCCATGAAGAGGAGTCTATGCTATTTTGTGCAGATGTAGGTATTGATATGAGTGCTTATTTGCACGGACGCTGGCAAAACAATTTAAAAGCAGACTATTTACAAATGGGGCATCATGGATATGGAGGATTAGAGGATTATTTTTATGAAACTGTAAACCCTAAAGTTGCATTCTTTGACGCACCGGAATATATGATGTTTGATGAAACCGGAAAATTTGACAATCCTCAAAACAAAGCGTTTATGGAAAGTCTGGGCAGTGAAATACATTACTTTAAAGAAGGTCCCAATTCCATTATACTGAAATAGAAAGGTACTACTTATGAATAATCAATTAGCTCTGTCAGATGATATTTTAATGAAAATTGAAAAACCGGCACGATATATCGGTAACGAAGTCAATGCAGTCATGAAAGATAAAAATCAGATAAAAGTACGTTTTGCCATGTGCTTCCCGGATGTATATGAAATCGGTATGTCTCATTTAGGTATTCAGATTTTGTACGATATGTTTAACTCCATGGAAGATGTATGGTGTGAAAGAGTGTATTCTCCATGGCTCGATTTGGACAAAATCATGCGCGAAGAAAAAATCCCTCTTTTTGCACTGGAATCTCAGGATCCAATCAAGAATTTTGACTTTCTGGGAATTACCATTCAATACGAAATGTGCTACACCAATATCTTACAAGTTTTGGACTTGGCACAAATTCCTTTATTAGCCAGGGAACGCGGAGAACATTGTCCCATTGTTATTGGCGGCGGTCCCTGTACTTATAATCCGGAACCCATCGCTGATTTCTTTGATATTTTTTATATCGGCGAAGGTGAAACCCAATATCGTAATTTGATTACTGTATACGAAGAATGCAAGGAAGCCGGCATGAGTCGTGAAGAATTTTTGAAGCGTGCTGCTCAGATTCCCGGACTCTACGTCCCCAGATTCTATGATGTAAAATATAACGAAGATAATACCATTGCATCATTCACTCCAAATGCCGAAGGTATACCAGCTACTATTACAAAAGAAATCGAAATGGATGTAACCAATACAAACTATCCTATGAAACCCGTTGTTCCTTATATGAAGGTTACACAGGATAGAGTTGTACTGGAAATTCAACGCGGTTGTATTCGCGGATGCCGTTTCTGTCAGGCAGGACAATTATATCGCCCGGTAAGAGAACGCGATGTAGAAACTTTAAAGAAATACGCTGTGGAAATGTTAAAAAACACCGGCCACGAAGAGGTTTCTTTAAGTTCTTTAAGCTCCAGTGATTACTCTAAATTGCCCGAATTAATTGACTTTTTGATAGAAGAGTGCAATCGTAAAAAAATCAATATTTCCCTTCCATCCTTAAGAATTGATGCATTTTCTTTGGATGTAATGAGCAAGGTACAGGATGTACGCAAATCCAGCTTAACCTTTGCTCCTGAGGCAGGAAGCCAGAGACTACGCAATGTTATTAACAAGGGATTGACCGAAGAAGTCATTATAAATGGTGCTACTTTAGCCTTTAAAGGCGGTTGGACCCGTGTGAAACTTTATTTTATGCTGGGACTTCCTACCGAAACCGAAGAAGATATTGTAGGAATTGCTGAGCTATCCAACAAAATCGCTGCCACCTTCTTTGAAGTAGTCCCTAAAGAAGAGCGCAAAAACGGCAAGGTACAGATTGTAGCCAGCACATCTTTCTTTGTACCTAAGCCCTTTACTCCGTTCCAGTGGGCTCCACAGTGTACAAAGGAACAGTTTTTGGACAAAGCGTATCAGACTCGTACTGCCATTACAAAGCAGTTAAATCAAAAGAGTATCAAATACAATTACCATGAAGCTGATGCAAGTGTTTTAGAAGGTATTCTGGCTCGTGGTGATCGTCGTTTAAATGAGGTCATCTTAAAAGTATATGAAAAAGGGTGTATATACGACGCCTGGGGTGAATACTACAAAAACGATGTGTGGCTGGATACTTTTAAAGAATGTGGTATTGATATTGATTTCTACACTACCAGAGAACGTTCTTTGGACGAAATATTCCCTTGGGACTTTATCGATTGTGGCGTAACCAAGGAATTTTTAAAGCGTGAGTGGTTAAAAGCACAAAAGGAAGAAACTTCTGAAAATTGTAAACTGAAATGTCAGGGTTGTGGTGCTGCACGTTTCGGTGGCGGCATTTGTTTCGAACCACGCGTGGAGGAGTAATATATGAAAGTCAGAGTTAAATTTAAAAAATTCGGTCCGGTACGTTTTATCGGGCATTTGGATGTAATGCGTTTCTTTCAAAAAGCCATTCGTCGCGCTGAGTTAGACATCGCCTATACTTCCGGATACAGTCCACATCAAATAATGTCTTTTGCTGCGCCTTTAGGTGTGGGTTTGGAAAGTAATGGTGAATATATGGATATTGAATTACATTCCGTTACTACAAGCAAGGACATGGTAGAACGTTTAAATACAGCCAGCGTCCCCGGTATTGAAATCATTTCCATGAAAGAGCTTCCGGAAGGTGCAGGCAATGCAATGGCCAGCGTAGCTGCCGCTTCCTACACTATTCGTTTTCGAAATGGAAGAGAGCCTCATTTTGACTATTGCGGTCATATTAAGGATTATTTAGCTCAGGAGCAAATACTGATTACCAAGGAAACCAAAAAGAGTACTTTGGAGGTAGACTTAAAACCCGGTATTTATGAATTCAGAGCAAATGAAGATGGTTCTCTGTACTTATTTGTAGATGCATCCAGTGCAGGAAATATTAAACCCTCTATGGTTATCGAAACCTATGTATCCATGTTTGGAGAGACATTACCGGAGAATGCCTTAATGATAACCAGAGAAGATACTTATACAAATCTCGCAAAACCGGGCATGAAGCCTCGTTTCGTACCTTTAGACCATATTGGAAATGATATATGAATGACAAAAAAGTAATTATTACAAAATATGAAGATAAAATATGTTCCTTTTTAATGCATAACAATCGTTTACTGTGTGTAAATACATTAAATAACGATTCTGAAATCGGCTCCGTTTATATCGGAAAGGTCAAAAATGTACTTCATAATATTCAGGCATGCTTTATAGAAATTGCTCAGAAAGAAATATGTTTTTTGCCTTTTCGTGAATTAACCAATACTTTTTGTATTAATCGTTCACTGCAAGGATTGCCCGTACAAGGTGATGAACTTTTGGTTCAAATTACCAGAGATGCATCAAAAGGCAAACAAGCTTCCGTCAGTTGCAATATTACGTATACGGGCAATTTATTTGTATTTACTGCCGGCAACAGAACCTTAGGTATTTCTTCTAAACTAAACAAAGAACAAAAAGAACAAATTAAAAATCAGTTTCTGTTACACAATATGTTGAATGAGAATGGAGAATATAATACAACCACTCAGTCCCTAATCACAGATTATGGATGTATTGTGCGCACACAGGCTGCAGAAGTTTTAGCTACATCAGAAGAACTGTTTTGGAATATTTTTAAGCAAGAACAAGAAACTTTTCTTGATTTATTTCAAAAAGCCAAGCATGCAACCTGCTTCCAGCGTATTTACACGCCGAATTTGCCCTATATAAGCCTTTTATCACCATATGGTATAAACGAGTATGATGAAGTGCTTACAGACCTAAATGAGGCTTATACAACTTTGCAAGCACAACCAATACCAGTCCGATTCTATGAGGATAATAATTACCCCTTGTGCAAATTATATTCCTTGGAATCTAAAATTAAAGAAGCACTTGGCAAGTGTATATGGTTAAAATCAGGAGCTAATCTGATTATTGAATCAACCGAATGTCTGACTACCATCGATGTGAATTCTGCCAAGTCAATCAAAGGTCAGATTTCAGCTGAAGAAATTCAACAAATTAACCGTGAAGCAGCCAGGGAATCGGCACTTCAAATACGTTTACGCAATCTTTCCGGCATCATTATTATTGACTTTATCAATATGGTCGACAAAGAAGCAGAAAATAGTTTACTGGAATATATGAAAACTTTGCTTTCTGACGACAATAACACAACCACAGTAATTGATATAACACCACTGGGTCTTATGGAACTTACCAGAAAAAAAGTTTATAAGCCACTATCCGAACAATTGAAAGGATGAACCATATGAAATTTATCAGTATGGAAAAAGTTCGTGACGGCAAGTATTTAAAA
Organism: Acetatifactor sp.; assembly: GCA_045590095.1. Taxonomy (GTDB): domain Bacteria; phylum Bacillota; class Clostridia; order Lachnospirales; family Lachnospiraceae; genus Acetatifactor. The sequence goes on along the minus strand of JAZNQI010000046.1, from coordinate 50,514 downwards.
AGTTATGAATTGACTTACATTAATAAAGCCGGCAAAGAAAAAAAATACGAAATTGTCAGCCGTAAAAATCTAACAACTATTGAAGATGTCGGCAAACATTCCAGCGGCGTTTCCATCGTTGCGACTTATAACGGACGATTATTACTTTTACAAGAGTTTCGTATGGGGGTAAACAAAACAATATACAACCTCTGTGCGGGTATGCAAGAAGAACACGAGAGTATAGAAGAGTGTATTGCCAGGGAATTATTTGAAGAAACAGGCTTATGTCTGAAGGAAATCAAAGAAATCCTTCCGCCTTCCTATGCCGCGGTTGCCATTTCGGATACAAAAACCAATATTGCATTCGTAGAAGTAGAGGGTGAATTTTCAGACCACACATCGGATAATGAAGAAATAAAAGCACGTTTTTACACCAAAGAGGAAGTAAGAGAATTGCTCAAACATGCTGAATTTAGTTCCAGAGCCCAATTAGCAGCTTATTTTTTTACAAACAGTGACTGTTTTGGTCAATAATTTAATCTAAAAAAATCGGGAGAAAATCAAACATGAAAATTTTTGCATATTGCTTTAGAGAATTTGACGAGAAACCCTTTTGGGATAATTTAATCAAAGATTTTGATGCGGAATATGGATATTCCACCGAATATCCCAGCCCCCAAAACGTACATTTGGCCGCCGGATATGATGCTATCAGTGCAACTCCATGCAATTTGGATGCTGATATGTTAGAACGTTTTTATGCTGTGGGAGTTCGTTATATTGCAACGCGTTCCATTGGATTTGATCATATTGATTTGCAGAAAGCCAAAGAATTGGGAATGGGTGTTTGTCATGTAAGTTATGCCCCCCAAACAGTTGCTGATTACAGTATTATGCTTATGCTCATGTGTTGTCGTAATATTTGTCATATTCTGGAACGTTCCAAAGTTCAGGATTATACCTTAAAAGGCAAAATGGGTAAAGATTTAAGCGATTGTACCGTAGGAATCATCGGCACCGGTCAAATCGGCAAAACCGTAATAAAACATTTATCCGGTTTTGGCTGTAAAATGCTTGCATACGATATTTATCCAAATGAAGAAGTAAAAAAATATGCTGAATATGTTTCTTTGGAAAAATTATACCAACAAGCAGATATTATCACTTTACATACACCGGCAACTACCGATAATTATCATATGCTTAACGAACATGCATTCGAACAGATGAAGAAGGGTGTAATCATTATAAATACAGCCCGCGGCACATTAATTGATACAGATGCATTAATTTCTGCTATTGAACATGGTAAAATCGGTCATGCAGCTTTGGATGTATTAGAAAAGGAAGACGGATTATATTACATTAATCGTATGGGTGATGCCATTGAAAATCGTCAAATGGCTGTATTAAAATCATTTCCAAATGTAATTTTGTCACCACATACAGCATTTTATACAGAAAAAGTTGTTTGGGACATGGCATATAAATCAATCAAGGGCGTACAGGATATGATGCAACATAATGAAAATCCGCTTATTGTTTTAAATTAAAAATCATTACAGAAACGGAGGCAATAAATAGATGAATCCATTGGCATTTTTAGCTTTAAAATCTTCATTGGGAAAGTTCCAAGAAAACCACCCAAGATTTGTCCAATTTGTAAAAGCAATGTCTGAATCAGGCATACATGAAGGAACCGTTTTGGAATGTAAAGCAATTACACCGGACGGAAAAGAAATGACAACCAACATTAAAATTACACAGGATGATTTGGAATTAATGGAAAAACTGAAAGAGTTGTCTCAAATGGCCAAATAGATTGTGCAATAGTTAACGGCAAAATAGCACCAAAAGTACTGTTTTTGCGGTTAACTATTCGTTAAACTAGACTTTTGCGAATAGTTGCATATCTCTTAATACACTACTCCCAAACCCTTTTTTATTCCACAACCGAGTATAATTTACGCTCCGGATTGTTTATATCAACACCTTTTGCAGCAAATAATTGCGCAACTGTTACAAATTCAAAGCCTCGTTCCAATAATTTAGGAACAAACACTTTCATAGCATTTACAGTATTCATATTATTCAACATATCATGCAACAAATAGATAACGCCGTCCCTGGCTTCCTTTAAAACTGTTTCAATTCGTTCCTCAGCGCTTGTTTCAATCATCCAGTCATTACATCCGATACCACAAATAAACGGCATTTTAATGACATCATACATTTCGTCTTTTACTGCAATAAAAGGTGGTCTGAAAAATTGTGGTTTTCGTCCTATAATATCAGCTATTTTTTCATCAACATTATCTACTTCGAATTTAATTTCCTCTAACGATAATTGATTCATAAATTTATGACTGACCGTATGATTTTCAATATCGCAACCAAGAGAAACCGCACGTTTCATTACAGGAATTGTAATATCATTAATATTATTTCCAATTACAAAAAACGATGCTGGAATATGATACTCTTCCAAAATATCCAATACTAAAGGGGTAATTTCCAAATTAGGACCATCATCAAAAGATAATGCGATCATTGGTTTTTTCTTCAAATCATTCATTGTTTTTCTCCTTTTTATTTGCATATTAAATCCGAATCCAAAATAACGGTAAAGGGGCCGTCATTAACAAGTGAAACCTTCATATCAGCTCCGAATTCCCCTTTTTGCACATCAAAAATCTGTTCCCTGCATTTATTTAATATGTACTCATATAAAGTATTTGCCATATCTGGAGAACCGGCATCCGTAAAAGATGGTCTGTTACCCTTTCTGCAATCAGCGTATAATGTAAATTGTGAAATAACTAACAAGCTTCCGTTTACATCACTAAGTGCTAGATTTGTTTTACCGTTTTCATCTTCAAAAATACGTAATCCAATCAGTTTTTTTACCATTTTGTCTGCTATCTCTTTGGTATCATCATTATTGATGCCAACCAAAACCAAAAATCCCTTCTCAATAGCACCTATTGTTTTCCCTTCCACAACTACATTTGCTTCTTTTACTCTTTGAATCACAAATCTCATAAGTATTGCTCCTCTCTCACTATTCCTATCATACACTTTCTTCCTGCGATAAACAAGCAAAAAAACCTTGTCGTATGTGAAAAAAAAAGATAAAATAAAACTAGTTAATATAAGAAAGGCAAAATATTTTATGAAACTGCAACAAGTACTTAGTTATGTTCGTCGCGCAATCGACGATTATCATATGATTGAGGATGGCGATAAAATCGCAATCGGGATTTCCGGTGGAAAAGATTCTCTCACACTCCTCTATGCTCTGCACGGTCTGAAACGCTTTTATCCGAAGAAATTTGAGATTCATGCTGTAACAGTTGACTTAGGCTTTAAAAATGTAAATTTGGACAAAATAAAGGCTATCTGTGAGGAGTTAAATGTAGAATATACTATTGTAGAAACTGACATAGCTAAAATTATTTTTGATGACCGCAAAGAAACCAACCCCTGTTCCTTATGTGCCAAGATGCGTAAAGGCGCTTTAAATGATGCCATTAAAGCTGCCGGTTGCAACAAAGTAGCTTATGCACATCACAAGGATGATGTAGTGGAAACTATGCTCATGTCCCTTATTTTTGAAGGACGCTTCCATACTTTTTCACCGGTTACCTATTTAGATCGCATGGACTTAACTGTAATCCGCCCGTTGATGTATATGAACGAGTCAGATGTTATCGGTTTTATTAACAAATACGAAGTTCCTGTTGTGAAAAGTCCCTGCCCGGCAGATGGTTATACCAAGCGCGAATATACTAAGCAATTACTTCGACAATTAAATTTAGAGAATCCCGGTGTAAAAGAAAGAATGTTTACCGCTATTCAAAACGGTAATATGAAAGGATGGCCTGAATACTTTGGCAATAAATAAACCAACTACCTATCATGATGAACAAAGCAAACAAAATATATTGAAAATGCGTAATATCCTGAATACATTACCGGCTTTTTGTAAAGAGTATTTTCGCGGTATTGAACATTATACTTCTGCCAGAACACGTTTGGCATATGCTTATGACATCAGAGTTTTCTTTGAATTTATTAAAAACAATAATCCTCTGTATAGTAATACGGAAATATGTGATTTTAAAATAGGCATTTTGGACCAAATATCCAGAAGTGATATATTGGAATATTTAGATTATGTTTCGTATTATACCAAAGACGGTTTGGAAATTACTAATGAAGAACGTGGCAAATCCAGAAAGATTTCATCTCTTCGAAGTTTTTACAGATTTTACTACGAAAACGAAATGATACAAACCAATCCTGCTGCATTAGTTCCCGTACCCAAGCTTCACGACAAAGAAATTATACGTCTGGAACCTAACGAAGTTGCTATTTTGTTGGATCAGGTTGAGGAAGGTGCCAAATTAACAAAAAAAGAATTAGAATATCATAAGAAAACCAAACTTAGAGATGTTGCTCTTATTACTCTTCTGCTGGGAACCGGTATTCGTGTATCTGAATGTGTGGGACTTGATTTAAACGACGTAGATTTTGATGTAAACGGAATACATATCTTGAGAAAAGGTGGTAAAGAAGCTGTAGTTTACTTTGGCGACGAAGTAGAAATTGCATTGCTCGATTATATAGAACAACGAGAACATATTATTCCGGATGAAGGACATGAGAATGCACTCTTTTTATCTTTACAAAACAAAAGAATCTCTGTACGTTCTGTAGAGAAACTGGTAAAAAAATATGCGTCACGCGTTACAACCTTGAAAAAGATTACTCCACATAAACTTCGTAGTACCTATGGTACATCTCTTTACAGAGAAACGGATGATATTTACCTTGTCGCTGCAGTTTTAGGCCATAACGATGTAAATACGACCAAAAAACATTATGCCGCTCAGGATGATATGCAACGACGCCTGGCAGCAAATAAGGTACGATTACGTGAGTAAACATTAGTTATACAAAAAAGACCGTATATTACAGACAAACTCTGGTATACGGTCTTGAATATTTTATAATCAGAATTATTTTAACGAAACTCTGCAGAAAAATATGGAATAATAATACTCTGTCCATACAGAATCGTATCACCGTTCAAATGATTGATAGAAACCACTTCGTCAATATATTCATTTACATCATCATAATACTCGTAATCTATATGCTCCTTAGCAATACTCCATAAAGTGTCATCATTAGCTACTTCATAGGTCTTAAAATATTTGTAGATAATATCTGATTCATCAACTGCTTTTGAAGTAATGGATTTCAGTGAGAATACACATACCAAAATTACTACGAAACTAAGTGCAGCAAATAAATATTTTCTGCGTAATTCTCGCTCTCTTCGCATTTTTCTTTGATAGTTTTTATATTCTCTCTCGGTCATTCTTTTATATGTAGGTGTACTCATATCTTTCCTCCTGTGTAATATCTTCAAAATAAAATCAACCACTTATTCGAATGATTGTTCGGAACATTTGTTCTTGTTGTTCTTATTATATCGAACATATTTTCGTTTGTCAACACAAAAATCGAACATATTTTTGGAATATATGTTTGCTTTTTTGATTTTTCTGTGTTATTATATATTTAATTCAAAGAAATTAACATCATTAATACTTACATATAAGGAGGAACTTTTATGGGTTATGGTAAAATCACTGCGAAACAACAACAGATTTTAGATTATATTAAAGATGAAATTTTAAAGAGAGGCTATCCGCCTACAGTACGTGAAATCGGCGAAACTGTTAATTTAAAATCTACCTCTTCCGTACACTCGCACTTAGAAACATTGGAAAAAAACGGATATATTCGTCGTGACCCTACCAAACCACGTGCCATTGAAATTTGCGATGACAGCTTCCAGATTGTGCGTACCGAAATGGTCAGCCTTCCTGTTATCGGAAATGTTGCAGCCGGTCAGCCCATACTTGCAGAGGAAAATATTGAAGAATACTTCCCTGTTCCCGCAGATGTTGTACCTAAGGGTGAATCTTTTATATTAAAGGTTCGTGGTGATTCCATGATTAATGCCGGCATTTTCAGTGGCGACCGAATCTTTGTACATTCCTGCAACACCGCAAACAACGGCGATATGGTTGTTGCTTTGATAGATGATTCCGCTACCGTTAAAACTTTTTATAAAGAAAACGGACATATTCGTCTTCAGCCCGAAAACGACGATATGGATCCCATCATTGTAGATGATTGTCAGATTGTAGGAAAAGTATTTGGTGTTTATCGTTTTTATCGATAATTTTTGAATAAATTCTTTTATCCCGGTTACACTAGTAATGAATTCAAATGTAATTTGAATATAGAATGGAGGTTAATCATGGGTAAAAGATATTTAGATTGTGCAGCACTTACTATTGCAATTATTGGTGCAGTTAACTGGGGGCTTATCGGCTTATTTCGCTTTGATTTAGTTGCCTTTATTTTTGGTGACATGACTTGGCTTTCCAGAATTGTATATTCTTTAGTCGGTTTATGTGGTTTATACTTACTTACCTTCTATATGAATATTTTTGACCGGACCGAATAATTTGATTCTGAAATTAAGTACAAAAAGAGGAGCTTCCAGCTCCTCTTTTTAGTCTATGACATCAGTTATCATTAAAAAATTTCTTTTTCAACCAACTTACCGTCTCTCCATATTCTTTCCAAATCATATAACAAACGGTTTTCCTTATCAAAAATATGAACAATAATATCACCAAAGTCCATTAAAATCCAGTTTGCAGTTTCATAGCCTTCGATTTGTTTGCATGTAAATCCTGCTTTTCCCAACTTCTCTTCCACATTATTACACAATGCTTGAATCTGACTGGAATTATTACCTCCGGCAATCAAAAAATAATCTGCCAATACGGAAACCTCACTAATATCAATTATCTTAATATCTTCCGCTTTTTTGTCTTCCAATGCTTCAATTGCTATCTTTACCATATCTTTAGAATTCATTATACAAGCCTCCATCCTATCATTTTTTAACATACGCTACATAATAGTCATACGTTTCCTGCGTCTTACAATCAATCTCATCATCCGTTTCCTGCAAATAATCCAGAGTATCCTGCAATATCTTCATTAATGTTAAATCTAAGTCTTCAAATGCCATTTTACGAATTTGCGTAAGGTTTTTAGCCTTATTTCTACCCGGTTCAATATAATCCGCTATAAAGATTATTTTTTCTAATGCAGACATTCCCGGACGTCCGGTAGTATGATTCATAATTGCATTTATAATATCAATATCATCGACATCATATTCTTCCATGGCCAATACACTACCTACTTTTGCGTGTAAAAGTGACGGGTTCTTACGTTCCACTTCCGAAATATTCATCTTACGCTTTTCACAAATGCTAATCTTCTTTTCGTTACTGATACATTTGGCGCAGTCATGAAGCAGCCCCGCCACAAATGCAGAATCCATATCCACATTATAACACATAGCCAAAGATGCAGCCGTATATGCCACTCCTAATGTATGCTCATATCTTTTTCCATCCAGCTCTTTTTCCAATGCTTTGCGTATTTTTGATACATCCATCTTTTATAACCATCCGACTTCTTGTTTATTATTCTCTATAAAGCCCATTTTTCGAAATATAGTTCCATACCTTATCATGTACCATATAACGAAAACTTTTTTTTGCTTTAATATTTTCGCGTATTTTTGTAGATGAAATCTCTACTTCCGGGAACTCATAAAGGCAGATTTTTGCATTATAACGCTTTTCCAGTTCTGCTTTCTTTTCTTCCAATTCCTTTCTTGAAGTCTGATTGCGTCCCACAGCTACTACAGTGCAATTTGCGAAAATCACATCCGGCTTTACCCACTTTTCAATGTTAAAAAGAGAATCCGCTCCAATGATAAAATAAAACTCTACGTCCGGACAATCTGCTTTTAACTCCAATAAAGTCTCGTAAGTATAAGTATTTCCCTCTCTTTTGATTTCCATATCAGAAGTAATCAAATTCGGATTATCTTCAATACATAACTCCACCATTTTCAAACGAACTTCTCCAGGAAGCACATTCGTACCGGCTTTCATGTAAGATATTCCATTAGGCAAAATCATTACCACATCCAGGTCTGCAGCTTCTTTTACATATTCTGCCATTAAAAGATGTCCCATATGGATGGGATTAAAAGTGCCTCCCAAAATACCCACTTTAGAATATTTATTCAAGGAAATCATAAAACCTCCTTATCGATTACAGATTTTACTTAGGCAACTCAATCTTAGGATTATCTTTATTGGGTTTATATAAAACGATTTTCTTGCCAATCACCTGAATTACCTGAGAATGGGTTCTTTCAGCAATGGTCTGTGCAATTTCCTTGGGATCATCAAAACAATTTTTTAATACAGAAATTTTAATTAATTCTCTATTGTTAAAACTTTCTGAAATTGCTTCCGTAAGTTCCGGAGTTAAACTGCTCTTTCCAACCTGAAAAAGAGGATTCAGATTGCTTGCAAGGCTCATCAAATATGCTCTCTGTTTACTGGTCATAATATACCACCTCCGCCAAACAATTATTTATAATAATCAAAGGACAAACCATACATACGTACAGTGTCTCCTTCTTGAATACCAAGCTCTTCCAGCTCTTTCAAAATACCTGTATCCTTCAGGAAATTCTGGAAGAAGGTAAATCCTTTTTCGCTTTCCAAATTAGTATAACCAAGCATTTTTTCAATTCGGGGACCTTCTACCACATATTCATTTTCTTCCTCATCATACTCCACCGTATAAGGTAAGTGCATATATCTGGTAGTCGCTTCCTCGGGGAAATACTCCTGTTCGAAAACAGTAGGCTCCTCATTGATATTTTCTAACATGTTATTTACTTCGTATAAAAGCTCTTTTAAGCCCTGACCGCTTACTGCCGAAATAGGATATACCTTTATGCCTTTCGGCTCAAATTCAGCCTTTAACGCGCTTACAGGGTCATTTCCGGTGCCATCATCGAAAATGGCATCAACTTTATTTGCCGCGATAACTTGTGGACGCTTGGCAATATCTTCATTGTAAGCTTCCAGCTCCTTATTAATCGCATAAATATCCTCAATCGGATCACGACCTTCTGTTCCTGCAGCGTCTACAATATGAATAATAACCTTTGTTCTTTCAATATGACGCAGGAATTCATGTCCCAAACCAACACCCTCAGAAGCGCCTTCAATAAGTCCCGGAATATCTGCAATCACAAATCCCTTGGTTCCCTCCAAATCCACAACACCCAGATTGGGATTTAAAGTTGTAAAATGATAATTAGCAATCTTTGGTTTTGCATTGGAAACTCTGGAAAGTAAGGTTGATTTACCAACATTAGGAAATCCAACCAACCCCACGTCTGCAATTACCTTTAATTCCAGAATAAGCTCTAACTCCTGGGCCGGAACACCCGGCTGTGCATATTTAGGCGCCTGCATGGTAGATGTTGCATAATGCTGGTTACCGTTACCGCCTTTACCGCCTTTCAGAAGAATAACACGTTTATTATCTCCCGACATATCCGTAATTACTTTGCCGCTTTCTGCTTCTTTAATTACAGTACCGGCAGGAACTTTGATAGTAATATCACTACCGTTTTTGCCACGACAATTCTTCTTGCCGCCTTCCTCACCATCTTCGGCCCTGTACTTGCGGATGTGCCTGAAATCAATCAAAGTATTTAAGCCTTCATCCACTTCGAATATTACATCTCCGCCATGACCGCCGTCACCACCGTCCGGTCCGCCGTTTGGCACATATTTTTCTCTTCGAAACGAAACATGTCCGTCTCCGCCTTTTCCGCTTCTGACAAAAATTCTGGCTCTATCTGCAAACATTTTATTCTCCTTCTGCCATTCAAATAAACACATTAAAATCTTAAAAAAGGCTTCAAACAAATAAACTGTTTGAAGCCTTGATAATTCGTATTAGTCCTCTACAGGATATACGGAAGCCTGCTTTTTATCTCTTCCTTTTCTTTCGAATCTAAGAACACCATCTACCAATGCAAACAAGGTATCATCGCCACCTCTGCCTACATTAACACCGGGATGAATCTTAGTTCCGCGCTGTCTGTAAAGAATATTTCCAGCCTTTACGAATTGTCCGTCAGCTCTCTTCGCACCAAGTCTCTTAGACTCAGAATCTCTACCGTTCTTAGTAGAACCAACACCCTTTTTATGAGCGAAGAATTGAAGGTTCATATTTAACATGGTTTACACCTCCTCGAATTTTACTTGTAAATACTGTTCCCCATAGCTTTTGCTCAAATTCTCAAGTCCAAAAACCATGGCATCCATCAATAAAATGGATTTATCCTGCAAATCATTTTCAAAATCACACTTAATAAATCCGGTCTCCTCGTCAGTCACCGTCTTCAACTGTTCTCCGGCCAACACTTCCAAGGAATTAATGGTATTTATTACCAATATCGAAATTGCTGAACAAAGAATATCAGGGCGATTTTTTTTCGCATAACCGGCATGACCAAAACAGGTAAATCCGGTATACTTACCATCTGCAGTTTTACAAATTGTAATAGTTGTCATATCTCTTGTCCTTATAAAGAACTATTAAGCATTAATCTTGTCAATCTTAACCTGAGTGTATGCTTGTCTATGACCGTTCTTTTTGTGGTAACCGGTTTTTCTCTTGTACTTGTATACAATAACCTTCTTACCCTTACCCTGCTCCATAACAGTTGCAGCTACAGTAGCCTTAGCTACATCAGCACCAACCTTGAGGGTATCATCACTTACTGCGATAACCTGGTCAAATGTTACAGTTTCACCAGCTTCTGCGTTTAACTTCTCAACCTTGATAACGTCTCCTTCAGAAACCTTGTACTGCTTTCCACCTGTTGCAATAATTGCGTACATAAAAGGCACCTCCTATCATGACGAACATTGTCCGTCTTACTCGCTAACTTTGGTGATGTCAAGACATACTTATACCTAGTTATGCGGCATACTCGATTAGTATACATGAGGTGCCTCAAAAAGTCAACTATATTTTAAAAATTATTTATCAAAAAATGCATATTAGTATTTCGATCCACCAATACTATAAATGTAATAAATAATATTAGCAATATGGAGAAGAACTATGAATCAAAATAATCAAAATTTAGGAGCGGAATTGGCCTATAATGCACTTGATGAAGTTCCGCAACCCAAGTCTGATGCAAAAGAAATCACCGGATTATTAAAAAGCGGCAGCAAAATCACCGGTTATCAACTTTCCGATGGAGCTATGGTTTCAAAGGAAGAAGGCGTTGCTATGGCCAAAGCCGGTGAAATCCGCGGTGTAGGAGTTGCCCATCGAAAAGATACCGAATATCTTAAGTCTCTGCCGGATGGTTCAGAAAGTAATAACTTGAGCAGTCTCCCAACAGTACATGGGTGAGGATTATTCCTCACCCATTTTCAAATTAATTATTCTTTGTTTCAAAATCCTCAATATACTGTATAATTAATTTCACAGTACCATCTACCCCCAGAACACTACTGTTAATACATAAATCATAACTGTCTGCGCGTCCCCATTTCTTTGATGAGTAATAATTATAATAACTCTGTCTCTGCTTATCTTTCTTTATACACATATCTTTTGCTTTAGATTCGGACAATTCATACTTTTCCATGATACGTTTTGTCTTACATTTTTCATCTGCATAAATGAATATATGTAAACAGTTTTCATTATCAGCCAGAGCATAATCAGCGCAACGACCTACGATTACACAAGGACCTTCATCCGCAATTCTCTTAATGGTATCAAACTGTGCCAAAAACACCTTATGACTAATGGGCATATCAACAAAAGAAGAAGCATTATACCCAAAAGAATAAGTATCCATTACTAAATTATACAAAAAAGAATTCGTCGGTCTTTCGTCATGATTCTGAATCATTTCCTCGCAAAAACCACTTTCTTTAGCAGCTCTCGAGAGCAATTCCTTATCGTAGCATTTAATACCGAAATGTGCTGCAACTTTTTCGCCGATTTCACGTCCACCCGAACCAAATTGTCTGCCGATTGTAATAATAGTTTTCATATACACCCACTCCTTTTCATGTATATTTTAGTATATATTGATTATACAATATTTTGAATTTACAGACAATATTTTTTTATAAAAAAGAGGCATATCAAAAATATACCTCTTCCGAATCAAATTTATTTAGTTTTACGAAGACGTTCCAACATCCCCTCAAAATACTCCGGCAAGGGAGCATCTGTTTCTACATATTCCTCACTCTGCGGATGTATAAACCCCAGAATTTTAGCGTGTAAGGTCTGTCCCTGCGTCTTAAAGGGAGACTTTCTGTTCCCTGCGTATACCTCATCTCCAACAAGAGGATGACCAATACTGGCCATATGTACACGTATTTGGTGCGTACGACCTGTTTCTAACTTACATTCCACATAAGTATACTCCTTATACCGTTCCAAAACACGGTAATGAGTAATTGCATCTTTTCCGTTTCGTTCATCCACTGTCATTTTCTTTCTGTCTACCTGATGTCGGCCAATAGGTTTGTGAATTATACCCTCATCCTCTTTGAGCACCCCATGACAAATGGCATGATATTTTCTGTTAATACTGTGTTCTTTCAGTTGGTTAGCAATATGATTGTGTGACTTATCATTTTTACAGACAATCAATGAACCTGTCGTATCCATGTCTATTCTGTGAACAATACCGGGACGCATAACACCATTGATTCCCGAAAGTTCATGTCCGCAGTGATACATCAATGCATTTACCAGCGTTCCGCTGTAATGGCCTGCCGCCGGATGTACTACCATTCCTTTCGGTTTATTAACAACAATTACATCCTTGTCTTCATATAAAATATTTAAAGGAATATTCTCAGGCGAAATATTCGGTTCTTGAGACGGCGGCAATTCAAATACTACTTCATCATCCGCTTTCAACTGATAACTGCTTTTGGCAGGTTTACCATTTACATATACAGTGTCGCTTTTTATAAGTTTTGACACATAACTACGAGACAGAGTTTCAATTAACATACTGATAGCCTTATCAAGTCGTTCATCCTCTAATTCTTCAGTTATCTGAAAGCGATACTCCTGCATTAATCTTCCTTCTCCTTGGATTTTTTAAAACTAAGAAAATCTAAATCATCTTCTTTAAACACAAATAAAATCATAATACACATGGCAATAACACCACAAGTCACATAACAATCAGCCACATTAAATATTGGGAAATCAATCAATACAAATGAAATAAAATCAATTACATACTCCAGACTGACACGGTCAATGATATTTCCGATACCGCCTGCAATAATAAAGGCTGTAATCACATGAAAAATTGTGTATTTACGTCCGCTAGGCATTTTCAGCATAAGATACAATAGTCCTGCAATAACAACAACCCCAACAAGTAAAATCAGGATACGCTGTCCTTGAAACATGCCAAAAGCAACACCGCGGTTTTCCAAATAATCAAACTCTAACACCCCGTTTATAATGGGGAATGCCGGCTTGTCCATTAATTTATCAACTGCTAACTTCTTAGTAAATTGATCTAACCACACAAGTACAATAACTAAAACAACATCCATACATAAACGTATTTTCTTATTCACGCTTTAATCCTCTTCTACAAAAATAATCTCTTTTAACGCATCTAATATTTCCTCATCCGTAACTGTTTTATCAATTACAGCCTGTCCGATACGGTTTAATAAAATAAATTTAACAGTTCCTGCTTCTGCCTTTTTGTCAGATTTCGTTAATTTCAATATTTCCTGTGCATCAATATCATCTATGGAAATAGGTAAATAAAAAGGCACAAACATATCGCGCACTTCGTAATAGATCTCCATACCGATTTTACCGCGTTTCCATGAAATAAATGCTGCAGCAACCATACCAAGGGAAATACATTCACCATGAGTAAGGGTGAAATTTTTGGATTTTTCAATAGCATGTCCGATAGTATGTCCAAAATTTAGCAATGCTCTTTCGCCCTGTTCTGTAGGGTCCTTTTCTACAACCATACGCTTAATATTGCAACTACGTACAATCATCTCTTCTAACACATCTAAATCACGCTCGCAAATCTCGTACATATTTTCAATCAACCAAATATAAAACTTTTGGTCTTTAATCAAACCATGCTTCATTACCTCTGCAAAGCCGGAGAAAAACTGTCTGTCATCCAAGGTTTTCAACACTTCCAGATTCATATATACCAATCGGGGCATCTTAAAAGCTCCAACCATATTTTTGTAACCGTCAAAATCCACACCTGTCTTTCCGCCAATACTGCTATCGTTCTGAGAAAGTAAGGTGGTGGGTATCTGAATATAATCCACTCCTCTAAGGTATGTTGCAGCAATATATCCGGTCATATCACCCACAACGCCGCCGCCAAGAGCAACTAATACATCTTTTCTTTGAAAACCTTCTTGAATTAAAAACTCATACACAGTTTTCACATTGTCCAAAGTTTTGTTTTCTTCCCCTGCGGGTAAAGTAAAAACACATACTTTTGAAACAATTTTTTCTACAATACTCTTTACACTTTCCGCATACAAAGGTCCTACAATGGAATCGGTAACAATACAAACCTTTCTTTCCTTATCCACGATGGATGATAATTCATTTTCCAATTCTTCAAACCCTCTGCCGATATAAATATCGTAGCAAGGCTTTTTATCAAATAAAACAGGTATTCTTTGTGACATAAAAACACTCCTTCACTTAAAACATTCAAAAAAAATTCCCTTCATCTGCTTCATATGCAAATGAAGGGATGCTGACATCAATCAATTAGCGTAAATCACTAAGCGGCGAGTCAAATGCTCCTCCGAAAATATCCTGGAAATCTCCTGACACATCAACAGAAGCCGGAGTAATAATAAATATATAATGTGAAATCTTCTGCAAGTTACCACTGATTGCATAGCAGGAACCTGATGCAAAATCAATGATTCTCTGTGCAACATCTACATCAATACCTTCCAAATTCAACACTACGGTTCTGTTCGCCAAAAGAGTATCTGTAATCTCTCTTGCTTCATCAATAGAAGTCGGTTTCATTACACATACTTCCATACCGTTTCCGGAAGATGCTTTTCTGGCAGATGACTGTCTCATCTGAGTGATTTTGCTAGCGGAAGCATTTCTTTTAGAAACAGGTTTCTCAATAATTTCTTCCTCTTCCTTAGCCGCTGCCTTTTTTGAAAAAATAGGTGTTTTAGGTTCCACCGGTTCATCATCATAATAATCACTATCATCGTAATCGTCATCATCATCATTTAATTTCATATAGTTTAAGAACTTATCCATTACACCCATGAACCCTATCTCCTTTTATTCAGACATTATAGCTTTCCATAATTTCTTCTTCCAAAAATATCAGTACCGACCCTGACGTATGTGGCGCCTTCTTCGATTGCAACCTCAAAGTCGCCGGACATACCCATAGACAAAATACCTATATTAACATTATCAATGTTTTTCTTCGTTATGTCAACAGCTAATTGCCTTAATTTTGCAAAATATACTCTATTTTCCTCTGCATTTTCAGTAAAAGGAGCAACTGTCATCAGTCCTTTGACATAAATATTAGGCAATTGAGCAATTTGCATAACCAATTCCAAACAGTCATCTACATTTTCAATACCAAATTTAGAATCTTCATTTGCAATATTAACTTCAATTAAAATATTAACACATACTCCTTTTTTTCCTGCTTCTTTACTGATTTCTTCTGCCAATCGCAAGGAATCAACACTATGAATCAAATAAACCTTGTCCACAATATATTTCACTTTATTGCGTTGCAAATGACCAATCATATGCCACCTGATATCCTTGGGTAATTCTTCGTATTTCTGAACCAATTCCTGAACTTTATTCTCACCAAAATCACGAATCCCTAACCCATAGGCTTCTTTTATCATTTCCACAGGTTTTGTTTTGCTGACTGCAATCAGCGACACTTCCTGCTGATGTACGGACTTCAATTCCGCCTTTCGGATTCGCGCCAACACATCACCAATATTCTTTGATATCATGTCCATATGAGCACTCCTAGTTATAAATAATCTGTTCATCACTTACCGTTTCTGCGTTAAGGACAATATAATCATACACATTCAAACCATACATGGTATTGGAACGGACAATTGCATATTCGTCGTTCTGATACAAAATCTGTATCTGCCTGAAATCGGCATATCCCTTATTCATGTAATAAACGCCGATCAATGAGCCTTTCTTACTGATGGTGTATCTCTCCTGGCTGTCCAAAAGCACTAAATTATCACCGGATTGTAAAGCAGTCGACTCAATATAATACTCATCCGTAGCAGAATCATAATTGTAGAGAACCACATCCAAAACTTCACTGGTAATTGTACCGTCTTCTTTGTATCTTTCACGCAGAACAGTACCCATTCCG
Organism: Acetatifactor sp.; assembly: GCA_045590095.1. Taxonomy (GTDB): domain Bacteria; phylum Bacillota; class Clostridia; order Lachnospirales; family Lachnospiraceae; genus Acetatifactor. The sequence continues at coordinate 34,076 of JAZNQI010000046.1, read as the reverse complement.
CTGTCCCCCATTTCCGTTACATATGACTTGGGTATCAGATAGAAATCTTTGTTTACAATTGAAGTATTTGGTATCTTTAGTCCTACTTCATCATGCAATAATAATTCAATATCAACAAAGCGATCCTTCGCAAACGTAATCATAGAATTGGTAAAACGTAATTCCATATATGACTTTCCGTCCGCTCCTGTATGTACAAAAACCTCGCCCCATGACTCGTATTGATTTTTTAGAAAACGAACCTTAATATATTGTTCTGCCAGAAAATCTTCCGCCATGTTTTCATCAATCGGAATAATCAATGACCAATTTTCATCTTTTGATAATTTATAAACCGGCTCTCCTGCAGTCACAAGTGCACTGTCTGTAAGCTGTGTCTTGGTATATTGCTCCTCGTTAAACATATCCATGGTAACATTCTCAGGATTAATTTCTTCAAATCCATCCACGTAATACGTAATAATACCGGTATTCTTGGAATAACACTTTGATAACATACTATTTATTTCAGAATATTGTATGGAATCAATACCTTCCAATATGTGCGTATTGGATAATTTTAAGGTGTCGCTTTTTAAATCATATTTAAAATCATAAATATCCGAAAAATTTTTACTGTCAAACTGTTTTGTAAACATTACCACTTTACTGCGTAATTCAATCAATTCTTCTTCTGACAGTGTACTTTTTCCTTCGGCAAGTGCGACATTTTCAAAATAATCCTGTAATTCACCGGTCTCATCTACGGAATAAACCAGATTCCCTAAAGCTACACGTTCGCCTTCTCTTGCAAAATAATTGATATAGCCGGATTTATCTGCGGATACTACCTGTTCATCACGCAAAGCCAATGCTCTATATGTATGATTAATTGCAAGTGAACCTTCCTTAACCTCATACGGAATGATTTTTTCTGATTGGAATGAAATAATTACATATACCAAAACATATATAAATACCGTAATGAAAATCAAAGTTCCTATGTTAAAATTTAAAGGCTTACGAAATTTCGTAATCTTATTTTTCTCAGCATTCTTTTGCGCCACAATACTTCCTCCGCAACTACACAACACAACCTAGAAAAAGCCCCGGTAAGCATCCGAGGCTTTTATCTTTTGTTTTATTATAAAGCTAAAATAACATTCTTCTTTATAGACTCAGGTAATTCATTCTCATCTAAAGAAACACTTACAATGAAATCAATTCCCTGTGCCGCACTAATTTTCTCAAGTTTTTCAATAGCAGGTGTGATATCCTTATCAAGTAAGCAGGAAATCTTCAAAAAACTGTCAAAATACATCTGCTGTAAATCATGGTCCTGTGAAATAATACCTGAAACAAATCCAATAAATTCATCAGAACTTTCAATCATAAACTGTGAAACATCAATCATACGAACCTTGTTGTTTAATTCGTACATATGTGCCATGCTCTTATCCAAATACACGATATTGCCTGAAATATTTTTAATTTCATTATTTACTTTATCCAATAACTGTTTTGTCTTTCCTTTACCTTTTTTGCCTACGATTAATTGAACCATTGGTGTACCCTCCTAAAGTAAATTGATGAAATACATTAATTACTTCACCTAATACTATTATAGTGTAATTCTTTGTAAAAAACAACTACTATTTGCCTATTTCTTCTAATAAATCTGTCATTTGTGCATAAAGACTGTCACTGGACTCCGCTCTCAGCACTATAGAGATATAAGGGGAACCATTCTTGTCCCTTGAAAGAAGCATTAAACAGTGACCGGCAGCATTTGTGGTGCCGGTTTTTCCGCCGATTACGGTTACATTATCAGGTGCTGTCTCCTTGCCGTTTAAAAATTTATTGGTATTTTGTACAGAAATTTCAATCGGTTCATTTTTGATATTATAATACGTTGTATCATAAGATGTTGTTTGAATGATTTCTGCAAATTTTTCGTACTTCATGGCTTCATTAAATATCAAATACAAATCATACGCAGTTGTATATTGTTGGGGATCCGTCAAGCCGTGAGGGTTTACAAAATTAGTATTTGTTGCCCCCAAAGCATGTGCTTCCTGATTCATTAATTCCACAAACTTATCTACCGAACCGGAGATATTTTCAGCGATCATCATGGCCACATCATTTGCCGAATATAACAAACAAATATAAAGGGCTTGATTTAAAGTCATGCTGTCTCCCGCTTTTAAGCCACAGAGTTGAGCCCCCTGCTCATCAATATATACCACATTTGTAGCATTCAAAATTTGCTCCGGTGTACCGTATTTAATAGCAACCAATGCTGTCATTACCTTTGTCAAGCTGGCCGGATGTAACTGTTCATGTGCATTCTGAGCATATAAAATCTCCGCATTATTTACATCAAACAAAATGGCCGCTTCACACTGAGATGTATCAGCAAAATTAGCTTTTTTTACATCCTTTGTAACCACACACAGATTTTGTGCAAAAGGCTGAACCGTAGCCGAATCAGTCGCCGCCAGTACATTAAAACCGCTTACGGAACTATTGGCAGTATACGGAAGCTCATATTTCTTATTTCCGCAAGCGCAAATACTGACCATACATGCCAGGCTCATTATAAATATATTTATCTTGGGAAATATTCTATTTGTACATTTCACGCCACTCTAAATCTCCTCTGTCCAAAGATTTAATCAACAGTTCTGCCGTTGCCAAATTAGTAGCTAAGGGAATATTATGCATATCACACAATTTAACAACATTATTTACATCAGGTTCATGAGATTTAGGAGTACCCGGGTCTCGCAGAAAAATAACCAAATCCATTTGATTGTGTTCAATCTGTGCACCAACTTGTTGTTCACCGCCTAAATGACCTGCTAAAAATTTATGTACAGTTAAATTGGTAACCTCTTCAATCAATCTTCCGGTTGTACCGGTAGCAAATAACTCATGTTTACACAAAATCCCCCTATAAGCGATACAAAAATTTTGCATTAACTTTTTCTTTGCGTCATGTGCTATCAATGCAATATTCATATAAATACCCCTCTTTCTTTTGTTAAAATACGTTTATGACCAATGAATTACCTTTTGCTTTGTAGCTTAACGTTTAAGATAAACCCAATACCAATATATAAACTCATAAGCGATGTCAGACCATAACTGACAAAAGGTAAAGGTAAACCTGTATTTGGCAAAATAAACGTTGCAACCCCAATATTAATAAACCCTTGAAAGGCTATTAAACCACCCATTCCGGCTCCGATAATCTGTCCGGCTAAATCTGATGATTGCCTGCCGACACTTACGCACTCTAAAGCAATCAACATCAACAAAATGATAACCGCTAAACTACCTTTAAAACCAAACTCTTCTCCAACAACTGCGAAAATAAAGTCTGTTTGCGGCTGTGAAACATAATTACCGTTAACTACGGAGGTAATCTCATTATTATTGTAGCCCTTACCATCCAACATTCCGGAAGCTATTGCAGTGACAGAATTTAATTGTTGGTAAGCTTCTCCCGTAGCATATTCTTCAGGATTAATGAAAGCCAAAATACGCTGCTTTTGATATAGTTCCAAATAATCATTTCCCGGTTGAAGTGCTATAGAAACCACTATGACAAATGCAGGTATCGCAATTGCCAGAATTCCGAGGATGATTTTCCAACTCAGTCCACCGGCATACATAATCACACAAAATACTAAAATTAAAATAATACTTGTAGACAAATCCGGTTGCGAATAAACCAGATACCACGGAACTAAAATCAAAACAAGACAGGGAATCAAAATACGTACGGTATTAAATGATTCCTTATGTTTCATAATAAACTGTGCGAAAAATAAAATCAATAATATTTTGGCCGATTCCGAAGGCTGAAATCGAAATGTTCCGATTTCAAGCCATCGTTGCGCTCCAAAACCGCCTTCATCTCCTAAAAACTTAACTAAAAGAAGCAATAACAGATTACCAATATACATAAACCAATTTAATTTGATAACCCACTTATAGTTAAAAAGTGAAACACCTACCATCATAACAACACCGGCAATAACACCGACTAATTGTTTTGTTTGCAAGGACTGCTCGGCACTACCGACAGCAAACACACCGATGATGGAAAGCGCCAATACCATTATGATTAATTTAAAGTCATAATTCCGTAGCTTATAATCCTTAAACATAGTGTACCTTTCTTTATTTATTCAAATCCAATATGGGGATATTGGCACATAATGCCGGAGATGTTTTACTGATCTGTATCTCCATATTAACCGTATCAATCTTCATGTATTTTGATATTACTTTGGCAATATCCAGTTTTATCAATTCAAGCATTTCGGGCGAACAATTTGCCCTGTCCGAAATCAATAATATCTTCAATCTGTCCTTAGCTACCTGACAGGAACTCTTTCTTCGAAAAAAATGTCTCATGGCAAACTCCTTTCTCAAACTTTATGAAAAATACCGGTTATCCTTGTCCAAAAGGATATGGATTTTTCACTGTTATAAAAAGGAACTTCCTTCCCCATAATCCGTTGACAAACATTGTGATATGCATGTCCCGCCGGTGTATCGGAGCCCACCAATGGTTCTCCCTGATTAGTTGAAACCACTACATTTTCATCATCGGGAACAATACCTATTAAAGGAATTCCCAAAATATCCACCACGTCATTTGCAGACATCATATCACCACGACGAACCATGTCCATACGCAAACGGTTAATAATCAAGTCGATTTGCGTAAAGCTGTTTGCCTCCAATAAACCTACTATTCTGTCTGCATCACGTATGGCTGATACTTCCGGGGTTGTCACAACCAATGCCCTGTTTGCTCCCGCAATCGCATTCTGAAATCCCTGCTCAATTCCTGCCGGACAATCCAGAATTATGTAGTCAAACTGTTCCTTAAGTTCGTCAATGATTTTCACCATCTGCCCGGGTGTTACTGCTGATTTATCTTTGGTTTGTGCGGAAGGCATCAAATACAAGCCCGGATGTTTCTTGTCTCTTATTAAAGCTTGTTTAATACGACATTTTCCTTCCACCACATCAACCAGATTGTAAACAATTCGATTTTCCAAACCCATAACCACATCTAAATTACGAAGTCCGATGTCTGTGTCAATTAAACACACCTTTTTACCTTCATTTGCAAGACCTGTTCCTACATTTGCGGTTGTGGTGGTCTTACCCACACCGCCTTTACCCGATGTAACGACAATTACTTCACACATAAATCCTCCATTCTGTCAATCTGACAAATCACTGTAATCGTCGCCCAAAAGATTAAATCTCTTCCAGGATATCTTTTGTAATCGGTTCCATCACAACCTGTCCGTCTTTTAAAAATGCAACTTTAGGCTGGATTTTCTGGTGTATTCTCCATTTTCCTTTTTTCGCAGCTCTATATTTGAAATTGCCGATACATAATGACTCCGGCTCCATTTCAAGCGCAATCACATACGCATTTTCAGCGTCCTGTCTTCCGGCATGTGCTTCTCCGTACAAACCACCCAAAACAATAATATTTTTGCCGGAAGTCACAATACATCCGGGATTTACATCACCGAGCACAATGATACTGTCATCCATTTCCAAAATATCATTATCCTTGACTGTTCCTTTGTAAAAACGTGCATATTCACCGGTAGGTAATTTACTTTGTAATGTTTGTAATGCTTTAATAAAGTTATTCTGTGATACATCATCCTTGCCGATAATACAAATCACATTCAAATCACTATTTTCACGAATCACTTCCAAAATAGCTACTTCTTGCTCCGGATTCAAATTTCTGCCTTCCAAGGACAATGCAATATCAGCACTTTTGAAAAATGCTTTTGATGCCTGAAACTTCGCAGCAATATCCTGCAATAAAGTATCAAATTCCACTTCCGGATTTAAAATCAAATTAATTCCGTTTTGAAAACTTTTAATAGTAAAAGAACTTTTCACAAATATATCTCCATTCTAAATTTCATTATTAGACACTCCTGCATCCGGTGTGTTCGCCTCGCCGGTAACAATCTCGTCTTCCTCTTCCAAACCATAATAATATTCTAAAATATCATGAGTGGTCTGTGCTGCATAATCAGATGAATAACCGAACAAAATACGTGTAGTAATGGCAATCTCCGGTTCCTTATCATAAGGCGACGCATATGCTACGAACAAGGAATGGTTCGGGCGTGATGCGGACTGTTCTGCCGTACCGGTTTTTCCGGCGACACAGACTCCGAAATCTTTGAAATAAACCTTTGCATCCACTACCTGACGCATACCTTTTTGAATTGCTTCCCAGTTCGCCTCCGGCATAACTACGTGATTATAAACGGTTGCATCATATTCCATAAGAATATTACCCGCACTGTCTCGTACTGAATCTAACAATGTCAGATTATATACCGTACCACCATTTGCAACCGCTGCAACATAACGTGTGAGGCCTACGGAAGAAAATGCATTGCTACCTTGTCCGATTGCAGAAGGTACGGGCAATTCATCAGATACCTGAGGTTGTGTTTCACCGATTTCAATTCCGGTCTTTTCTGTCAGTCCGTACATTGAGGCATACAACGCCAATGTATCCAAACCTTCCTGCGCATTATACACACCATTTTTTGTGGATAAATTGTAGCCTATATTGTAAAAGAAATAGTTACATGAATTTGCAATACCTGCCGTTACATCCATATTTCCGTGTCCATATCGATTCCAACACCAAGGTCCCGGATTGATTTTCGTAAACTGACCCGTACAACTAACCTTTGTTTTTAAATCAATTTCACCTTCCATCAACGCAGCCGTTGCTGTTACCATTTTGTATGTAGAACCGGGAGCACCTTTATACGTAGTTGCATAATTGTTCATTGGTTTGGACTTATCAATCATCAGCTCATTCCAATATTCGGCATCCACGGTATTTGCCATTTTGTTGTTGTCATAACCGGGATAAGTAACGCAAGCTAAAACATTACCGTTTTGGGTGTCCATAATTACAACAGAGCCATTGCATGGATCCAACGCTAATTGAGCAGGTGTAATATCCAGATTTTTAATACGATTTATCATGAAATTGTAGGGTTTTAGCTTGCCGTTATACAAAGCCTCACGTTCTTCTTCCGGCACATGTATCTTCCCTTGTTCACACAAAATTTTACAGATTTCCAAACCGCTCACTTTGTCTTTCTTAATCATGAAACGATATATCTTTTTCTGGAACTCCAAGTTTGTGTCAATCTTTTCCAAAACATACTCACAAATACGAGCATAGATTTCTTCAGAATCAGAATATTGACTTTCCAAGTCAAGCTTCGTTACATCAATCCAGTTCATGGAAATGCAATATTTCAAATATTCTTCAATACTTATCTTTTCTTCTATTGCCCATGCAATCTGGGTTTTATCCTTTTCATCAATTAATGAACGGACCAGAATACCATTATCTTTTAAAATAGTAATCATATCACTTTGATAATTCTGATACTCTAAATCAAGCTTATTATACGGTATTCTGCTTTCATACATATCGCTACGAAGTTTTGCGTAAACATCTGATTTGTATTGCAGATACTTATCATACACTGCTTTTTCACATTCATCAGCATTGCTTTTGTCAAACTGTCTGATATCAATAACACCATTACTGATAACAGCATAATAAACATCATAAATAGGAATTACAATATCTGCACTTTTCGCATTATCTGCCGGCACATATTCTTTTATATTTCGAATTTTGGAAACTACAATTCCGGCTATATGTTGTTCCAAAATATCATATGTAGCACGCTGCAAATCGCTATCCAAGGTCAAATATACATCATTACCGGCTTTTGCTTCCGTACGTTCAATTATGCTTATCACACGTCCCATATTATCTACGGAAACCTTTTCATACCCTTTGGTTCCCTGCAATACAGATTCCATATAAAGTTCTATACCGCTTTTACCCACCATATCATTTATGGAATAGCGTGTTCCTGTACCTCCGGATTGTAAATCCTGTAGATTAAATGCATCCAATTCTTCGGAAGATATTTTGCCGGTATACCCTAAAATATGCGCAAAATATTTACTGTCTTCCGTATATCTTCTTACCGTATCTTCTACTATGGAAACACCGGGTAGCTGAGCTGAATTCTCCATGATAACTGCAACGGTTTCGTTGCTGATATCCTTTGCTACTGTTGTTCCGATATATTTACGATAGCTGGTTAACTTCATGGCATAACGGATATTTACCATTTGCAAAAGTTCCTTTTTGGTATATCCCTTTCCCACAATAAACTCAGAAGAAGAATCCCCTTCCACAGCATAATCACCTATGGCAAAATTCTTTTTTGAGGCCAAGAAATCGATTACCTCTTGAGCAGTTGCTACACGTTCTTCCTCTTCCAGCTCATCAGTGTCTGCATATCCGTATACATCCGCTAAAAATCTAAGTAATCTTGTGCCCTCCACATTAAAGACATAATTACCGTTAGAATCTAAAATAATGTTAAAATCCTCAATAATGGAATCTCCGTTTTTTTCAACACTTTTAATTAATTTATAAATGGTATCATTTAACTTCTTGTTCTTTCCGCTACCCGATTCATAAACATCTTCGATTTTAACGGAATATGCCAAATCATCATAGGCCAGTACAACGCCGTTACAATCATAAATGGTTCCTCTGGAACTGGAAATATCCCTGCTCTTTTCTGCCTGTAACATAAATTTGTCAAAATATTCCTGTCCGTGGACTATCTGTAAATTAAAGCAGCGATAAATCAGGATCCCGCCTAAAAAAATGAACAAAAACGTCAGCAAAGTAATCCTGTTCGTTATGAAATTAATTATATCATCTTTAATTTTCTCAAACAAAACTCTATGCGCCTCTTCTTTCTCGACGTTCCAACTTTTTATTTACTACTAAAAGTACCGGATACAGCAAACAAGTAATAATCATTGTATAAACCAATTCCGGTAAAATAATATTGGTAAAATAGAACCAGAAATCAAACTTACCCTTCAACATAAACATTAAAATATAACAAACCATTCCATAGGACAAATCGCTTATTACAATCAGTCCCAAAGGAAGTTTTAAATCTTCGGGATAAAAAATCATATTGAACTTGCCGTTTATAAAGCCAATATACATCATAATCAAAGCATAAAAGCCCAAAATATCACCAAAGAAAATGTCAATCAATAAACCGCAAAAGAATCCGATTACCATACCTTCGTTTTCACCACGCATAAAACCGTATGCTGAAGTCAAAACAATCAGTAAATTCGGTACTATTCCCGCAAACGACAAACTGCGAAACACTGTACTTTGCAAGATAAAACATACAAATATGAAAATAAATACTGTAAATTTTCTTAACAAACCTATGTCTCCTTACTCTACAGTTATTTCTTCCTTCGTCTCCAAAATAACCAAAACTTCTTCCAAGTGTTCAAAATCCACTGCCGGTGATATGTAACCTGATTTTGTCAAATTATTAGGGTCTGATTGCACCGAGTAAATATATCCGATCATAATATTTGGTAAATATTTGTCGCTAATATGAGAGGTGACAATTTTATCACCTTCACCCACATTGTTTTGACTGTCAACCAATTGGCTGAATCGGATAACACCGTCTTTCATAGCTTCCAAATCTCCCGAAACAATCATTGTATCGGAAGAAACTAATGTTTTTGCAGACACATTTGCATTGTCTGAAATAATAGAAGTAACCTGCGCCCAATTGGGACCTATTGCAGTAATACGTCCTACGAGACCACCATCCGCAATAACATTCATATCCACACACAAACCATCATCGGTTCCTTTATCAATCACAAAAGTAGAATACCAGTTTCCAGGATCACGGCTGATTATTTGCGCTCCGACCTTGGTGTATGAATCATACTCTTTATCAATCTTATACAATTCTCGCAAGCGTAACAATTCCGCTTTATCCTGTTGTAAAAGAGTATTTTCTACCATCAAATCGTCAACTTTTTCTTTCAACTTGGCATTTTCTTGAAGTAAATCCTTTACTTGTCCAAGTTCATCAGAACGTTTCGAAATCCAACCGCCTACATTTCCGATTCCCTGCTGAAAAGGAACCACAACATATCCAACCACTGTGTTTAACGGCTTGTTCAATGCATCCGTACTGATTGTAACTACCATCAATATTGTACATAAACAAGTTAATGTAAAAAGGAGATATTTACTTGGAATCGTAAACTTCTCCCTATTTTTCTTCACTACCGGACTCATTTACTCATCCCTTCTATTGCATAAGCGACAGTTTTATAGTTATCATCATTAATTATTTTCGCCAATCCGATAGCCACACTGGTTAACGGATTCTCTGATAAATTCACCTTTAATCCAGTACCTTTATGCAGTTCATCCGCCAAATGAGCAACCTGAGAAGATCCACCTGTCAAATAGATACCATTGCGGTAGATATCTGCTGCAAGCTCCGGCGGCGTTCTCTCCAAAATCACCTTAACATTGTCTATAATGGTGGCAAAGTGTTCCTCTAATGACTGGTTAATCATTTCTGCGGGAATTTCTCGCTCTACCGGAAGTCCGGTTACAATGTCACGACCGTATACTACTGCCCCCATTCCGTTTTCTTCCAATTCATCAATAGAACATTTAATGCTTTCCGCAGTCTTTCCGCCAATAATTAAACTTAATTCTTTACGCACTGCATTACGGATGGAATCATCGAATTTGTTTCCGCCCACTTTAATCAAACGGCTGAGAACAATTCCTCCCAAAGAAAGAATAGAAATCTCAGTGGTATCAAAACCAACGTTGACAATAATAACACCTTGGGATGTCTTAACATCAATGCCCAAACCTAATCCGTCAGCTACAGCCTTCTCTACTACCATAACCTTTTTTGCCTTTACATTGGCATCTTTTACAAGGTCATAGAAAGCTCTTTTTTCCACTTCGGTGACATCAGTAGGAACTGCAATATAAAAATCAGCAGGCTTAATGGTACCACCTTGAAAATCTGTAATAAAATACTTGATTAAGGTCTCCATATTCTTTATTTCTGCAATTACACCATGTGATAAGGGATAAGACACCTGAATATTGCTGGGTGCCTTTTCATACATGTCGAATGCCGAATCACCGTATGCAAATAAAGTATGCTTATTTTCAATAGCAATCATATTCTTTTCTACTAAAATTTTGTCATCGTTCTTGCTGTATATTTTAATATTATTGGTACCTAAATCAATACCATACACATTGTTAGCCATGCAAAAACTCCTTTCTAAATATATCTCTCTTCTCTAAAGCTAAAGTAGCAATTATCACCGATTATAATATGATCCAATAAAGGCATATCTAATTCTTTACCCATTTGGGCTATATTCTTTGTAATTGCGATGTCACAATCGCTGGGCGCAGGATTCCCGCTGGGATGATTATGAATCAAAATCAAATTCACTGCTTCATACCTGAGTGCTTCCAAAAACACATCACGTGGCGAAATCAAGGACATATTCACACTTCCGCTGGACAATTCAATCTCTTTTATTATTTGTCCGTTTCCATCCAAACAAACCACAACCACACATTCTTTCTTGCGATGTCTGAGTTTCTCCATAAAATAATCTGCAATTGTGGAAGGATTATGTACAACAAGTCCTCTTTTTGCCGAAGCAGAATTAATTCGCATAGCTAATTCGGCAATGCACTTAATTTTCACTGCTTTGACTTCTCCGATCCCTTTTACCTGCATCAATTTCTCAACCGGTAAATCATACAAACCAAGCAATCCTGTGCGATTGGTCTGGGAAAGAGATAATATTTCTTCTGCAAGCTGTACTGCACTTTTATCCTTTGTCCCCGTTCTTAAAATAATAGCGAGAAGTTCGCTTTCCGTTAAACTCTCTGAACCATATTTTAAAAATTTCTCATATGGTAAATTTTCATTGTGTAAACAATACTCTTTACTTTTTTCTTTTCTCACTTATACTCCTTGTCCGCCTTCTCCGACGTGCAAGGTTTATTTAATAAATTTGTAAATTAACAGTGCAATAATTACCCCCAATACACTGGCTATGGAAATCTGAATTTTCAAGCCAAATGTAAGAATAATAAATCCGAGATTTAAAATAATGGGGCTTTCCAGTCCGAAGGTATTACCGTAATTAATAAAACTGTCCTTAAATAAATTGCCGATATATCCGCCAATCACAAAACCGATTAATACAATAACAATAAATACCCAATTAATACTTCCAGCACTTCCTCTTTTCAAATCAGTCCCCTTCTTTCTTTCGTAATAACCCGCCTATTCATATCCCTTATCTTGGGAATGCACTTTATTATACTACCATATTTTGCGCATAATGTATATAATATTCCATGATTTTATTTCGTGGAATTTCTTAAACTTTTACAAACTTTTGACACATCTTCTGTCGAAATAATGCCTTTATCCACTACGGATTGCAAGGATTTCAAGATACCAAATTTTGCATGTTGCCAGGTGAGTCCGCCCTGAAAATATACTGCATAGGGCGGTTTAATAGGACCGTCTGCGGAAAGTTCAATGGACGAACCGGACACAAAAGCACCGGCCGCCATAATAACCTGCGCATCATATCCCGGCATATCCCAGGGTTCCGGTGTTACATAGCTGTCAATAGGCGCTGCCGCCTGAATTCCCTGACAAAACGCAACAACACCCTCCGCATGTCCGAAGGTAACAGCCTGAATAATATCATGTCGGCTTTCGGTACCGTTCGGCACTACACCAAATCCAAGTTTTTCATAAATATTTGCTGCGAAAATCGCACCCTTCAATGCACCGGCAGTAACTGTGGGGGCCAGAAACAAGCCCTGGTAGAAGGAAGATAATACGCCTAACGAAGCACCTACTTCCTTGCCAAGTCCCGGAGAAGTCAAACGATATGCTGCATTTTCCACGCATTCCTTCTTACCTGCAATATAACCGCCGATAGGCGCAAGTCCGCCTCCGGGATTCTTAATAAGGGAACCAACCACCATGTCTGCGCCCACATCGGAAGGCTCTATTTCCTCTACAAACTCACCGTAGCAGTTATCCACCATACAAATTACGTCAGGCTTAATATTTTTGATAAAGCCAATCAATTCACCAATACGCGCCACTGATAATGTAGGTCTGGTCTGATAGCCCTTGGAACGCTGAATGGTAATCAGTTTCGTCTTTTCATTAATAGCCTTTGCAATATTATCATAATCAAAACTGCCGTCAGCCAATAAATCTACTTGCTTATAACTGATACCATATTCTTGTAAAGAACCCTTGGAATCTCTGATGCCGATTACCTCTTCCAAGGTATCATAGGGCTTACCTACCGGACTTAACAACTCATCTCCCGGACGCAGATTACTCATAAGCGCCAACGCCAAAGCGTGAGTACCACAGGTAATCTGGGGACGTACCAATGCATCCTCTGTATGGAATACAGAAGCATATACAGCCTCCAGAGTATCACGGCCGATGTCATTGTATCCGTAGCCTGTAGTTCCCAAAAGACAAGCTTCGCTCACCTGATTATCCTGCATGGCCTTGAGTACCTTTAACTGGTTATATTCCGCACGCTCGTCAATTTCTGCGAAACGCTCCTTCAACTCCTCCAGTATAGTTTCCCCATACTCGTAAACTTCCGAAGAAATCCCTAAACTTCTGAATATTTCAAAGTTTTTCATCTTGCTTTTATCTCCTCAATGTAAAAATATTATTCTTTACAACCGGCTTTTTTTCTTCAAAAATCAGGTTGTATTTCTTTCCGTATTTTTCGCAGTAAGCCTGCGCAGTGCTGCCTGTTGGTGCTTCTACAATCGTCGGGCTTGCGTTTCGATGTCCCGTAATGGCAGGCCAGACAATCTGAGTTTTTTCACCCTCTACAGTAATTCTATCCAAGGTTTCACAATCCATAAATACCCACTGGTCCACACGTTTCACCGACGCCGGTAATGTAATCTCTTTTATCTTGGTTCCTCGAAAAGCAGATCGTTTTAAAAGTTCCAATGTTTCCGGTAATTTAACACTCTTAATATCAGTTCGCTCAAAAGCTTCACTCCCTATGTATCTCAAACCTTCCGGGAATGCCACGCCTTTTAAATAACGCTTATGAAAACTATTCATATCTGCCACACCTACGGTGCCTTTTTTGATGTATAATGTTTCTGCAAAATCTTCTTTATAACGTATCAGCCAATTATCAACATATAAAGCTTCTTCGTCGCCTTCCTCAAACTGCTTCATAAGGGCCGTTTCACGAAAAGCATCAAAGCCCACACTGACAATTGTTTCCGGCAAATGCACCTCCTGCAAGCTCTCACAACCATAAAAGGTTCCCCGATGTATTTCCGGCACCCCATCCGGTACCACAATAATTTTCAAACTCTTACAACCGGCAAAGGCTCCTGCGCCCAGACGAAGTAAATGCTTTGGCATCTGTACACGCTCTAAAGCCTCGCAATCCTGAAAGGCAAAGTTTTCAATATATTCCACGGACTCCGGCAAATCTATTTCCTTTATCTCCTTACAATTCATAAATGCTTTTTCTGCAATAGAGGTAATCCCGCTCCTTACTACAAAACGTCCCTGATTGGAGGTATTAACTTTCAACAAAACATTTTTCAAATATTCCGCATGTTCCCCTGCAAAAAGCTTAGTATTTGCAAAGGCATCAGCCATAACGGTTATATTTTCGGAAAGGCCCTGTACTGCCCAAAGATTCTCACAATCTGCAAAGGCTTTCTGACCAATATGGTCAATTCCTTCGTGCAAAATCACCTTTTTTATCTGCTTTTGTCCCATGAAAGCCTGTTTGTGAACACGATTGATACGATATGTTCCCACCTTTTCCGGAATCTCCAGAATTTCTCCTATTTCACGAACCGGTCCATCCGGTAATCTCTCCGCATCTTTTCCCATGTACACGTACCTGCCGTCTACCAAGTCAAAACCTCTTCCGGTAAAGGCCCTATGCATCTCCATACCGCCACGTTCCACGTCCTGACTTGCCTGATAGGCATGATAATCCGAAACCATTTTACGGGCACATTCCACAGAAATAACGGAGTAATTTCCTTTTCCGTCGTAGTATCCGAACCAACCGTCTTCGAAAAATATTTTATCCTGCCAAAAATGAAATTCCCTAGCCATAAATCCCCTGCTTTCGCAAACACTCTTCCATAAACTTCAGTATCTTCTCTTCATCATAATCAAATTCAGGCTTATTTACCCAAATAACATCCTTTTCCCGCTTGAACCAGGTAATCTGACGCTTAGCGAAATGTCTGGTATCCCGCTTGATAATATAAACCGCTTCCTCCAGCGTGATTTTCCCTTCCAGATAATCAATCATTTCTTTATAGCCAAGGCCCTGCATGGAAACCATATCCCGGGCACAGCCTTTCTCCAGCAAATGATAAACCTCATCCTCCAAACCATTTTTTAACATAATGTCCACACGCTGTTCAATACGTTCATATAGTTTGTCCCTGTCATCGTTTAATACAAAATAGCAGAAATTGTAAGCAGGCTCTTTCACTGCCTCCTGCTCATTATGTTCAGAAATCTTTTTGCCGGTAAAATGATAAAATTCCAGTGCGCGAATCACACGCTTCATATTGTTAGCGTGAATTGCCTCCGCAGAAGCCGGGTCAATTTCGCGAAGCATTTGATGAAGGTGCTCAGGTCCTTTTTCCTTACCCAACGCCTCCAGCATTTCGCGATATTCGGCATTATCCTCATTCTCCGTAAAATCAATATCCTTTAATACTGCCTGAATATAAAAACCTGTACCTCCCGTCATGATGGGAATATGTCCACGTTCATAAATCCCGGTAATGGCCTCTTTGCACTTTTGCTGAAATACTACTACATTAAATTCTTCCCAAGGCTCCAAAATATCAATCAAATGATGGGATACCCCCTCCATTTCTTCGGTTGTAATCTTAGCCGAACCGATATCCATGCCTTTGTACACCTGCATGGAATCAGCAGAAATAATTTCCCCACCCACAAGCTTCGCCAGCTTAATGGAAATATTTGTTTTGCCCACTGCCGTAGGCCCTGTTAAAATAATCAGTGGTTTTTTTGTATTATCACTATCAGTCATCGTTTAAATCGTTTCTCCATTTCGTATTTACTCATGGTAATAATGGTGGGACGTCCATGAGGGCAATTATAAGGATTTTCCAAGGTTAACAGTTCATCAATAAGTTTCTCTGCTTCTTCGCGGCTTAAGCGATTATTGCCCTTTACTGCCGCCTTACAGGACATGGAGGCAATCTTTTCCTCCACTACTTTCAGACTTTCTCTGGGACCCATATCGGACAACTCATCCAACACTTCCAAAAACATCTGCTTCTCGTCACAGCCATACAAATCCACCGGCACTGCACGCAAAGCATACTCATCACCGCCAAATTCCTCGATTTCAAAGCCCAAGTTGGCAAAGATTTCCTCATACTCTTTGAGAATCATCTCTTCTTTACCGGTAAGACTCACAATAATGGGGGGCATAAGATTTTGTGTCACAATGGTTTTCTCATGATACTGCTTCATAAAACGCTCATACTTCACCTTTTCATGAGCTGCATGCTGGTCAATAATGTATAATTTATCTTCAAACTGCACCAGCCAGTAGGTGTCGAAAACCTGGCCGATGATTGTGTATTTACTACGATTATCCTGAGAAATCACCTTTGTTTCAAAGAGAGTTTCCTGCTTGAAATCTGTCATTTTCGCACGTTCTGCTTCGTAGCGCATTTCTTCCATAACCTTGAACGATTGTGTTCGCTTCGTTTCAAAGGGTTCCGGAACGGAAATCTTGGGAGTCGATATATTCACTTCCTCTTCTTCAAAGCTTACTTCGAAATCTTTGCTTGCTGCTTTCGCAATGATTCCCTTTGTTTCAGCAGATATCTCCGTCTTTGTGTCTTCCAGTATATCGGACATAATTTTCAGTTCCTGCAAGCCGATGGTACTGCCTTGGTTATTGACCGGTTCAGTCGTAGCTTTATGCACCGGTCGTGTAGGCATTCCCGGCATAGTGACTTCTGTATAGGTCACTTCTTTCTTTGCAGGAATCTTCGCTTCCGGCAAAGTGGTTTCCGGAATCATCTCCTTGCGTTTCAGGGTATTACGCACTGCCTGCATAATTAAATTATACACCGCAGGTCCGTCCGAAAAACGCACCTCCATCTTGGTTGGATGCACATTTACATCCACCTGGGACTTGTCCTCCACATTCATATGTAACACACATAAGGGAAACTTATGTTGCATCAAATACTCTTTATAGCCTTCCTCAATCGCCTTAGAAAGCACGGAACTACGGATAAATCGACCATTTAAGAAATAAATCTCATAATTTCTGTTGGAACGCACCAATGCAGGGCTTCCCAAATATCCTTTAATCTGAAAACCATTTTCTACAAAGTCAATAGGTATTAAATTGCTTGCCACATCCTTGCCATAAATACGGTAAATCACTTCCTTTAGTTCGCCGTTACCTGAAGTATAAAACTTGGTCTGGCTTCCAATCATGAATTTAAAAGAAATGTCCGGTCTGGACAGTGCTAGATGCTCCATCAAATCAGCCACGTAACCTCCTTCGGTTGCTGGCTGCTTCAAAAACTTGCGACGTACCGGTGTATTGAAGAAAAGATTTCGAATCAAGAATGTAGTGCCTTCCGGCGCTCCAACCTCTTCAAAGGCTTTTTCCACACCACCTTCGATAATTACCCTGGTACCCGTAAGGCTGTCCGCGGTTTTGGTCACCAATTCCACCTGCGAAACCGCCGAAATACTGGACAAGGCCTCACCACGAAATCCCAATGAGGCAATACGACTCAAATCCTCAGCCGATTCAATCTTGCTGGTGGCATGACGAAGAAAGGCTGTGCGAATCTGTTCTTTCGCGATTCCGGAACCATTGTCCGTAATACGCATAAAGCTGATACCGCCATCCTTGATTTCCACCGTAATGGATGTAGCACCCGCATCAATAGCATTCTCCACCAGCTCCTTCACCACGCTGGCCGGTCGCTCCACCACTTCTCCGGCTGCAATCTTATCAATTGTTTCTGCATCTAAAACATGTATCTGACTCATGTGAGTTCCTTTCTGATAATCTAGTGATTTTCCGGTTCATTTGTGTATCTTAATACTTTTGAGAACTGAATGTTTCTGTTATGTGCGGTCTATAGGAAAAAAATTCACTCTGAGATACCGCTTTTTATATTTTATGGTATCTGGATAGACATTTTTCTGTATAGATACTTTTGCCCGCCAAAAATCCTACATTTTAATAGAATTTTCCAAAAAAGTGGTTCTGTAACAAAAGATTTTATGTGTAGATACCATAGGACTTCCTCATGAAAAAAATAAATATACGCTTCCAGTCTTTAAGCAAACCTCAATCAAAACGAACGAGCCTGCTGAAAAAAGAATATGGCACACTGTAAATAAAAGCTTATCCTTAGTTGATACCTCTTTCTTTGTATATTCTAATATCAATCTGACAAGCATTATATATCTCGGAAAAATAAGACAACAACTAACTGCAACCAATATCATTATTAGTACAAGATATCTTCCAAAATAAATCCTCCTTAAATGTGCAGTTCTTTATTATCAAATATAATTTGTGCATCATATTTTGTATACCAGTTAGGATTCTCGGTATGCACTGGTATAATGTACTTCGGTCTTGTAACCTCTACCAACGCATTAATTGCATTAACATCTGCGTGTCCACTTGTATGTAAAATATGTATCTTTACTCCTAGGTCTTCCATAAAAGAAATAAACTCTTTCATATCCTCTCTTTCCAGATATCCCTTCCACATACCGTAAAACAATACTCCATCCTTAAACGAACAAACTTCATTTAATTTCATTAAATAATTCTTCATTGAAGGACGAATACACATAAGAAAATTCTCTTTTGCTATTGTGGATTTGTCAATCTTGGAATCTGGATATCGTTGTATTAATTCATATTGTCTATCTCCACCTGTCATGAATACACGGATTCCATTTTCTTTTTTCGGGACCGGAACATTGCCACCAATTGTACTCATTATACCGGCAGAATATAAATCCTCCAAAAACATACGATTAGTAGCACGTGAAGCATTATATCCGGTGATAATTCTCTCAACATTCATTGCTGATGTCATCAAAAATGCAGGACCGGAATATTTATTGAGCTCATTCACAGCTATTTCCTCAAGCAACTCCTCTTGAATATTTTCCTTATACGTCTCTCTTGTAAGAGTTGTTCCTTCAATTATCAGTACATCTACCATAGAAATTCTTTTAAGCAAGTCAGCAAATTCCATTCTCCCATTTGAACGAAAATCTCCGGAATACAAAATTTTCTTATCATCCGCTTTAATTAAAAACATAAAAGAATCGTAAGCACTATGATCACACATAATAGGTGTAATACTCAATTCACCAATCTGCAATTCTTGTCCATCTTCAAAGCATCTATAATGATATTCGACATTCTTACCTCTATATTCAGATGCTGCTTGCACAATGTTAGCAGCTTGCTTCCCCATATAAATTGGGATTTCCTCTAAAACATATGGCAATAACCCTATATGATCTTCGTGATAATGCGATACAATTACTGCATCGTACAATGCATCTCCACAAAATACCCCTTCTATCTGCGGAACTTCTACATCATCAGATTCATCAAGATTTATTCCTGCATCAAAAATCACTTTCGTATTATCCGTAGATATTTCAATAATAGAACCACCTATTTGATTTTGGCCTCTATGTATTTGGATTTTCATACTACATTACAACCTTTACCAAAGAAACAATGTAATCAATTAGTTCAATAAACCTCTGCATTTCCTTGTCAGTAGTAATACTCTTTATCGAAACCGTAAAAGATAAAGATTTCCCAATTTGGATTGCCTTAAATTCATTAACATATCGACTATTAATCGAAGAAATAATTTTATCAATTATTTCTTCGATTCTATCTTTCTTTGAAAAATGAGATTGTTTCATAACAACCTTAATTTTGAAGTTACTTCTTGTCATAGTTTCATAACTAGGCATATCAATAAATTTGCCTGTCTTTCTACTATCATAGCGCGCATAATCACTCCATACAGGTGATTCTGGGGTTAGATTTGATAACCCCATATACTCTTCCGGATTTTGTAGCAACACAAATCCCTGAGCATATTCACCACTCTGCTCTGCCACATATTCCTCAGCCTTAAAAATCAACGGAGAATTTTTCTTTCCCCATTCCTCAACCTCATTTTCCAACCTTTCAAGCAAATTCTTAGGCCTACGTGGCAGTTGCTTTATAAATGTGATTAATAACACAGCAACTATCAGTGTTCCTGATACATCCTTGATAGCAGCAAAAACAGTTGCTGCTGAAATACCATTTGCTATCGCTTCTGCTATCGCAGCAACAATAGCAATAATTCCAAAAATTCCTCCTAAAACCTTTTCTTGAAATTCCATCTTATCCATTCGCTTATTCCTCCATCACAATATATTTATCATCGATCTTTTCCAAGTAAAATGGCGTACTATTCAACAACTTCATAAGCCTTTTAAGCTTCGGTCTCTCTTCCTGCATTTCCTGCCACTGAATTCCACCTTTAAAAACTAATGGACATGCCAGCACCTTTGCATCTTCAGAAAGTTCAAAATCCTTTATTAACCGCTTTCCATCAACTGTCTTCATGTATGTGTATCCTTCAAGAACACAACGCAACATAGTTTCATCACTATCCGGCTCTTTCAATTCTAAAATACGAACATTCATCCCATCATACGAAAGAATGTCTATTTTCCCTGCCTTATCAATCCTTTGATTTTTAAGCGGAGTTTGATAATCAATTACTAGCCCCAGATTACCTAGAAGTCTTTGTCTAAAAATTTCCATCGCAATGAGTTCTTCTTCCCTATTGGAATTTTCGCTTTTGGGAATTCCATCGTGCGACTCTATCTTATATGTCGACTCTCTTGTTATCATTGGAATCGAATTAAAACGGTCAATGTTTTCTATACACCATTCTGCTACGATTTCGTTATACAATTCTTCTGTATCTCTTGTTTTGCCACGATAATTGATAAAATCCTGTTTATAAAATAAATTCATTTTATGACTTGCAGATTCTATCTTTTCCAATAATTCATTCCTCGTGTAGCCCATCAAACTCTCTCCGTAAAATTCAAATTCATACCTACTTTCATTCCATCCACAAATCAAAATTTGTTAATTCTGGCACCTTTATCTTATCCAAACAGAAACAAAACCGTAATTGCAAGAATACTTATAAATGATAATATCCCAAATACTATTCTTCTTTTCCCTTTAAATGACATTACATATTCCACAATCTGATACAATATAAATGCACATGCAAGCGATTGAAACGGAAAATCTGTAATCAACACATTAAAATGCTGTGCAAATTCATAACTCAAAAACAATATAGCCACCATAAAAATGACAATACTCATATTGTTTTTCCTATTTGTATACCACGCAATAAATGCTCCCGGAAAGGTTAAAAGCGTCCATATAAACCAGCCTTTATAATCAACAAACGCCCCCCAACCTCTTGGATCAATAGGAACTTTCACCAGATATACCAGGGGCTGACTAATAAGGAAATACAAAAATACCTTACACGCGGCCTCAAGCGGTTTCTTCGTTCTCGATATAATTATCATTGTTGCAAATATCCAAAACTCAAAGCATATTCCGATATTGAATAACGAATTATTCATAATCGATGGTATTTTGTATAATTCCACATCTAATATAATTCCTGTTATTATTCCACATATAATCGCAAACCAAATAATATTTTTATATGTGAGTTCTTCTTTCTTTATAAGCTTGCTTAAATACACTTTGTTATACTTCCCTTTCTCTCATATCAAATATTGGCAGTGTCCATTATTATTGATCTTGCAAGATTTACAAACTCAATATCATCACCCAAGGACAACAATCAAAATTGCAAATAAAATCGATATCAGAACATCAAGACCAATCATAATTTTACGATATTTGTTTTGATACACTTCCATGTTATCTATCTTGCTTTTCTGTTTCGCAGTCATTCTCCAATCCGCCGGAAAGAACGCACACACCAAGAAAATCAGCCATACAAGAATACCTGTAAAAGCTAAAATTACCAAAACTCCCCCTTCTGCTGTCCCGAGGATGCTTCTAACCGCAATTGCAGCAATTAACAGTATAAATGATAGAACTGCTAATATCTTTTCATTTTTCGTCATTTTTCCAACCATATATTTCCCTCCATGCATCCGGGATGACAACTTTTTCACAGCCGCATATATCTACTAATCTCATGAAATCCCAAACTTTCCCAAAAACGTATCCCCGGCTCATTCCATGGTAAAACTTCAATATCGATATTATTTACATTTAAATACTCCAACAAAGCTTGAAAAGCCTGTGTTCCATAGTGCTTCTTACGATATTCCCTATCAATTAAAAATTGACGCAAATACAAAGGACTACATGTATTCTTCACCAAAGCATAACCCACAACATTTTCCCGAACCATGAAGAAATAACTATCATACTCGGCATTTAAAAAACCTTTCATACGCTCTTCCAGTTCTTTGATTGACATGAAATTATTGCTCTTCTCATCATCAATTAACTGTTTATTCAATAGCGCCAACTTGGGAACATCCTCTAAGGTACATTTATAAATACTAATTACATCATTCATGCCAGATACTCCCCACTTACTTCACCGGCGGTTTCCATGGTTGCGGTGACAAAAGCGTAGTTCTGCCGATATCAGGCAAAACATCATACACGGAGCACCCCATACGTGCTTCGAAATTTTCCTTAATTTCAAAGGTTCGATTCCAGCCTTTTACATACCCTTCCATGATGCCGTATCTTCGTGTTACATCTACGAAACGCTTTTCAATAATCACAAATCCATAGTCAGTTGCCAATGAATCACACAACTGAATCAGGCAGTCATAATCATCCGCCTCACCGCATTTCATAATATAACTTTTAATTGCAATCTCTTCCTCTGTGGTGGGCTCGTATCCAAACTCTTCCTGCATTTGTATGTAAGAATGCGTCATACAAATACGCGCTGCTTCATCCCAGCCTTTTTCCATGCAAAATTCATAACCTGCATGTACATGCTTTGGAATATTTACAATTCCCACACGTCTTCCGATATCATGCAAAATACCGACAATATAAGCTTTCTCAGCATCCATTCCGGGTATTTTCTCTGCAATATTTCCGGCTGCAATCCCCACATTGATAGAATGTTTGACCCATGGACCTGGATTTAATTCACCGGCAATTTGAAGTTCTTTTTCAGCTTCTTCTCTGGTTGGTAACATCTGTTGTACTCCTTTATCAAATCCTCTGCATAATCCGTGCACTCGGCTACATCTTCACACAATTCTCTTCCAGCCACTTAGCCACACCATCTTCATCATTGGCTTTAATAATACCCGTAGCATACTTCTTCAGTTCCTCGTGGGCATTCTCTACCGCATAGGCCTCATCCGCTATCTGAAACATATCAATATCATTCTTTCCGTCGCCGAAAACTACCAATTTGTCGCATTCAAGCATAGTTCTTAACTGTTTAATAGCATTTGACTTAGTTGCTTCCTTCGGCATAATCTCCAGCCACTGCTCACCGGTGTAGATGTCCTTCTGGTATACACAATGATATTTTTCCTTATATTTCTCGTACAGTGGTTCAAGCTTCTCCGGGGTATCAATACAGGTAAGGTAAAAAATATCTCCTGCTCTCAAATCCGCCAATGTTTCTACTGCATTGGTCCGAATATCTCCTTTTCGACTCTCTAAAAACAAATTCATGCCTTTGGTACACAGCCCCGGCACAAAAGAAAACTTTTCTACTCCGTTAATATGTGCATAAACTATAGGATAAACTTTACTTTCAAACAGTTCGTCCAATACTCCCTGCACAGAGTCATTAAAATAATTGGCAAGTAATATTTCCTCTGTCACATTATCAATGATAAAGGCTCCATTATACACAATCAGCGGTATTTTCGCATTCATGCCCTTGGTCACTTTCTTCGCAGTAACATAAGAACGTGCGGTAGCATAAGAAATCAACACCCCTTTTGCCGCCAAGAAATTAATAACTTGATTAGTATACTCAGAAGTTCTTTCATTACTCCGAAGTAACGTACCATCCAGGTCTGAAACATATAAAGTTCTCATATCATACCTTTCTTTGCTAATGCCATATCTACATTTACTTATATCTTTCCTCTTAAAACAAAAAGAATTTCACTATTTTATCTGACTAGGGGCCTCTATTTTATGAACTTAACCGATAGAAATCTAAAAATGTGTAATACTATCTGCCGACATATAACTACAAAATGACAAACAACATATAGATAAGCGATTTTTTACTCAACTATCTGTAAAATCTAACTCAAAAACATATTGCTTTTTGTTATGTAATCCACTTTCATCTTCATATTCTTAAAAAATGCATGAAAATGACATATATATTCTTTCATTTTGGCGTACCTATATGCTATTAATACAAAGTCCCCTCACATTTCGACAGATAGCAAGCCGATTATTATTTTATCTATCTGTCTACACCAAATAAATGGTTCAAATACAACCGATAGATGATGAAATATCATGGTTGCTATCTGCCGACAAACTGTTCAAAGAGAACTCCTCCACAAACTACCACCGATTCTTCAGCTTATTCTGCAAACGATACAGTGTATTCATGGCATCCAAAGGTGTCATAGTGGAAATCTCCAGTTCCTCCAATTCCTTCAGTACATCTTCATCGGTCACTGTATCAAATAACGACATCTGCGCCAGGTCCACCTCATCATACTTAGGCTGTTTCTTTGCCTTGGTATCATTCTTTACGTCTACAGCGATACTCTGCACCTTTTCGATAATGTCATTGTCCGTAAGCTGCTCCACGATTTCCTTGGCACGATTAATCACCATATCCGGCACACCTGCAAGCTTTGCCACCTGAATACCGTAGCTTCGATCAGCGCCGCCTTTTACAATCTTACGCAGGAACACGATATCATCACCGCATTCTTTTACGGCGATACAGTAGTTATTTACATTGTTAATCTTGCCTTCTAATTCAGTCAGCTCATGATAGTGGGTGGCAAACAAGGTTTTCGCTCCCAAAAGCTTTTTGTTACTGATATGCTCAATTACCGCCCAGGCAATACTCAAACCATCAAAGGTAGATGTTCCACGGCCTATTTCATCCAAAATCAGCAAACTATTGGAAGAAGCATTGCGTAAAATATTTGCCACTTCGTTCATTTCCACCATAAAGGTAGACTGACCGCTGGCCAAATCATCCGACGCACCAACACGAGTGAATATTCGGTCCACAATGCCGATATTTGCACTCTTTGCCGGCACGAAGCTTCCAAGCTGCGCCATCAGCACAATCAGCGCACTCTGTCGCATATAAGTGGATTTACCTGCCATATTGGGACCTGTAATAACGGAAATCAAATGATTACTATTATCCAGCATGGTATCATTTGAGATAAACATATCATGGTCAATCATCAGCTCCACTACAGGATGACGACCATCTTTAATATCAATAATTCCTTTTTCGTTTAACTTAGGACGTACATAATGATTCCGCTCTGCCACATAGGACAGTGATGCAAACACATCCAGACGTGCAATTGCCTTGGCAGTACGCTGGATACGTTCTAACTGTGCCGCCACCGTATCACGAATCTCGCAAAACATATCATATTCCAAGGTATAAAGCTTATCCTCCGCATTTAAGATGGTATCCTCCATCTCCTTAAGCTTGGGTGTAGTATATCGCTCTGCATTCGCCAATGTTTGCTTACGAATATAATCCTCCGGCACCAAATGCTGAAAGGAATTGGTCACTTCAAAATAGTAGCCAAATACCTTATTGTACTTAATCTTCAAATTCTTAATGCCGGTACGCTCCCTGTCTTCCTCCTCCAACTGGGCAAGCCACTGTTTGCCGTCCCGCTTGGCATTACGAAGCATGTCAATATCTGCATTGAAACCATCCTTAATGATACCGCCTTCACGGACCAAAAGTGGCGGTTCCTCCTCAATAGCAGCATCAATCAGGGCATAAATATCCTCCAAACTTTCCATATCCTCATAGATACCGGTTAAAAGTTCCTTTTGGAAGCCTTTCAGCACCGTCTTAATATGGGGAAGCATCTCCAAAGAATTACGGAAAGCAATCAAATCCCTGGGATTCGCCGTTTTATAGGTTACCTTACTCAACAAGCGTTCCAAATCGTAAATAGGGTTCAAATATTCTCTGATTTCATCTCTGGACACAGAGTCCTTGGAAAGCTCCTCAACCGCATCCAAACGAGCTTCCATATCAGCCTTATTTAACAAAGGCTGCTCAATATAATTACGCAAAGTTCTGGCACCCATGGCAGTCTTGGTCTTGTCCAATACCCATAGCAGGGAACCTCTCTTTTGCTTCTCACGCAAAGTCTCACAAAGCTCCAGATTACGTCTGGTAGAGCTGTCCAAAAGCATATATTTGCTGGTAAGGTATGACTGAATATGATTAATATGTACCAGTTCATTTTTCTGGGTATTTAACAAATACTGCAAAAGTGCTCCTGCCGCAATGGTTCCTACCGGAAAATCCTCCAAACCCAAACCAATGAGGCTCTTAGTACCAAAATGGCGCATAATACACTTTTCACAGCCCTCGTCATCAAAATAATAAGGCTCAATAGTAGAAATAGCCATCTGCAAACGATTACGTAAGTCTGCAATATCAAAACCACTTACATAAAACGCATCATTGCATATAATCTCCGAAGGTGAATACTTCATGAGCTCGTCCATAAGCCTGCGGGCATCCTCCACCTCCGTAGTATAAAAATCACCTGTTGTAACATCTGCCGCCGCCAGTCCAATCTTGGTGGGGGTATATGTGATACACATAATATAATTATTCTTGGTCGCTTCCAGTGCCTGCATGTTTAAATTGGTACCGGGTGTAACAATACGTGTGACCTCACGCTTTACAAGACCCTTGGCCTGCTTCGGATCCTCTACCTGCTCGCAGATAGCCACTTTATAGCCTTTTGTCACCAATTTATTCAAATAACCTTCCACCGCATGATAGGGAACACCACACATGGGGGCGCGCTCTTCCAGACCGCAGGACTTACCGGTAAGGGTAATCTCCAGTTCTTTAGATGCAGTTAACGCATCATCAAAAAACATTTCATAAAAATCCCCAAGGCGGTAAAAAAGAATACAATCCGGGTACTCTTTCTTGGTCTCCATATACTTTTGCATCATGGGTGTTAATTCAGCCACTGTTCGTTCCTCACTTCTTTTGAATTCAATAAAAATTTATAGCCTTCCGGCCGTGTAACTTATTTAAAAACACGCAAAGCGGACACACCCAAAAGTGTATCCGCTTCTATATTACCACAAAATATAGTGGTTGTATATGCCAAAATTCTATATATTCAACAATATATACAGCAATCTTACGCCAGTTCTTCTGCTCTCTTCAAAGCCGCATCAATATGCACGCAGAAGTTCTTCTGACCTACCATTTCGTAGAATCCTGACTTTTGCATTACCTGCATTGGCTGCTCATTTACATGTGATAAAATCAACTGTACATTCTTCTTTTTACAAGTTTCCAATAGTGCTTCAAAATTATGCATTGCCGTAGCATCAATAGCATTTACACTACGCATACGCAATATCAGACAGTTGGTATCCTCTTTTAAAGCAATACGCAAAATCTTGTCCGCAGCACCAAAGAACAAAGGACCGGTCATTTCATAAACCAATGTATTCTTGGGCACCTGACGAAGACTGATGCTACCTGCGTCGGTCTCATCATCCACATATTTCCAACCTTCTACTTCTGTTACGTCACTCATACGCTTCATAAACAGAATGGCTGCCATAATAATACCAACCTCGATTGCAACTACTAAATCAAATACTACAGTCAAGATAAAGGTGGTTACCAAAACTAAGATATCACTCTTAGGAGCCGTTTTTAATAAATGTACAAACTTACGCCATTCAGACATATTGTAAGCTACCATAAATAAAATCGCTGCAATGGTAGGCATAGGAATCAATGCTGCATAAGGCATAAGTACTACCAGAATCAAAAGCAATGTCACTGCATGCACCATACCTGCAATCGGAGTACGTCCGCCGTTTTTAATATTGGCAGCAGTTCTGGCAATCGCACCTGTAGCAGGAATTCCGCCAAATAATGCCGAGGTTATATTGCCGGCACCCTGTGCCACCAATTCCATATTGGAACGATGTCTGGAATTAATCATGGAATCTGCAACCACACAGGATAATAATGACTCAATAGCCGCCAAAATCGCAATGGTAAATGCATCCGGAAGCACATTCTTGGCTGTTTCAAAACTGAACGCCGGCATAGAAAACTCAGGCAATTTATTGGAAATCTCATACAAATCACCAATGGTGTTTACTTCCATACCGATACCCTTAACCATACCGATACCCACAAGCACAGCAATCAATGAAGGCGGAATCTTCTTACAAAAGCCCGGGAAATAAGGCCAAATAATCAAAATTGCCAGACAAACCACACCAACTATAACTGCCTGCCAGTTAATGGTGCCGATAAACTCAACAACTGCCTCCAATTTCTCCATGGTCTCAATCAAAGGTTCTTCGCTCACTATTGTAAGACCGAGAAAATCCTTAATCTGTCCGACTAAAATGGTAATGGCAATACCTGATGTAAAACCTGTTGTAATGGTGTATGGAATAAACTTAATCAAATTACCCAGTCTTAAAACACCCATTAAAATCAATATAGCACCCGCCATCAAAGTAGCCATAATCAGACCTTCCATACCACTTGTAGCCACAATACCTGCTACAATGGTCGCAAATGCCGCCGTAGGACCGGAAATCTGCACACGGCTGCCTCCCAAGAAGGAAATAACAAATCCTGCAGTAATAGCAGTATAGATACCCTTTTCCGGAGTCACGCCGGATGCCAGCGCCAATGCAATAGACAAGGGCAATGCAATAATCGCAACAATAATACCTGCCACGATATCCTTAATAAATTGTTCTTTTGTGTACGTTTTCATAACCGAAAACAGCTTTGGTTTTAACTTATCCATAGTATATTCTCTCCTCATCTACTGATGAAATATTTACAAATATTTTACACAAAATTTATACTATTCCTCTTTATCTCTTTTTTCAAGCGACAAATGCCCAAGAATTCAGTATTTTCCCCCCGAAATTATTTGCATTTTTCACAAAAAAACAGCCCACGTTCTTCCTGCACAAATAAAAAGCTCTGCCCGGCTTTTGTAACCGGACAGAGTCCTATACACACTCTTATTCAATTAATAAATCTTCGGCAACTTATCCAAGGTAATAGCATACTCATGATTATACTGCTTCTTAAACTCTTCAGCATAAGTATAATCTTCTGTCATGACAAACTCATTGCTCCACATCATAAACCAAAGCCAATCCAGCTTATCCTCAACAACCGCATCGATATCCGGAATGACTCCCAATTCTCCAAGCGCAAGCATCTTCTTATCAGTCATGGAAGATATGGTTTCAAAACGATCTTTGTAAGATGTATGATTGTGTGCAGGGGGATAAAAATCTCCCGACACGATATCGCAATATTCATCACCTACATAACCTTCCGGTGCCGGATTGTTCCATACCCAGATTAAGTTATCCAGATGTTTCACTTCTGTGTAGTAGGTATACATTTCACGGAAAAGCTTACGGCCTACGTCCATGCCCTGTGCGCCCCACCAGAACCAGGTACCTTCCAATTCATGGAACGGTCTCCAAAGAATGGGGATATTTTTGTCCTTAAATCCTTGCAAAAGTTCTGCCATTACGTCCATATCCGCATAAAAAGCTTTTCTTTCTTCTGTTCCCTCTTCCAATACCTTTCTGGCATCAAAATCAGTATTCTTGGTGTAGAAAGCTTTATCCCTGCCACCAACAGGTGAATACCAATGCCAGGTAAAAGTAAGGATGGCTCCTTTCTCTGCCCACTCATAAGCTTTCTGTAAGGTATCACGATTTTCATAAATTTCCTTTAAGCATGCTTCATCACAGGTTTCATAATTGATATTGGGAGAATATGCCAACAATTCAAAACCAATGAGTGCAGGAAGCTTTCCGGTCATCTTCTCAATATGCCAAAGTTCTCTCTGCTCAATAGTCTGGGTATGCTGTCCCACAATCAATCCTTTTCCGCGAATACTCTCCAGATACGCAAGTAACGCTTTTGCCTCTTTTGTTGCATTTTTGTTCTGTAATTCAAACATAACTCACCCTCCGTTATCTTTTGTTTATACCCTATGTCCCATGTAATAGAATCCATGACATTCATCCAACATAACATCCACAATCTGTCCAATCATGGAAGCATCTCCCGGCAAATGGACCGTAGTATTGTTGGACAGACGACCGGTTACCAGACTGGCATCCTGCTCGTTCATCTCTTCTACCAACACATCCATTACCTTGCCCTGATAAATGCCCACACGTTCCTTGGACATATCCTGAACAGTTTTTAATACCTTATCAAAATTCACCTTTACTTCTGCTTCCGGCACCTGATTTGGCATAGCGGCAGCAGGTGTACCTGTTCGCTTAGAATAGATAAAAGTAAAGGCATTTTCATACTTCACTTTCCTGATGACGTCGATGGTTTCCTCCACATCTTCTGCAGTTTCCCCCGGAAAACCCACGATAATATCCGTTGTCAAAGAAATATCCGGAATTTCACGACGTATTTTCTCCGCCAACTCCAAATACTGCTCCTTGGTGTAGCGTCGGTTCATTTCCTTCAAAATTCTGGTGGAACCGGACTGTAAAGGCAAGTGCAAATGCTTGCAAATCTTCTTAGATTCCTTCATAACCTGTATCAATTCATCGGATAAATCCTTGGGATGGGATGTCATAAAGCGGATACGTTTCAGGCCTTCAATTTTTTCCACCTCACGAAGAAGCTGCGCAAAAGTCATGGGCTCTTCCAAATTCTTGCCGTAGGAATTCACATTCTGTCCAAGAAGCATGACTTCCACCACGCCTTCTTTTACCAGATTTTCAATTTCTCTGATAATATCTTCCGGCTTACGGCTTCGCTCCCTGCCTCGTACATAAGGTACAATACAGTAACTGCAAAAATTATTACAACCAAACATAATATTGATACCGGACTTAAACGGATATTTACGCTCAACCGGCAAATCTTCCACGATTTTGTCCGTATCTTCCCAAATATCAATCACCATGCCCTTATTTTCAAAGGTTGCTACCAAAAGCTCGGCAAATTTATATATATTGTGAGTACCGAAAATTAAATTAACAAACCGATAGCTGTCTTTAATTTTTTGAATTGCTGTAGGCTCCTGCATCATACAACCGCAAAGTGCCACCTTGGTATTCGGATGTTTCTTTTTATAGCTTTTCAATGCTCCCAAACGACCATATACACGCTGATTAGCATTATCACGTACTGTACAGGTATTGAAAATCACAAAATCAGCCTGTTCCTTCTCTGTCATCTCATAGCCGACTAATTCCAGAATGCCTACCAATTTTTCACTGTCACGACTGTTCATCTGACAACCGAAAGTAGTTACGCAACAAGTAGGTTTTCTCCCAAGCTGCACCGTCAAATCAGCCACATATTTTTGTGCTTTTGCCATGAAATAATATTGTCTTTCCGGCTCTTCAACAGGTGCAGGCATATTTAAATCGTACTTTTCTAAATCAATTGTGGAAATCATACATTCTCCCCTAAAAGTCTAATATAATCTCTGTCATTTATCATCATGCCGGTGAATCTTGGCACACCGAATCTATTAG
Source organism: Acetatifactor sp. (assembly GCA_045590095.1). Classification (GTDB taxonomy): domain Bacteria; phylum Bacillota; class Clostridia; order Lachnospirales; family Lachnospiraceae; genus Acetatifactor. Next base: position 2,102 of record JAZNQI010000046.1, on the reverse strand, counting down.
CAAACATATCACATTTGCAAAGAAAAATATAGTAGATATTTTTGCCACACCCACGCAGGGTTTCAAAATTCGCCTGACCCTTAGAAAGAATCACATCTGCCTCCTCTAAAATTTGAAGAGCATCTTTTGACACAGCATCCAAAAAGGTTCCGGCAATTTCTGTACCATTATCAACCACGCTTCCAACCTTGTCAAGACCTACTTCCAATGCATCTTTCCTTGTGGCATCGTTTAACACCTCACCGCCGCGAACCATGATGTTCAGTTCCGCTTCGGGGTATAGCTCTTTAATCACTTTTAACAAAAGCTTATCCAGAACAATTTCTCCGCAATTGTCAGTTAAAAGTACAATACGCCTTGCCACGGACAAATCTTTTTTCAATGCATCCAGCACACCTTCATCCACAATACGTTCCTTGGACTGCTGCAATGCCTTCTCCAAATATTCTTCATCCACCGTATGCGTGCTTCCAAAGTCAATATAATTGCCGGTCATGGCATACTGTATGGCTGTTTTCAGACGGTCATCTGTATCTGCTATTTCTTTATAAATTTCAGTTTCCTTTCCCAGCATCATTTGGTTAAAATAATGCTTTTCTTTGGAAAAGTCCTCCGTAATACCAAACTCCTTTTGTAATGCATTCTTTATGGACTGAGTCACCACCGGAGCACCTGCATGGGAAGGAGCCTCGGCAACCTGTTTACATACCAATTGCACATATGCAAGTTTTTGGGCCGGCGAAAAATCCTTTGGTACATTATTCAAATATCTGTTAATAATGCATTTCACACATTCTGTACTAAAACGCAATTCCTTTGTTTTACTCATTTTTACTCCGTCTCTGTCATAGCGATATTTTTTCGTGCAAGCATCATTTACTGCATCTACACAAATTTACATGCTAATTTTACAAGCATTCTGGAAATACTGTCCATGGATTGCACACAGGCATATTCGAATTTGCCATGGAAATTGCCGCCTCCGGTACATAAATTAGGACAAGGAAGTCCCATAAAGGAAAGTCTGGCGCCATCCGTACCGCCGCGAATAGGACAAATATTGGGAACAATCCACATTTCCTCCATAACAGTCTTGGCATAGTCAATTAAATGCATGTGCTTTTCAATCACTTCACGCATATTGAAATAAGAATCCTTCATATCCACCACAACAGTGCCCGCACCGTGTTTGTGATTTAAAAAGTCTGCAATTGCCATAAACTGAGCCTTTTTTGCTTCAAATTTTTCTCTGTCATGATCACGAATAATATAGTCCATTTTTGTTTCTTCGCAAGTACCGTTAATACCACCCAAATGGAAGAAGCCTTCGTAATTTTCTGTATACATGGGATTTTCAAAAACCGGCAACATGCTCTGGAATTCCTGTGCGATTAAAATCGAGTTCTTCATCTTCCCTTTCGCAGTACCCGGATGCACACTGCAACCATGGACATAAACCTTAGCATTGGCAGCATTAAAGTTCTCATATTCAATCTCCCCCAAGGCTCCGCCGTCTACTGTATATGCATAATCTGCACCAAATAATTTCACATCAAAATAATCCGGACCTGCTCCAATTTCTTCATCCGGTGTAAAACCGATACGTACTTTACCGTGCTTTACCTCCGGATGAGTCAGGAAATACTCTGCCATATTCATTATTTCTGCAATACCTGCCTTATCATCCGCACCCAAAAGTGTAGTTCCGTCGGTTACTACCAAATCATTACCGGTAAGTTCCTTCATTTCCGGAAAATCTGCCACCTTAAGAACAATATTAAGCTCCTCATTTAAAATGATATCATTGCCATCGTATTCCTCAATAAAGCGAGGTTTCACATTAGCGCCGCTCATGGCCGGCGAAGTATCCATATGAGCAATAAAACCAATAACCGGTTTGTCTTCATATCCGGGTGTGGCCGGAACGGTAGCATATACATAGCAGTGCTCTGTATCGTAAGTAATCTCTGTAGCTCCCATTTGTTCCAATTCTTCCACCAAAACCTTCGCTAAATCATGCTGTTTGGCAGTACTGGGCGACAGCCCGGATTCTTCGTCCGAACAAGTATCAATTTGCACATATTTCATAAAGCGTTCCAATA
>JAZNQI010000045.1:0-5866 GCA_045590095.1 Acetatifactor sp. | reverse complement strand
TCTTTTCGTATTAGTAGCCATAAATATCATAAATCTCCGGCATGTACACTCCCGGCTCCTTATATACAATCAATGGTTTTTCCACGGTCATGCGGCTCCTGCCTCCGCGGGTCGCCTCTATAAGCACCATATTTGGCTCTTTGTCTATGTAGGGATACACCAGCTGCATGCGCTTGGGTTCCAGTTTATACTGCACCAGCGTAGTCATAATCTCCGCCAGGCGAAAAGGCCTGTGCACCATAAAGAAATGCCCGCCGGGCTTTAGTAATTTTGCCGCTTGGGACACCACATCCTCCAATGTGCAAAGCACCTCATGGCGCGCAATGGCCTTGGGCGCATCCGGGTTGGTCAGTCCGTGCTGACCAATCATATAGGGTGGATTGCAGGTAATAATATCAAAAGAAGCAGACTTAAATATCCTGTCTGCTTCCTTAATATCGCCTGTTACAATATCAATTTTTTCAGAAAGTCCGTTTAACGCCACACTACGCCTTGCCATATCCGCGCTTTCCTCCTGGATTTCCAGGCCGGTCAGATGTGCGGCTTCGGTTTTGGCTTCCATAAGAATCGGTATGATGCCCGTTCCCGTGCCCATATCCAAAACTACATCACCCTTCTTTGCCTTTGCAAAGCCGGACAAAAGCACTGCGTCCATGCCGAAACAAAACTTTTCAGGATTCTGAATAATCTGATACCCATTTCGCTGCAATTCATCCAAACGTTCGTTGTCTTTCAGATTAATTGTCATCGAGTTTTGATTTTCCTTCCTGTTTTTCTAAGCGTTCCAATTCACGCATCTCTTCCTTGGTAAGTTCTACCTTTTCTTTCTTAAATCGCTTCTTGAAGCGGAGTTTGCTTGCCTCGTACTCACGAATTTCCTTTTCGTCACCATTTTCTACGACTACCTTAACCAGCTGACGAAGCACATTTACACTGTGCACCTCTCCTTTCAGTCCATCGTCAGTAGTCACATAATCGCCCACGCCCGGAAGCTTGCGATTCAATTCCTCGTAAGTTTCCTCTTCGTGCTTCAGACAACACATCAATCTGCCGCACACGCCGGAAATCTTGGTAGGGTTCAAAGACAAATTCTGCTCCTTCGCCATCTTAATAGACACAGGTATGAAATCGGACAAATGTGTATGACAACAAAGAGGTCTGCCGCAAATACCGATACCGCCCACAATCTTGGTCTCATCACGCACACCAATCTGGCGAAGTTCAATACGCGTTTTAAACACTGCAGCTAAGTCCTTTACCAGTTCACGGAAGTCAATACGTCCGTCCGCAGTAAAGTAAAACAACACCTTATTATTGTCAAAGGTATACTCTGCATCAATCAGCTTCATCTCCAAGCCATGCTTCTGAATCTTCTCCAGACATACCTTGTAAGCTTCCTTTTCTTTCTCCTTATTAGCAGCTTCCTGCTCCACATCTCGCTGATTTGCAATACGAAGTACCGGCTTCAAAGGCTGAATCACCTTATCATCCTCCACTTCCTTCATATCGCTTACTGCTGTACCAAACTCAATACCGCGGGCGGTTTCCACGATAACATGGTCGCCCTTCTTTACCGTAAACTTACCCGGGTCAAAAAAATATATTTTACCTGCCGTCCTAAAACGAATTCCAACAACTTTAATCATTTTACTCTCCAATCTATTTACCACAATTTTTACGACTTTTTGAGTATATCATAATTTTCACATTCTGCAAAGTGAAAAAAGCCGAGAATGCGGAACCTTAAAGGAATCTTAATAATCATGGTATATTTTATACAAAATATGTAAATAAGGGGCTTGATTTCTCAAGCCCCTCAGTGTATACTTTACTTAGAAAGGTAGTCGGACACATGTTCCGATTGCCCTCAGTTTGGAAAATATTACAAGAATAGCATCCTAAACTTTGTCAGGGTCGAGGATGCTATTTCTTATTGTTTCGATTATCTATATATGACAGAGCCGCAAATATCACTAGTATAAGCGCCAGTACATCACTTATGCTTATCATCAGGCATCACCCTCCTTTATGTACTAGAGGGCATCTAACATCGAAAAACACATCCATCCTTCTTTTCAAATACACAAGTATATTATAATATACCTTTAGTATATTTTCAAGGTAGTATTTATAGCTTTATCATATTGAAATTACATTATGTATACATCGATTAATCTCTCCCCTTAACCTTCCACTCACCCATCTCTCCCAGCTTTTCTCCAATGGAAAAATACTGGTACGGTGCATAAATAGCCGGTCTGATTTGTGTCAAATCAATCTTCTCCATATCCATATCCTGATAAGCTTTATCAATCTGAATATTCTTTATTTCCGCAAGAAACAGGTGCGCGCCATCCAATTCAAGAGTCTTTGTCACTTCACATTCATATACCCAATGGCTCTCCTGCAAAATCGGCACATCTACCTGCTTCCCCCATTCATAACTGTACGCGACTTCTGTCTTTTCCCCTTCTGTACCCTTGGTATTTCCAAAATAATCCGCCAGCCACAAATTATCCTCTGTAATCATATGAGCCGAGAATTTTCCTTCTCGAAGAATATTCGTCTTGGTCTGCTTACTGCCTCCCACACTCATCATCAAATGCGGCGTTTTATCAAAGGAAAATCCTATCCAAGTTATTATGCAGAAATTCGCCGTTTTGTTTTCATTTCTCGTTCCGATTATATACATGGGTTGCGGACTGAATACCATTTGCGGCTTTATACTGATTTTTTCTACTTTCTCCATAGTCCCTCCTAATACACATCCACACTCTCAATATTTACCTTGAAAATCACCAAAAAAACTTCCTCTTCTCCTGCATACTCCTGATGTAACATAGGGTACATTTCAGACATATCTTCCTTTACCTTCAAATTACTTTCCACTGTCACTCTGCCATGAATCCGCGCCCATTTTCTGCTACTGAGACTGTAACTTGCAAGCTCCACCTGTGGATTTCCCACAAGTTCCCTGTACACATTTTTGCGCTTGTCAGTGGCAAGATACAGAGCCTCGTCATTCGCATAGAGCATCCCCATAGGGCGTAAATGCGGCGCATCTTCCTGCGATGTTGCCAAAAAGAAATAGCCGCACTCCCGGATAAACCTGCATATTTCTCTCGCAGAATACGCTTCCTTTCCCTTCTCCTGTAGCATTGGTTCCGCACTTAGCAAAAAATCAATACTGCAATCCCACAGCTTACTTAACTTAATTAACTTCTCTGTCTCAGGAAACGCCACATCCATCTCCCACCGGGAAACGGACTGTCTTGCCACTCCCAGAACCTCCGCCAGCTGCTCCTGAGTGAGATTGTTCTTTTTGCGTAATGCCGCTATTTTCTCTCCTGTGGTCATGCCGTCTCCTCCTTTAATCTCAACCTTCAGTCAGATCTACAAAACAATTTTTCAACTTTTGTGTTTCATCATACTCCGCCAATTCCTTTTGCGAAATATCTCCGCTACCACCGTCACCGAACCCATAACATCTGGCGCTTTCCGCCACAAATTCCAGCACACAGTAATCCTCATCTTCTATACCACCCGGATAGTACTGTTCATCCCCTTCCGTCCAGAGCAAACGTTTATAGTACTCTTCCCCATGCACGATTACTTTTCCGTTTAGACAAATTGCCTTGAAATTTTCCGTGTCATCAAAATAAAGACATGCCGAACCATTCCTTTGCAATGCCTGCACATGCGTTGAAGAAAAATTTGTAGAAATCAAATGCTCTCCCAGCCCTTTATGCCAAGTACAAAACACTTTTCGAATACAGGGTTTCCCCTCAGCATCCACATATCCCAAACTGGCAAACATGGAATCATTTATCAATTTTTGTAGTTCCTGTTTTAACATATAAATGCCCTCCCAAACTTCATTTTGTAAAATCAATATGATACCGTTTTCCCTGCGAAAACAGTACTCCCTCTGTCAACTCCACCTTCAGAATAATGGTATTTTCGTCCTCAAAATTATTATGGCCGTTATCAATCCATTCCGCAAAAACTTCTCGAAGCTTCCCGGCCAATTCTGCATTCTCCTGTTTACCGAAATAACCGAGACTCACACCCCTCCCCTTCGCAGTAAACCAATCTCCCGCTATGGATATTGCCCCATTTTTCTCAATCTGTTGTATCTTATTCGACAACCGGTAGGTAATAATAAAGAAAGCGCCTTCCTCATAATATGCATTCACATATCTCACATAGGGTTCGCCGTTTCCAACTGTAGCAAGCGCGATCACATTATCTTTGCCGAATCTCTCCTTCATAATCTTTGCTGTAGTTTCTGTTAATTTTTCCATTTCATCCTCCAATCATAACACAAACTTCACTCGTTCCACTGCTCAAACAGAAAGTGAAAAATCTCTGATTTCACACTACCCTACTCATAAACACTCTACCCCAATTGTACTCTCAACTGCCCGCAAACGGAAGACCTTTGTAATTGCGTGTTGTAACATTTAAAGTGCGTCACACTAATAATGATTTTATCCCCCGCAGATAGATTCATGAATATCCTTCCCCCAAAAATATGCTCCCCTTCGGATAAACAAGCAAATTAACAGTAGCTTACTTACCCGAAGGGGAGCATATTATGTTTCCGATTATTCTCAAATCTCTCTATTTAATCACATCCGGATTGTGCTTTCCGACCTTGATTACGGCCTCCAACATGGAGTAATAATTGGGTTTAGGTTCAATGTTACAGTCGAACACACAATAATTATTGGAGTCACTCTCGTACATCAAATACCCATCCATAAGGCTGAAAATATTAACCACGGTAATATTTGCGTTTCCGCCGTTGCTGTCATCCAGCGCCAACATATACTGAATAAACTTTTTGTAGCACACTGCCTGTTTCTCATAGGATTCCGGTGACGTATCCTCAGCAACGATATTTAACTCCGTCACCTGCAATTCCAATCCTAATTCCGCATACTTGACTACCGAATTGTATACATCCATCAAATCCGTGTCTACTGACAAATTACACTGCATACCCAGCGCATCTACCAAACCGCGTTCCTTCAAATATTCCATCAGCTCATAGATATAATAACTTTTTTCTGAGTACCATGAATTGTAATCATTATATACCAAAGCCACACCCTCTGCCGCATACTTTCTGGCATAGGTAAACGCAATTTCCACATATTCATAGCCCAGAATATCATACCACTGGTTGGTTCCGTCAGGACTCTCGCCGCTGGTACGACACCTCCAGCCGCTTTCCTTTTCAAGGTCTGCAGGCTCCACACACTCATTTACCACATCCCAGCAATACACCACACCCGGGTAATTATCCTGACAAAACTCCATCATCTGGCGGATATAACTTTCCAACCGATATTTCAATGTTTCTGCATCTACGTAAGCACCATCATCCAAGTAACCCTCTCTGAAAAACCAGTCCGGCGTCTGGGCATGCCATACTAACGTATGACCGCGTACCCCAATACCGTTTTCCTGGCAGAAGGCCAACATCTTGTCCGTTACGGTAAAGTCCAACACCGGGTCTTCTACACCGTTTGCAGATGCTTCCTGACATGCTGCCTGCACTAACATATAGCTGGGCTTCATCAAATTGGTGGCCGTAGTAGTGTTGCAATGATATTTCAAAAGTTCCTGCATTTCCGGGCTTTCTACTGCAAAAGTCTGGGCATTGTAACCGGACATAGCCAGACCAAACTTAAAATATGGTGCAAAGGCTTCCTTCAAAGGTACGCAGGTAAGTGCCGCCTCCATATCATACTCACTGTCTGCGATACTTTCCGGTACCACATACTCTGCTACCACACGGTAATCCTCCGGTGTGCTCCACTCCTTGGCAGGTTTTTTCGCATCCTGTGCCGGTTCATCC
>JAZNQI010000044.1:0-4900 GCA_045590095.1 Acetatifactor sp. | reverse complement strand
TCCTTGCTGATAGAGCTTTACATACCGAAATACTTCTTCACTCACGCGGCGTCGCTGGATCAGGGTTGCCCCCATTGTCCAATATTCCCCACTGCTGCCTCCCGTAGGAGTTTGGGCCGTGTCTCAGTCCCAATGTGGCCGTCCACCCTCTCAGGCCGGCTACTGATCGTCGCCTTGGTGAGCCGTTACCTCACCAACTAGCTAATCAGACGCGGGTCCATCGTATGCCGATAAATCTTTTCACACTGTATCATGCAATACTGTGCGCTTATGCGGTATTAGCAGTCGTTTCCAACTGTTGTCCCCCTGCATACGGCAGGTTACCCACGCGTTACTCACCCGTCCGCCACTAAGTTTACAAAAGATTGTCAAAATGCAAGCATTTCTCCGCTCACATGTAAACTCCGTTCGACTTGCATGTGTTAAGCACGCCGCCAGCGTTCATCCTGAGCCAGGATCAAACTCTCATGTTTAAAAGTTTGAAGCTTCGTCATTAATAAACGTTAGCTTTCCGTTAATTTTACTGTTTTTTAGGTTCCTTGGTTTTACCAAGCACGGATGTTTTCTCATCCGTCGTTCTCTGAAATTTCTTAAAGAATTTTCAGGGTTGCATTGCTGTTAACTTTTCAAGGTTCATTATTGGTAATTATTTTGAAATACCAAACGGAGAAGGAGGGATTTGAACCCTCGCGCCGCTACTCACGACCTGCACCCTTTCCAGGGGTGTCCCTTCAGCCACTTGGGTACTTCTCCAAGATAAGTGATTACTTATTTTTTAGCTGACTACCAATATTTATTCACAATTACTTGTGAGCGGAGAGGGTGGGATTCGAACCCACGCGCCCTTGCGGACAAACGGTTTTCAAGACCGCCTCGTTATGACCACTTCGATACCTCTCCAGTCGCTTCTGTTTTTGTCAGACGCAAGTGTTATTCTAGCAAAAAGTATTTTCTCTGTCAATAAGATTTTTGTAATTTTTTTTATTTTTTTCGAGACCTTATTCATGCCCCTTTTTTACAAGGATTTGAGCCATATCCAAATCTTCCGGAGTGGTGATTTTTATGTTGCAATAATCGCCTTCCACCAACTTTATCTTCTCACCCAACAGAGTTTCAACCACCATAGCATCATCTGTAATTTGAATACCTTTATTTAATATGGTAGTTTCTTCCTCTTTCAATTTTTTATACGCAGTTTTAATTAATTCATATTCGAAAACCTGTGGAGTTTGAACAGCCCATAATAGATTTCTGTTTGGTGTTGTTTCAATAAATCCGTCTTCATCTGCGATTTTCACTGTATCCTTAACCGGAACAGCTGCCACACAAGCCTTGTATTGCCTCACACCTTCGAACAGACGCTTCAACATATCTTCCTTAACAAAGGGACGTGCGCCATCATGAATAAAAATAACGTCACATTCTTTTGCAGAAAAAATACCATTCATAACAGAATGGTAACGCTCTTTTCCACCCTCTACAATCTGAGTTACCTTAGAAAAACCATAGTTTGCCACAACTTCCTCTTTACAATAGGAAATATCATCTTTTGATGTCACCAAAATGATCTCGTCGATAAAACTGTCTTCAAAGGCTTTTAACGTGTAATATATAATTGGTTTTCCCTCAATTTCCAAATACTGTTTCGGCTTGTCGCTCTGCATACGCTTACCGCGACCTGCCGCAAGTACAATTGCTATTGTTTTCATTGTATTTATCTTTCTCCCAAGCGAAGGTTTGGAACAGCATTTAAGTCCATGCCATGTCTGACGCCTTTGCAATATTCATAATAAGCAGCTGCACCTATCATAGCTGCATTATCTGTACACAACACAGGTGATGGGCAATAAAATTCGATTCCCCGTTTTGCACATTCCTCTTTCATAGCTCTTTGCAAATGTGAATTAGAAGCCACACCTCCGGCAATGGCAAATTTATTAAAACCGTACTTATCCAAAGCGTCCATAGAATGTCCTACCAAAACATCTACTACAGCTTTTTGGAAAGAAGCTGCCACATCTTCCTGGCAAACAACCTCTCCTTTCATTTCACATGAGTTTAAATAGTTTAACACGGCCGACTTCAATCCACTGAAACTAAAATCATATGTTTCCTCAGCAAATTTGGGACGTGGAAAATGAATTGCTTCCGGATTACCTTCATAAGAAACTTTATCAATTTTAGGTCCTCCCGGATATCCCAGTCCAATTGCTCTTGCAACCTTATCAAACGCTTCTCCGGCTGCATCGTCTCTGGTTCTTCCCAAGATTTCATATTCACCATAGTCTTTTACTTTTACCAAATGAGAATGTCCGCCCGAAACCACAAGACACATAAATGGTGGTTTCAGTTCCTTATTCTCTATGTAATTGGCACTGATATGTCCTTCAATATGATGCACACCAACCAATGGTTTCTTTAATGCAAAAGCCAATGATTTTGCAAATGAGACACCAACAAGCAAGGCTCCTACGAGCCCCGGTCCATAGGTCACAGCGATTGCCGTAATTTCTTCCCATGTTACCTCTGCCTCTTCAAGAGCCTGCTTTACCACCTGATTTATTTTTTCAATATGTTTTCTGGATGCAATTTCAGGCACAACCCCACCATAGAGGGTGTGCAAATCAATTTGCGAAGAAATCACATTGGATAACACTTCTCTGCCGTTTTTTACAACAGATGCTGCCGTTTCATCGCAAGAACTCTCAATTGCAAGTATTAAAACATCACTATTCACTCTTTATTTCCTCTGCTTCTTTTTCTACTTCCTGTTCAACTTCCTGCCATCCGTATATCTTCCAATGACCATCGACATCCTGTCGCAGCAAAAATACTTGTTCCAAAGATTTCATTTCTGTACCCACACGAATATATAGGGTTCCCCGAAGTCTTGCAAAAGAAAAACCATCTTCGTCAAAATAATCCACATCCACACTGGAACTGGTAGCATAATTTACAACTGAATAATCACTTTCCTTAAAAAGAACTGCTTCGCTCTTTAAATCCTGCAGGTACAGTTCCTGCGATTTGTTTGCCACGAGCTCGTCATCATATATTCCCTGTATTTTTTCTGCTAATGCATTGAATTCTTCTTCCGAGCCTTTTCCATTGTATATATGTTTGGTTAATTCCAAAAAATACTTTACAACTTCCTTAGGTGAAGGGGGATAATTGTATTCTAAATCACGCAAAAGAACATTCTGAATTTCGGTTACTACCACATCTTCTTCCGGTGCCTGTTCCGGCTCACGGTTAGATAAATAATAATAGTATCCGACTATCAGAACGCAAATCACTGCTAAACATATGATTCCTTTTGTTCCTTTAAATCGTTTCATTAAGTGCCTCCGATTCAACTACTAATCTTCCTCAAACAACAGATCCACGGTTTTTCCGTCTTTTCCTGCCTCCGCATGGGGAAAAATTGCCTTCACATCCTTCATAAATTGCTCCGGTTTCATAAGTGAAGGGCTGTAATGGGTTAACCACATACTTTTCACATCTGCCTGTTTTGCCAGTTCTGCTGCTTCGTAAAAAGTCATGTGTTTATATTCTCTTGCTTTTTTGGCCTTATCCGGCTCTCCATACATACCTTCACAAATAAACAAATCTGCTCCGGTAGCGTTTTTGACAATGCTTTCTGTAGGACGGGTATCTGTGCAATATGTAACTTTTAAACCTTTTCTATCCGCCCCTAAAACCATCTGAGGGGTAAATACACGTCCGTCTGCTTCTATTATTTCACCTTTTTGTAAACGACTCCAGTATTTTTTTTCAATTCCGTTTGCAACAGCATTTTCCACAGAAAACTTGCCTATTCTGTCCACCACGATACTATAGCCGTAACAGGTCACATTGTGATTCACCTTAAAGGTTTCTATTCTAAACCCGTCAAAAGAAAAGACCTGTTCCTTTTCTTCTATTTCCTTGCACTGAATTTCAAAAGGGAGTTCCGGTGCAATACAACGTAGCGCCGAAACCACCTTTTGAAGTCCTTTGGGACCGATTAATAATAAAGGTTCCGTTCTTTCGGCATTTCCCATTGTCAATAACATCCCCGGCAAACCACTAATGTGATCTGCGTGATAATGTGTAAAGCAAATAATATCGATGGGCTTGGGACTCCATCCTTTTTCTTTTAATGCAATCTGTGTCCCTTCGCCACAATCAATTAATATGCTTTTTCCGTTATATCTTGCCATCATGGCAGTCAACCATCTATAAGGAAGGGGCATCATTCCGCCGGTTCCTAACAAACATACTTCTAACATATCGTCATTTCCGATCTATTTTATAAATATTCCCGTACTTCACTTCGTTCTACAGGGATTTCAAAATTCTCTGTAATCTTATCGTAACAGGTTTCGCATAAATCAAAGGCATCCTTTAAACCATCCCGGTTACTGAAATATCCCCAGTTTTGAACGGCATGAAAGCAACCTTCCTTAACAATGCCCTGCTCTGTCTCTATTTCCCTGCCACATTGATTACAAAAAACTTTACCTTCTTCTCTCATATCTCGTCCTCCGTTACACTACGCGTTCCCATCCATTATACAAAGTGCAAAGGACTTGTTACAGTGGTAATGATTGCCACTACCTCTTCCACATAATAATAGCATCCTCTGTGGGTTTTTCATAGAAATTCTTGCGAATTCCAACATTTTCAAACCCCATTTTTTCATACAGCCTGATTGCACTTTGGTTACTGACCCTTACCTCTAAAGTAAACGCATCAATTCCAAGTTCTTCAGAGCCTTTTCTTAATAAAGCTTCCATTAAAATACTACCAATTCCCAGTTTCCGGTGTTTTTGGTCCACTACTACATTAGTGACATTTCCGTCACCAACTATATTTAGTACACCACAACTTCCAAGTATTTCATCTTTATCATTTAAAT
>JAZNQI010000043.1:0-4329 GCA_045590095.1 Acetatifactor sp. | reverse complement strand
TACATCTGTTCGCTTCAGACATAGCCTCTTCTTTGTTATAACCTAAACATACTTCTTCAAAGTTAGTAGCACGAACCTGCGGATCCTGCTCTCTAACAGGTACTTTCTTTAAAACATCCATTTTTATTTCCTCCCTATTAGTTGCAATTTCCACATCCGCCGTGATGTGTATCGCCTTCTTGTTCTTTCAAATATGCTCTTCCTTCTGCAGTCTTGTAAATCTGCTGACGAGTCATAGCTTCATTGAAATCTACTAAATGTCCGTCAAATTCAGGACCGTCTACACAAGCAAATTTAACCTGTCCGCCTACAGTTACACGACATGCACCGCACATACCGGTACCATCTACCATGATAGGATTCAAACTAACGATGGTAGGAATCTCTAATTCCTTGGTAAGTAAGCATACAAACTTCATCATAATCATGGGGCCGATTGCTACACAAACATCGTATTTCTTACCTTCAGCAACTAAATCTTTAATGGTCTGGGTTACCATACCGCTTCTGCCATAAGAACCATCATCGGTAGTTACATAAAGATTTCCTGCTACAGCCTTCATTTCCTCTTCCAGAATCAATAAATCTTTGGTTTTGCTACCTACAATTACATCTGCTGCAATACCATGTTCATGAAGCCATTTTACCTGAGGATATACAGGAGCCGTACCTACACCTCCTGCAACAAAAAGAATATTCTTTTTCTTTAATGTTTCTAAATCCTCATGTACAAATTCAGAAGGACATCCCAACGGTCCCACAAAATCATGGAATGCATCTCCTTCCTTTAAATTTGTCATTTTCAAAGTTCCGGCACCGATAGCCTGGAAAACAATGGTAACAGTTCCTTTTTCGCGATCATAATCACAAATGGTCAACGGGATTCTTTCTCCGTCCTCGTCCATTCTAACGATAACAAACTGTCCCGGTTCACACGCATGTGCTACTCTTTTTGCTTCCACTTCCATCAAGTAAATGTTTGTGGTAAGTTCTTTTGCTTTAACAATCTTATACATCTTCTTGTACACCTTTCGTTGTATTTTTAAAACTCTATTTGATATTCCTTTGTAATAACTTTGCCAACAATTCCATATTTATTGACACAGACAGCCTTAATTTCATACTCGCCGCCTTCCAGGAATATAATACCGCTATATAGGTTACTTTCTATGGTCGGTACACTTCCATCCATAGTATAATAAATTTTTTCATCCTCATTACAATACATCTTTAAAGGAATTATCTCTTTGTAAAAACCCGCTTCATGACTGAACTGTGGCTCTGATACCAACAGATAAGAATAAGTTTCCACAACTCTTACATTATTACAGTAGTTTAATAAACTGTCAATCTTTTGATAATCTTTTTTTTCAATGTATAGAGAAATCAAACTTTTATAAGCATCAAATTGGTCCTCTTCGCTTGCATAGGGGCTTTCTGCAAGCTTATACAAGCAAGCTTCATATTCTTCATAATTATTGAGTTTATTGTAACAGTCCGTTAATTTCCACCAAACCGGAATATTATCCTCTTCTTTTTCAACAATCAACTCATAATATTCAATTGCCGTATGATAATCACCCTGATTCGAATAATAATCTCCCTGTTTCATTCGATACTCTACTGATGTAAGCAGAAACCAAACAGCATAAATTACAATACCGATTCCAAGCACTACAATAACCATTAACCACAGAAACCAATGATGCTTTTTCTTTGTATTGCTTATATCGCTAAGATTTTCCTCGTCCTCGATATCATCCAAAATCTGATTCATGGTTTCGTCAATTTGACTTTCCACCTCAGGTTCAAAATCGGGAACAATATATATCTCTTCGCCACATTCTGCGCAATACAACTTGCCCTCAGGCAATTCTGCTCCACATTTTACGCATTTCATAGGTGTAGCCCTTTCGCCAAATTAAAATAAACCTGTAATCACACCATTATCATCTACATCAATATTATATGCTGCAGGTGTTTTTGACAAACCTGGCATAGTTGTTACTGCACCGGTCAATACAACCACAAATCCGGCACCGGCTGAAACATATACCTCACGAATATTCATTTCAAAATTCTGCGGACGGCCTAACTTTGTAGGGTCATCTGACAGAGAATACTGATTTTTCGCCATACAAACAGGTAAATTACCGAATCCCAACTGTTCTAATTTGTCTAACTGCTTTAGTGCAGCCGGTGCAAAGGTCACACCATCTGCACCATAAATTTCTTTGGCAACAGTTTCAATTTTGTCCTTCAGAGGCATTTCATCTTCATACAACACCTTGAAATGGCTTTCCTTGGTTTCTAAGGTCTTTAAGACTTTCTCAGCCAAAGCCACACCGCCTTCGCCGCCTTTTGCCCATACTTCAGCAAGAGCAAATTCGCAATTTCTGTCTTCACAGAATTTCTGTACATATGCAACTTCTGCATCCGTATCAGACACAAAGGAATTCAATGTTACAACTACCGGAACACCATATTTCTGCAAATTCTCAATATGCTTCTCCAAATTCACAATACCCTTTGCAAGTGCTTCCAGATTTTCTTCGTTTAAATCTGCTTTTGCCACTCCGCCGTTATACTTCAAAGCACGAACGGTAGCAACCAATACAACCGCATCCGGCTTAAGTCCGGCCTTTCTGCACTTAATATCAAAGAATTTCTCAGCACCCAAATCCGCACCGAATCCTGCCTCTGTAATACAATAGTCTGCCATTTTCATTGCAGCTTTTGTAGCAATGATGGAGTTACATCCGTGTGCAATATTAGCGAAGGGACCACCATGAATCAGCGCAGGTGTATGTTCCAAGGTCTGAATCAAATTAGGCTTCATGGCATCCTTTAATAATGCGGCCATAGAACCTACTGCCTTTAATTGTCCGGCTGTTACAGGCTGACCGCTATAGTCATACGCAACCACCATACGAGACAATCTTTCTTTCAAATCCTTCATGTCTGCAGCCAAACACAAAACAGCCATTATTTCTGTTGCAACGGTAATTACAAAATGATCCTCACGTACCACACCGTCAGTCTTGCTTCCCAAGCCTACTACAACATTACGGAGTACTCTGTCATTCATATCCAGACAACGTTTCCACACGACACTTCTGGTATCAATATTCAATTCGTTTCCCTGCTGAATATGATTGTCCAGCACTGCCGCAAGTAAATTATTCGCACTGGTTATAGCATGGAAATCACCTGTAAAGTGCAGGTTTAATTCTTCCATGGGAACAACCTGCGAATATCCGCCGCCGGAAGCTCCTCCTTTAATTCCAAAGCAGGGACCCAAAGAGGGCTCGCGAAGGGCAATAACAGTTTTCTTTCCTAAGCGGCTGAATGCCTGTCCTAATCCTACACTAACCGTAGTTTTTCCTTCGCCTGCCGGAGTGGGGTTAATAGCAGTCACCAAGATTAACTTACCCTCCGGATTATTTTCAATACTTTTTAAATATTCATTGGAAATTTTGGCTTTGTACTTTCCGTATAATTCCAAATCTTCTGCATCAATGCCTATTTTTGCTGCAACTTCCGTAATAGGCATCATTGTAGTTTCCTGTGCAATCTGAATATCTGTTTTCATTTATTAAACCCTTTC
The DNA here is from genome assembly GCA_045590095.1 of Acetatifactor sp. Taxonomy (GTDB): domain Bacteria; phylum Bacillota; class Clostridia; order Lachnospirales; family Lachnospiraceae; genus Acetatifactor. The sequence continues at coordinate 722 of JAZNQI010000043.1, read as the reverse complement.
AGTCAATATTTTACAGAACTTCTTCCAAAAGCTGTTCGAATTGTTCCATACTCATTAATATATGTCTTGGTTTGGTTCCTTCTTCTTCACCAACCACACCATAATCACAAAGTTGATCCATAATACGAGCTGCACGGTTAAAACCGATTTTAAATGCTCTTTGTAACATACCGATGGAGGCCTTATCTTTTTCAATAATAAATCGTCCTGCATCTGCAAAATAATCATCTAACCCGTTACCACCGCTTGCACCTGCTGATGAAGCTGAACCACCTCCGGAAGAACCAATGCTCTTAATCTGCTCTTCCACATCTTCCGCATAGGTATTGCCCAGTGTCTGATTCTTTAAGAAATCAACAACATCTGATACTTCTTTATCTGAAACAAATGCACCTTGCACACGGGCCGGTTTTGCATATCCTTGAGGATAGAAAAGCATGTCACCTTTACCAAGAAGTTTTTCCGCACCGTTCATATCCAATATAGTACGTGAATCCACACCACTGGATACTGAGAATGCTACACGGCTGGGCATATTTGCTTTAATCAATCCGGTAATAACATCTACACTGGGACGCTGAGTAGCAATAATCAAATGAATACCACACGCACGGGCAAGCTGTGCCAAACGGCAAATAGCTTCTTCTACTTCTCCCGGAGCAACCATCATCAAATCCGCAAGCTCATCTACAATGATGACAATCTGCGGCATCTTAGCAGGT
>JAZNQI010000042.1:0-37525 GCA_045590095.1 Acetatifactor sp. | reverse complement strand
CTTTTTGTTAGAATCTAAAGTAAAGGAATGGACTAAAACCACTTCCGAGCATGTATGCAATGGACAATACGAACAATACTATCAAGAGAACATCAAATAAAACTCTAAAGCGGTCGTTTAACTTTTTAAGCCAAGGGATAGAAAGTAAAGCACCTATAAACAAGCATACTATGTACTTTTTGTTTATAAATGAGAGGAGCTCTGCAACGGAGTTGCCGTTAAACGTAAACATGTTTTTAAGGTAAGTAAGTGCTGCCGGTAAATCATTCGCTCTGAAAAATACCCAACCGATAATGATTACAAATATTGCATATATGTGCTGAAAGAGAGACGGGATTTTTTCCAGCCATTTTGAAAGGAATAAACGTTCCAAAACCAAGAAGACTGCGTAATACAAACCCCATACAATAAAATTCCAACTGGCGCCATGCCAAAAACCTGTAAGAAAGAATACAATAACTAAGTTAAGGTATGAGCGGAAGGGTTTGCAACGGCTGCCGCCTAACGGAATATATACATAATCTCTGAACCAGGTCGACAATGATATATGCCAACGACGCCAAAATTCTTTGATGCTTTTAGAGATATATGGGTAATTAAAGTTGTTTACAAATTCAAAACCGAAAACTTTTCCCAGACCTACAGCCATGTCAGAGTATCCGCTGAAATCAAAATAGATTTGCAGGGAATAGGCAATGGCACCAACCCAAGCAGTGGGAGCTGATATGCCGTTTGCTGCAAAAACAGAATCGCTCAATAGGGCCAACTGGTCGGCAATCAAAATCTTCTTGCAGAAACCGGTTACAAACAATCGTATACCATCATAACCTTTTTCCAAAGTGTGTGTTCTGTTAAGAATCTGATTGTCAATATCTACATATCGTACTATGGGACCGGCTATCAACTGCGGAAATAGTGAGATATATAGACCCAGGTTTAAAATGTTTTTTTGTACTTTTGCATTCTGCCTGTATACATCAATAACATAGGACATTGCCTGAAATGTAAAGAATGATATTCCGATGGGAAGGGCAATGTTTTTAATTGTTAGGTTTAGTGAAAAGGCATTATTTATATTGCTAAGTAAAAACGACCAATATTTAAAATAGAGTAAGCATCCTAAATTACTTAATATGGATAATGTTAACAGCACTTTAGATATTGTAAGCTTATTCTTTTGCCTGCATACATTTATGGCTAATGCAAAAAAGTAATTCGCAGTAATAGAGGATAGCATTAATAGCAGATACATTGGTTCTCCCCATGAATAAAAAAAGAGGGAGGTTAATAATAACCAAATGTTTCGATATTTTGTGTCACATATATAATACATTGCCAGCGTGACCGGTAAAAAAATAAATAAAAATATTGCTGAGCTAAATACCATATTATCTCTTTTCTCCTATATAGTGAATCATTAATGATAATTCGCGGGGATCCGCATTTAAGCCTATTTCTTGTGGAACGAAATGGTTGTTGCAATAAAGCTCTATTTCATAAATATTTGAATCTGAAGCGAAGGTATCGGCAGGATAATCGAGTTTGATACGACCGGGGTTAGCGGTGGTAAAGGTATCGATTTGTTGTTGATTGACATAAACTGTCAGTGTACATTCGCCCTGCGAGATGAGATAGTCAGTTACGGTAAAGTCTAAGGATATACCATTATTTGTAATGTTTTCGTTTTGCAAAGCAACCTGAATGTAATCTGTAGACCAGGAATAATCACCTTCATACTGCCATAAACCAATACTGTCATTCAAACCGATTTGAGCAGCCGCATCGAAATTTGTACTGTAACCGGCTCCGGATGCATTGGGAACATAAGTATTTAAATAATTATCAAGATAATTAACAAATCCGGAAGAGTACTTGTATACTACCGCTTCCTGTAGTTCGATAACCACAAAATCAGCACGGTCCAAATATTTTCCTAAATCCAAATCATTCCAAGATTGTAAAGTTTGTACATTTCCGTGTTTATCACGAATGAAATTGGAATAATTAATATAGGCAATATCATCGCTGTTGTACATACCAAAGTAATCCTGAATGAAACCTTCTGAAAAAGAACCGCCTTGTAACAACACACGTGTTTTGTCATAGGAGGAAGGATCTTCACGTTCCATAGAGTACTCATAATAAGTAATGCCGGAAATGGGTGAAAAAACATTCAATAAATCATATACATCCGAGTCTCTCCAATAAGGAGTAGAACTGGTATTTATGTTGGTTAGTTGAATGTTGCGTAAGTTCTTGCCGGATACTTTTTTCATTAATTCAATTAATTCAACAGTACATTCCTGTTCTAATGGACGTGCCCAATGTATTCCGGTAGAGTAGAAGGCCGGATATTCATGATTGTGAATCAGTTCACGGCTGTCAAACCAGGTTACATCGGTTTGCTTTAACATATCTACCAATACGTCCGAACCGCGTAAATAGGTATCCGGTTTCTGGGCATAATATTGAAGCGGAATATCTTCAATATCATACACCGCTTTGGATGGCGTGATATAAAGAATCAGGTGCTTGCCATGTTGACTCAGTTTGTTTTTTATATTAACCAAATGACTGACATATCGCTGGAGTTCAGCCTGCTTTTCGGGACTTTCGTAATTATATCCTTCCAGTCCCAAGGCATCTGCCACATAGTCATATTCAAAAATATTGTTGTTCTCACCAATAATACGATTTCCTAAATCAAAACAAGAATATTCAATCTGGTTATAAAGTTTGGTGCAAAGTCCGCGAAGCGGTAAATTGGTATTTAACCATTTTTCATACTCGGGCTGAAATTGTCCCTGAATGTAAGCGTCGGCTGATAACGTTGGTTTCTCCTGATTGTCAAAGAAACCGGAAAGGGGAACATCAACCTTTTTATTTGTTGTAAATTGAATGACCCATAGCATGGCCGGACAGTAAATTATGAAAACTATTATAGTAATAAATATTTTTTTGTATAATTTCATTTAATATGTTTCCTCCGGGTAAACAAAATAAAAACACGTAAATTATATCATAGTTTGTCCAATTTGTCTTTAAAATTTTCGTGTTTGATAGAGTGGGGGAGAATATATTCAATGATACTTGCAAAATATGTATAATTATGCTATATTAAATAAGTTGAAAAAATTTATTTAATAGGAGGGATAGGGAAGTGAAAAAGAAAATTAATATTTACCTTTTGATCGTAACCTTATTTATTGGCTTGTTGGCACCTACTACCAATGTACAGGCAGCAGAAACCACAAGTTCAGTAAGTGAAAACGGTGGTTTACAACCACTGATTGCGGAACCTTTAACAGCAGAAGAAGTGGAAGCACTGGAAAGCCAGCCTTTCGAACAGTATGATTATGTTGCTTCTATCGATGACGTTGACTATTGGACACAGTTCTCCAGTGAGTATTTTGAGTACTATTACTTAACTGCCGCAGAAAAACAGTTCTTTATTGATTTGCAGAACATGGCTATTAATATGGCAGTAGGTACCGGTTATTACCAGAATGCAAATGTTTCTACCAACTTTGTACCGTGTGATAAGTCCATCAGCGAGCAGAGAATGTTGGATTTGTACTGGATATTCTTATATTCAAATCCTCAGTACTATTTCATCAGTAATACAGTTGGTTATTACTATGCCGGCGGTTCTAAATATGGTGTATTTGTAAGACCTTATGCCAGCTTTTCTGACGGTGCAACCAGAAAGAACGTTACCAAGCAGTTTACTGCAAAGGTAGACGGTTGGGTTTCTACAATCAGCTCGCAGGCAAGAGATGTTGACAAAGTAAAGAAAGCTCATGATATTGTATGCCAGAATACAATTTATCAGGAAAATACATATGACCAGTCTGCATATAGTATGGTATTAACAGGTAAAACTGTATGTGCAGGTTATGCAAAGACTATGAATATGTTATTGAATGCTGCAGAAATTGAAAGTGTATGTATGACAGGTGATGTACATGCATGGAATGCTGTTCAGGTACATGGTGTATGGTATGAACTTGATGCAACATGGAACGATACAGGAGCAGGTTACTTCTATTTCCTTAAGAGCCGTGCGTCAACCAATTCAGAAGGCGGACATAATTATGATCCCGAATATAAGCCCATGGCTTTTGGTAATAACAATGATATCTATGCAGGAAGCAGCTATGTTAATCCTTATTTCAGCAACGGCGGAAACGTTTATTTTGTTGTAAATGATAATACAAGCCGTGGTTCACGTACTGTGAAGAGAATCGAAGGTACAGCGGCATTACCTGCTACAGTAAAGTATAACAATAAGACATATAATGTAATTCAGGAGCCTAGCAATGGCAGCGGTACTGCTTCCACTGCACAGGTAAAGGCTTTCGTAGAGCGTATGTATACCATCGCTTTGGGACGTTCAGCTGATCCTTCCGGATTGGATACATGGACTAATCTTTTAATTAGCAAGCAGGCAGATGGCGCAGGCCTTGCAAGAGGATTCATCCTTTCAGATGAGTTTAAGAACAGAGGCGCTGATAACAACTCTTATATTTGGATTTTGTATGCTGTATTCTTTGACAGAGCTCCGGATGACGGTGGTTATGCTATTTGGATGAATATGCTTAACAGTGGTGTTTCAAGAGAAACCGTATTGGCAGGATTTGTTAACTCTGTAGAGTTTGACAATCTTTGTAAGGCATACGGTATTTCAAGAGGTATCATGTTGGATGATGGTAATGCTGTAAATCCCGGAATCAAGCAGTTTGTAGAAAGATTATACACAACTGTACTTGAAAGAAATGGTGATCCTACAGGTGTAGATGAATGGGCAGTTCGTATTGCAAGAAGAGAATACTCTCCTGAAGTAGTAGCAAAATCATTCTACATGTCACAGGAATATTTGAACAAGATGACTTCAAATGTACAGTATGTAGATTCAATGTACAAGACTTTCTTTGACAGACCGGCTGATGCAGCAGGAAAAGAAACCTGGTTGAACTTGATGAAGTTGGGACAGAGCAGAGACTTCGTATTGGAAGGCTTCTCTCGTTCTGAAGAATTCAAGCAGATTATGGCAAGATACGGTTTATAAATCGCGAAAGGAAAACTCAACAGATTCTGTTGAGTTTTTCTATGTAAAAAGGTTATATTTATACTTGCTTTTTTATAGAGAATACTCTATTATTTATAGTGAAGTTTTTTTGAAAGGATTAACATAATGAAAAAAGCATTAATTACAGGTATTACAGGTCAAGATGGTTCTTATTTGGCAGAGTTTTTGTTGGACAAGGGATATGAGGTACATGGTATTGTGCGTCGTTCTTCATTGTCTAATACTGCAAAAATCGATCATTTGATTGAAAAGAAGGCAATTACTTTGCATGAAGGTGATTTGACAGATTCATCTTCATTGGTTCGTATTATTAATTTGGTTCAGCCGGATGAAATTTACAATTTGGCTGCTCAGTCTCATGTACAGGTTTCTTTTGACGTTCCTGAGTATTCAGGTGATGTAGATGCAATCGGTGTATTGCGTATTTTGGAAGCAATCAGAATCTTGGGCTTGGAAAAGAAGACTAAATTTTATCAGGCTTCTACTTCAGAATTATATGGTAAGGTTGAGGAAGTTCCTCAGAGAGAAACTACTCCGTTCCATCCCTATAGCCCTTATGCAGTAGCTAAGCAGTATGGTTTCTGGATTACCAAGGAGTATCGTGAAGCATATAATATGTTTGCGGTAAATGGTATTCTCTTCAATCACGAATCTGAGAGACGTGGTGAGAATTTTGTTACCAGAAAGATTACTTTGGCTGCAGGAAGAATTGCAGAAGGTTTGCAGGATCATTTAGAGCTCGGTAACATGGATTCTCTTCGTGACTGGGGTTACGCAAAGGATTATGTTGAATGTATGTGGATGATTTTGCAGGCTGCAGAACCGGAAGATTATGTTATCGCTACCGGCGAACAGCATACAGTTAGAGACTTTACCGAAAGAGCATTTAAGGCTAACGGTATTGAAATTAGATGGGAAGGTACCGGAGTAGATGAAAAGGGTTATGATGCTGCAACAGGTAAGATGTTGGTATGTGTGAACCCTGCATGGTTCCGTCCTACAGATGTAGATAATTTATGGGGGGATCCTACCAAGGCAAAGACTAAACTTGGCTGGAATCCTCAGAAGACCTCTTATGAAGAATTAGTTGAAATCATGGCTAAGCATGATCGTGCACTTGCTAAGAGAGAAGCAGCATTAAAGAAGGCTACAGAATAATAAAAGTTATTTAGGAAAAGGAATTCTGTATAGAATTCCTTTTCTTGTAAGAGGATATGTGTATGAAAAAAGGACTGGTAATTGGTGCGGCAGGATTTGTTGGCAACTATTTAATTGAAGAAATGGTGAAAAACGGTATTGAAGCACATGCAACAAAGTTGTCACATGAGAAGCTGGATAACCCTAATGCAAAGGTATATGATTTGGATATTATGGACAAGGATGCGATTGTAGCCTTGTTATTTGAAGTGCGTCCGGATTACATTTTTCACTTGGCGGCCCAAAGCTCTGTAGGTCTTGCTTGGAAGAATCCGGGATTGACCATAGACGTGAATATAAAGGGTGGTGTCAATGTAATGGACGCTATTAGAGAACTGTTTTATAAACCACGTGTGTTGTTAATCGGTTCGGGAGAAGAATACGGACATATTCAGCCGGGAGAAACTCCAATTTGTGAGGAAAATCATTTGCGTCCGGGAAATATTTATGCAGCTACAAAGGTTTGTCAAAACATGATTGGCAGTATTTATTCCAAAGCCTACGATATGGAGCTTATGATGGTACGTGCTTTTAATCATATCGGTCCGGGACAGGCCCCCATGTTTGTTGTTTCTGATTTCTGTAAGCAAGTTGCAGAAATTGAGAAGGGCTTGAGAGAGCCGGTGATGCGAGTGGGAAACTTGGCTGCTAAAAGAGACTTTACCGACGTCAGGGATGTGGTAAGAGCTTATGTACTTTTGATACAGGCAGGAAAAGCCGGTGAAACCTATAACGTGGGCAGCGGAAATGCGCAGGCTATTCAGGAAATTTTGGATTTGATTGTTTCCATGTCCCAAGTAGAGATACAGGTGGAAGTGGATCCTAATAAACTTCGTCCGGTTGATGTACCTATTATTGAAGCAGACATTACCAAGATTAATAATTTGACCGGATGGGCACCGCAAATTCCGCTAAAGGAAACCATAAAAGAAACGCTGGATTATTGGCGTGCAAATGTATAGGAGGAATGTATAATGAGTCAAGTAAGTATGTTTTCAAAAGAAAATGTGACACGTTCTGAAAGAAGTCTTCATACTCCCGGTGCATTTGCCAAACAGAATTTATTATATGTTCAGGAAGTGGGACGTTTACAGAGTTTAACCCCTCACAGATGCGTTCGGGAGAATTTAGATTCCTATTTGTTTATGGTAGTATTAGAAGGTAAAGGAACTTTGGTGGTGCAGGACCGTCAATATGAAATTCGCAAAGGGGATTGTGCCTTTTTGGATTGCATGAAGCACTATGAACATATTAGTGATGAGCAAGATGCGTGGAAATTGGCATGGGTACATTTTAATGGTGTAAGTGCGAAGGCGTATTATGAGTTGTTTTATAAATATCAACAGAGCAGTGTTTTTCATGCGGAAAATATTGACATTTGGAATGATTTGATTGGTAAGTTGTTGGAACAGCAAAAGGATAAGAGCTTCTTGAACGAACTTGGTTGTGCCGAAACTTTATTGCAGATATTAAACACGATTATGGAAACAGTAGTTGACAGAGACGCATTGAAAGCAGAAGAATCCAAGCAAAAGAATCAAGTCATCAGAGAATTCTTAAATGAAGAGTATGCTAATCCGAATGTGCTGGAAGCTTTAGAGAAAAATATGGGTAGTTCGATAGAAATGTTGAATGAAGATTTTTCCAGATATTTCGGGATTGGTGTCTATGAGTATTTACTGAATAGGCGTTTAAATGTGGCAAAAGAGTTGTTGCGTTTCACGATTAAAGGAGTAGAGGAAGTTGCAACAGAATCCGGAATCGGAAGTTATGATGTAATGGAAAAACTTTTTTTAGAAAAAGAGAATGTAACACCACAGGATTATCGTGAGAAGTGGGCACAGTGGATTAGAATGTAGAAAGAAGACTGCTTATGAAATGTATCATATTAGCGGGTGGTAAGGGAGATCGTTTATGGCCCTTATCACGTAAGAATTATCCGAAACAATTTATACAAATACAAGGTGATCACTCTATTTTTCAGGAAACAATTGCCAGAAATATTCCCTACTGTGATGAGTTTATTATTGTTACCAATAGTGAATATCAATTTATTGTGGAAAATCAGTTGGGAGCATTTCAAGGATTGGTACACCGTTTTATTTTTGAAGAAGAAGGAAGAAAAACAACCGCAGCTATTACTCTTGCCTGTATGCAACTGCCATTGTCTGAGACGGTAATGGTAGTCCCTGCAGATCAGCTTATTAGCGGCAATTCTTATAAGGATGCGGTGCTTCGGGCGAAGGAATTGAGCGATGAGAATCACTTGGTAACGTTGGGACTTCCTATTGTGTTTCCGGAAGAACGATTTGGATATATTCGTTATGAAGGCGAAAATGTAATAGAGTTTACAGAGAAACCTAATAGAGAGAGGGCGCAGGAATACCTAATGAACGGAGAACATTTGGTAAACAGCGGAATCTTTCTTTTTAGAGTAGGTAATTATCTGAGAGAATTAAATAATTATTCTCCTGAAGTATATACTGCATGCAAACAGGCATACCGTATGAAACATTCTGCTCCGGGAAGTTATACGTATGTTAAAGAAGTTATGAGGAGTATCCCTGCTATTCCGGTTGAAAGGGCAGTTTTTGAAAAAACACGAAGTGCAAAAGTTGTGCACGGAACATTTGAATGGCAGGATGTAGGTAGTCTGGAGGATTTGATAGCCATAGAGTTGAATGGTGTATTGAATGGTCCTCAGGTTCAATATAAATGTGAAAATACGGATATTATTAACCAATGTCCCAGAAGAGTAGTTGTAACAAATGAACTGGAAGATGTTGTGGTTGTAAATACAAAGGATGCGGTGTATGTAGGTAAGAAGGGTACTTCTGAGAATTTGAAAACCATTTTGGAAGACAAAACGACGCTTGGCAGTTATACGGAAGGCGGCAGAATTGTGTACCGTTCCTGGGGTAACTACGAAGTATTGGTAGACACGCCTACCTATCGTGTTAAGAAAGTTACTATACAGCCACAGAAGACAATTTTGGCCCACAAGCATTTGTATCGTAATGAAAACTGGACGGTAGTGTCCGGAGAGGCACTGATTGAATTACAAGGAAAAAAAGAAGTATTTAAGACCAATGATACAATCAGTGTAAAAATGGGGATGAAACATCAGGTTTCTAACATAGCACATTTGCCACTCACTATTATTGAAGTTTCGGTAGGTGAGAATGTTTCGGAAGAAGACAAGGTGATTGAGGAATATAATGCTGTAACGGCAGAAGAACTTGGTGTAGAAATCGAAGACTTCATTAAATTGAAACCGGTATATCGTGATTATTTGTGGGGTGGTACAAGATTAAAGGATTGTTATGCCAAAGTATGCGACCTTGATAATGTTGCGGAAAGCTGGGAGCTTGCGGCTCATGAAAACGGGCAAAGTATTGTGGCAAGCGGAGTGCATAAGGGAATGTCTTTCGGTGAGTATTTGGCATTGATCGGCAAAAATAATTGGGGTTGGAAATGTTGTTCTATGGATGCGTTCCCTATTTTGATTAAGTTCATTGATGCCAAGGATGCTTTGTCGATACAGGTTCATCCGGATGATGATTATGCGTTAAGTGTGGAGAATCAGTACGGTAAAAATGAAATGTGGTATATTATGGATTGTGATGAGAATGCCTATCTATACTGCGGATTTAACTGTGATGTTACCAAAGAAGAAGTGGCAGAAAGAATTCAGAATAATACGATTTTAGAAGTATTGAACAAAATTTTTGTCAAAAAGGGCGATGTGATTTTTGTGCCTGCAGGTACGGTACATGCTATCGGTGCAGGAATATTGATATGTGAGATTCAACAAAGTTCTGATTGTACGTATCGTTTGTATGATTACGAACGCAAAGATAAGTATGGAAATTTGAGAGAATTGCACATTAACAAGGCACTGGATGTTATTAATTACAATAAATATGTGCCGCAGATTTTGGAACATACAACGGAACATTTCGAAATGTATGAGAAAAAAGTGATTAGCAGTTGTAAGTATTTCGAATGTATGATGTATTGTTTGAACGGAAAAATGGAATTGCCGGCTATAAAGGAATCTTTCACTTCCGTGGTGTGTCTGAGCGGAAATGCGACTATGTGGACGGAGCAAAATCCGGAAGAAAAGATGAAGTTTTCAGCGGGAGAGAGTATTTTTATTCCGAAATCAGAGAAATCCTACTATGTAGAGGGCAACTGTGAGTTAATTATTACAAGAATATAAGCAAGAGAGGAAAATTGAGTATGAAAGTAACAGCACTTATTATGGCAGGCGGAAAAGGAGAGAGATTCTGGCCCAGAAGTCGTGTAAACTGCCCCAAGCAGTTTATTGATGTATCAGGATGCGGAAGAACCATGATTCAGTTAACGGTAGACCGTATTTTGCCTATGGTGAAGATGGAGGATATTTATATTGCAACCAATGAAAGCTATAAGGAATTGGTAAAGGAACAATTACCCGAGATTCCACAGGAGAATATTTTATGTGAGCCTGTGGGCAGAAATACCGCTCCTTGCATTGGGCTTGGTGCAACTTATATGTTAAATAAGGGTGAAGATTCTGTTATGATGGTGCTTGCTTCCGACCACCTGATAAAATATGAAGATATTTTCAGAAATGTATTGAAAGAAGCAGTTGAAATAGCGGAAGTAGGTCAGAATATTGTGACAATCGGTATTATGCCGGATTGCCCTGAAACCGGTTACGGATATATCAAAAAGGATGCTGATGTGAAAAACGGAAATGCCTTTGCGGTGGATCGTTTTGTGGAAAAACCTGACAGAGAAACTGCCATTGGCTATTTAAACAGTGGCGATTATTTCTGGAACAGCGGAATGTTTGTTTGGAAAGCATCGACAGTAATGTCTTCCCTGAAGGAGTATATGCCTGATATTTATGAGAGATTAGAAACAATCGGAGCATCCATTGGTACCGAAAATGAAAAGCAGGTGTTATGTGATGAATTCACTGCCATGCGCTCTGAATCCGTGGATTACGGCGTTATGGAGAAGGCGAAGGATATCTATGTACTGCCAGGTCAGTTCGGTTGGGACGATGTAGGTTCTTGGCTTGCCGTGGGAAGAATTAAGGGGGCAGATGCAAATGGTAATACCATATCCGGAAATGTTGTAACCGTAAATACACACAACTCTATTATTGAAGCAAAAGAGCGACTGATTGCTACTGTGGGGCTGGATGGAGTAGTAGTTGTTGATACCCCTGATGTTACCCTGATTGGTGATAAGATTCATATGGGTGACATTAAGAAAATTTTGGAACAGTTAAGAAATACGGACTCAGGTGTGGATTATTTATAAGAGGATTATGAAATCTTAAGAATTGAAAGCCGACTCTGTAGAAAGGAATGATTGAAAAATGATTCCACATGATATATAATATTTAAGTATTATGTCATAGATGCAATTGATTTAGCAGTATAATATATTTAAGTATATAAAGGAGCTTACGCGATGGGAAAATATTTTGGAACACACGGTTTTCGTGGAGAAGCAAACAAGAATTTAACAGCAGACCATGCATATAAAATCGGACGTTTTTTGGGATGGTTTTACAAGCATAAGACAGATGAGGAAAGATGCAAAGTTGTAATCGGAAAGGATACCAGACGATCTTCTTATATGTTTGAGTATGCTTTGGTAGCAGGACTAACTGCTTCGGGAGCTGATGCATATTTATTGCATGTTACAACAACTCCCAGTGTTTCCTATGTGACCCGTACGGAAGATTTCGACTGTGGTATTATGATTTCGGCAAGTCACAATCCCTATTTTGATAACGGTATCAAGTTACTTAACAGCAACGGAGAAAAGATGGATGAAGAGACCATCTTAAAGATTGAAGAGTATCTGGATGGCAACATCGGTGAAGTGCCTTATGCATTGCGTGATAAGATTGGTTGTACCGTGGATTATGCAGCAGGCAGAAACCGTTATATCGGTTATCTCATTTCTTTGGCAACACGTTCCTACAGAGATAAAAAAGTGGGATTGGATTGTTCAAACGGTAGCGCTTGGATGATTGCCAAAAGTGTATTTGATGCATTAGGTGCCAAAACATATGTGATTAATAACCAACCGGATGGATTGAATATTAATATGAACTGTGGTTCTACACACATAGAAGGATTGCAGAAGTTTGTAGTAGACAATGGTTTGGATGTGGGTTTTGCCTTTGATGGAGATGCTGACAGATGTCTTTGCGTGGACGAGAACGGAAAACTCGTGGACGGTGATGCCATCATGTACATTTATGGTTGTTATATGAAGGAACGTGGCAAACTGCTGGGCAATAAGATTGTAACCACTGTAATGTCGAATTTTGGCTTATACAAGGCATTGGATGCCAAGGGAATCGAATACGAAAAAACTGCAGTGGGCGATAAGTATGTGTACGAAAATATGATTGCAAACGGATATCGTCTGGGTGGTGAGCAGTCCGGACATATTATCTTTAAGAAGTATGCAACGACCGGTGACGGTATTCTTACCGCATTGAAGATGATGGAAGTAATGTTGGAGAAAAAGGCACCCTTGAGTAAGCTGGCAGAGCCGTTTGTGGTATATCCTCAGGTACTTAAGAATGTGCGTGTAAAGGACAAAAAGACGGCACAGGCAGATGCAGATGTTCAGGCTGCTGTTGCAAAGGTGGCAGAAGCGTTGGGTGATGACGGACGTATTTTGGTAAGAGAAAGCGGTACAGAGCCCATTGTTCGTGTTATGGTAGAAGCAGGGGATATGGAAACCTGTCAAAAATATGTGGATAGTGTCGTAGATGTAATTGTGGCAAAAGGATATTTAGAATAAAATGTTCAGCATCTACGCAGAAAGGGAAACAAATGTTAAACGATAAGTCGATTTTGATTACCGGCGGAACCGGTAGCTTTGGAAAGGCATTTACCAAGTATGTATTGGAAAATTATAATCCTAAGAAGATTATTATTTATTCCAGAGATGAGTTTAAGCAGTTTATTATGCAGAATGAATTTAAGGAGTATGCAAGTAAATTACGCTTTTTCATTGGTGATGTAAGAGACAAGGAAAGATTGGTTCGTGCATTTAAAGGTGTGGACTATGTAGTACATGCAGCCGCTATGAAGCAGGTGCCGGCATGCGAGTATAATCCTGCCGAAGCAATCAAGACCAATATTAACGGTGCGCAGAATATCATTGATGCAGCATTGGATACAGGTGTAAAGAAAGTAGTTGCTTTATCAACAGATAAGGCAGTAAATCCGGTAAATCTCTACGGAGGAACCAAGTTGGTATCGGATAAGTTGTTTATTGCGGCAAATGCGTATGCGGGAGATAAGGATATTAATTTCTCCATTGTCCGTTACGGAAATGTAGCAGGTAGCCGCGGTTCCGTTATTCCGTTCTTCCACAATATTATTAAGAACGGCGGAACAGAGCTTCCGATTACTGACTACAGAATGACCAGATTCTGGATTAGCTTACAGCAAGGTGTTGAATTAGTAATTAAAGCATTGGAGGAAGCAAAGGGTGGTGAAACCTTTATTTCTAAGATTCCTTCCTTCAAGATTACTGATTTGGCACAGGCCATGTTGCCGGGCTGTAAGATGCCGGAGGTGGGTATTCGTGAAGGAGAAAAGCTTCATGAAATCATGGTTACTGTAGAGGACTCCATGACCACTTATGAATATGAAAAGCATTTTGTAGTTTATCCCCAGATGGTATGGTCAGAGAGCAGAAGAGCAGTGCCAACCGGAAAAAAGGTAGAAGAAGGATTTTCGTATAGTTCCGGAAATAATACAGAATGGTTAAGTGTTGAAGAAATTAAGGAATTGTTAAAAACAGTAGATTTGGAAAAATAACAGAAAGCCCGCTCTCATAGGAGAGTGGGCTTTTGTGTGAGAGATGTTACATCTTTTTGAAAGCCGCGCGTTTTCTGAGGGTCGGGTCCAGTATTTTCTTGCGGATACGCAAGCTGGAAGGAGTTACCTCTAACAGTTCATCGGTTTCAATAAAGTCAAGAGCCTGTTCCAAACTTAAAATCTTAGGCGGTGTCAAGCGCAATGCTTCGTCCGCACTGGAAGAACGAGTATTGGTCAATTGTTTCTTTTTACATACGTTAAGTTCAATGTCTTCGCCGCGTCCATTTTGTCCTACAACCATACCGGCGTATACCTTTTCGCCGGGACCGATAAATAGTGTGCCGCGTTCCTGCGCATTAAAGAGTCCGTAGGTGATTGCTTCGCCGGCTTCAAAAGCGATTAGGGAGCCTTGTTTGCGATAGGCGATATCCCCTTTGTATGGCCCGTATCCGTCGAATACAGTGTTTATGACGCCATTTCCCTTTGTGTCGGTCATAAACTCCCCACGATAGCCAATTAAGCCTCTGGAGG
Source organism: Acetatifactor sp. (assembly GCA_045590095.1). Lineage (GTDB taxonomy): Bacteria > Bacillota > Clostridia > Lachnospirales > Lachnospiraceae > Acetatifactor. Next base: position 22,858 of record JAZNQI010000042.1, on the reverse strand, counting down.
GGATGGAAAACTCTAAACGGGTATTGTCGCTACCGCCTAAAGTACTCATGCCGCGAAGCTCCCCTTTTCGCTGACTTAATTTTTCAATAACAGAACCGGAAAATTCGGTGGGGACATCAATATATGCCAATTCCATGGGCTCTAAAAGAGAACCGGTTTCTGACTTTTTATATAAAACTTCTGCTTTGCTTACTGCGAATTCAAAGCCTTCGCGACGCATATTTTCGATGAGTACGGAAAGGTGTAACTCGCCGCGGCCGGATACTTTAAAGCTTTCGGTGGAATCAGTTTCTTCTACCCGTAAAGATACGTCAGTATTTAATTCCCTAAACAATCTTTCGCGGATATGACGGCTGGTTACGTATTTTCCTTCAGTTCCTGCCAAAGGTGAATCATTTACGCAAAAATGCATGGCTATAGTTGGCTCACTGATTTTTTGGAAGGGGATGGGTGAAACCTGATCCAAAGCACAGAGTGTATCGCCTATATGAATATCAGTGATTCCTGAAATCGCTACAATAGAACCGATGTCCGCGGATTTCACTTCTACTTTGTTTAATCCATCGAACTCATACAATTTGCTTACCTTTACCTTGGATTGCTTGTCGGGTTCGTGGTGATTTACTATGATTACTTCCTGTCCCACGGAAATAGTTCCGTTATCTACTTTTCCTACTCCGATACGTCCGACATATTCATTGTAATCAATGGTGCTGATTAACAATTGGGTGCCGGCTTCTGGGTCGCCTTCCGGTGCAGGAATATAATCCAAAATAGTTTCAAACAGAGGAACCATGCTGGTACCTTGTTCGTCCATATCTAAGGATGCTATGCCGGATTTTGCTGAAGCAAAAATAAAAGGACAATCCAGTTGAGCATCGTCAGCATCCAGCTCCAAAAACAGCTCTAAAACTTCATCAATGACTTCATTGGGGCGAGCTTCGGGTCGGTCGATTTTATTGATACATACAATTACGGGAAGCTTCATTTCCAATGCTTTCCGTAATACGAATTTGGTCTGAGGCATGGCGCCTTCGAAGGCGTCTACCACCAAAATAACACCGTTTACCATCTTTAAAACACGTTCTACTTCGCCGCCGAAATCAGCATGACCGGGGGTATCGATAATATTAATTTTGATGTCTTTATAGTGAACTGCGGTGTTTTTGGAGAGAATAGTAATACCACGTTCTCTTTCTATGTCGTTGGAATCCATTACTCGCTCTGCAACTTCCTGGCCGGCACGGAAAACACCGCTTTGCTTTAAAAGTTCATCTACCAAAGTTGTTTTGCCGTGGTCGACATGAGCGATAATGGCAACATTTCTTATATTTTCGCGTTTTTGTTTCATAATAATCCCTTCTTTAACAAAATTCTCAAACTGTAACAGTATAGCACCATTTAAAGGCCTATGCAAGGCAGAAACGTGGAAAAAGCTGTGAAAAATGGTATTTTTTTGCCGGGAAATGAAATTATTTTACGATGGAAAAAGGTGTTCTCGGAGCACAAAAAGGTGTATAAATAGTATTACATTACAGGCAAAGAGGGGGAACTTGCTTTGCCGTGAAAAGTCTTAATGTGTAAGAAGGGAGAACAAGGATGACAGATAAGGTTATCGAAAACAATCAAGTAACAGTTATGGGAGAAATCGTAAGCGATTTTTGCTATAGCCATGAGATCTTTGGGGAAGGATTCTATATGGTGGATATGGCAGTAAAGCGCTTGAGTGAAAGCTACGATGTGATTCCGCTAATGGTATCGGAAAGATTGATTGACGTGAACGGAGACTATAAGGGGATGTTTGTTTGTGTAAATGGTCAGTTTCGCTCTTATAATCGTCATGAGGAAAGGAAAAATCGTCTGGTTTTATCGGTTTTTGCAAGGGAAATTGAATTTGTAGAAGAGTTGGAAGAAAGCTCCAAAACAAATCAAATATATTTGGACGGCTATATTTGCAAGGAACCTATTTATCGCAAAACACCGTTGGGAAGAGAAATTGCAGACGTACTTTTGGCAGTGAATCGTCCCTATGGAAAATCCGATTATATTCCCTGCATTTGCTGGGGAAGAAATGCCAGATATGCCAGTAGCTTTAAAGTGGGAGAACGATGCGCTGTTTGGGGACGCATTCAAAGCAGAGAATATATGAAGAAACTTAGCGAAAACGATGTGGAAAAAAGAGTGGCCTTTGAAGTTTCCGTAAGTAAGCTGGAACTTTTAGAAGAATAAAGTAAGAACAAAGCTGGGAGACTTTCTGCACGGATGATTTTATACATAGTCAAAGACGTGTAAAAAGTCTCCTTAAAAATAGCGTTGACAAACATAAGGGACAATGCTATTATGTTTACAACGTAATAAAATAAGATAGAGGTTGCGTATTTCATAAGTACTTCTTTAGATGTGACAGGCACAAGCGACAGAGAAGGAAAGGGGAAGACGCCGAAAGAGGAGATGTCCTGTAAATCAAGTCTTGGGGATACAGTTAAGAACTGTATAACTGTCATCTATATTTTAGATGGGGCGCTATCAGATTTAATCCGAATGGAAAAGTTTGGATAGAAATGTCGGCGCGTTTATGCCGGCTTTTTTTCATGTTAGACCTCTTCGTCAAATTTAAGTGCCATATAAGTGGCGGAATGGAGGATTTTATGTCTATTTTTACAGGTTCAGGTACAGCAATTGTTACCCCGATGAATGCAGACGGAAGTGTTAATTATGAAAGGTTTGCAGATTTAATTGAATTCCAGATTGAAAACGGTACAGATGCAATTATTGTTTGCGGTACCACAGGTGAATCATCTACCATGACTCACGAAGAGCATTTGGAAGTGATTCGTTATTGTGTGGAAAAGGTTAATAAGAGAATTCCGGTTGTTGCCGGTACAGGTTCTAACTGTACAGAAACAGCAATTTATTTATCTAAAGAGGCTGAAAAGATGGGGGTTGACGGTCTTTTGATTGTATCACCTTACTATAACAAAGCTACCCAGAATGGTTTGTATACACATTTTAAGACCATAGCAGATGCAGTAAATGTGCCCATTATTCTTTATAATATTCAGGGAAGAACAGGTGTGAATATTGCCCCCGCTACTATTGTTAGATTATACAATGATTGTGAGAATATCGTTGCAGTGAAGGAAGCAAGCGGAAATATCAGCCAGGTTGCCAAAATCGCTGCTTTAGGAAAGGGTAAGATTGATATTTATTCCGGTAATGATGATCAGATTATTCCTATTATGTCATTGGGCGGAAAGGGTGTTATTTCTGTACTTTCCAATGTAGCACCTCGTCAGACACATGAAATGTGCGAAAAGTATTTAACCGGTGATGTGGTTGGTGCAACACAGATGCAGTTAGAGGCAATTGATTTAATTGATGCTTTGTTCTGTGAAGTTAATCCGATTCCTGTTAAGATGGCACTGAATTTAATGGGTAAGGAAGCCGGTACTTTGAGACTTCCTTTAACTGAAATGGAAGAGGCAAATACAGCAAAATTGAAAGCTGCAATGGAAGCTTACGGTATTTTATAAAAAACTCCGAAAGGGAGGTATTGAAATATGATTAGAGTGATTATGCATGGCTGCAATGGAAAGATGGGGCAGGTTATCAGCGGGATTGTTGCTGAAGATGCAAATCTTACCATGGTGGCAGGAATTGACCCCAGAGATGACGGACACAATCCTTATCCGGTATTTGCGGATATTACAGATTGTAACGTAGAAGCAGATGTTTTAATTGATTTTTCAACTGCTTCTGTTATTGATAAGCTTTTGGACTATTGTGTAGATAAGAAATTGCCTTGTGTATTATGCACAACCGGATTATCACCGGAACAGTTGCAAAAAGTAAATGAGGCTTCTAAACAGGTAGCAATTCTTAAGTCGGCGAATATGTCACTTGGTATCAATTTACTTTTGAAAATGTTAAAAGAAGCTGCAGGAGTTTTGGCTCCCGCCGGATTTGATATTGAAGTGGTGGAGAAGCATCACAATTTGAAAGTGGATGCACCCAGTGGAACGGCACTTGCGTTAGCAGATTCCATTAATGAGGAATTTGATAATTCTTATGAGTATGTTTATGACAGAAGTGTGAAGAGAGAAAAGAGAAGCAAGAAGGAGATTGGTATCAGTGCGGTACGCGGCGGTACCATAGTGGGTGACCACGATGTGATTTTTGCGGGAACTGATGAAGTAATTACTTTTTCACACACAGCATATTCGAAATCAGTATTTGCCAAAGGTGCAGTACAGGCTGCAAAATTCTTAAGCGGAAAAACTTGTGGTATGTACAATATGAGTCATGTAATTGATGCGGAAACATCAAAATAGAGAAAAAGAAAGAATCGAGCAGCTAAAACTGCTCGATTCCTTGATTAGCGGACACCGTTTCCTGTAGTAGAAGTAGTAGAACCACTACCTGTGGAACTGCCTCCGGCAGAACCGGTATCGCCGGTTACATTATCTACTGCGTCGCTTACACCATTTGTGACATCATCTACAACATTGTCTACAGTGTTGCCGGCATCATCAATTAAATCACCTACGGGACTATTGGAATCATTTGGTAAAGAGTCATTGTTATCCATATTATTGTCCATGCCGTTGTCAGTAGGAGCCGGTGATGGGGAAGGCGAAGGTGAAGGAGTAGGTGTTGCATTTTGGTTTTCTGTTCCGGCCATATCGCCGGAACCATCACCATTAGCATCATCTCTTGCACAGGCGGTAACCATGCACATGCAGGTAATAACAAGCGCCAGTACAACATATTTTTTTATTCTATTTTTTAAGTTCATAACAAGTTCCTCCTTTTGAATTTGTTTGACTCTAATGTTAGTATGTTGCAAACGAGTGAAATTATGTTTGTCATTTTTAGGAAAAGAAAGGGAAAATTATGGAATTTCGACCTTGTATAGATATTCATAACGGAAAAGTAAAACAAATTGTAGGTGGAAGTCTGGTTGATTTAAATGATTCTGCACAGGAAAATTTTGTTGCAGAACAAGACGCTCCTTTTTTTGCTAAATTATACCAAAAAGAGGGATTGCGAGGCGGACATATTATTTTGTTAAACGCCGCAGAAAGTGAGTACTATGAGGCAACAAAAGCGCAAGCCATAGCCGCATTAAAAGCTTATCCCGAAGGTTTGCAGGTTGGAGGCGGTATCAATGCCGACAATGCGAAAGAATATTTAGATGCCGGTGCAAGTCATGTGATTGTGACATCCTATGTGTTTCATGACGGAAGGATTGATTATAGAAGGCTTCGGAAACTGGTGAATGTTATAGGAAAAGAACATTTGGTGTTGGATTTGAGCTGCAAAAAAATAAATAACGAATATCGAATTGTTACAAACAGATGGCAGAATGTGACGGATGAAATTGTTACACCGGAACTTATGGATAAACTGGCAGAATATTGTGATGAATTTTTAGTTCATGCAGTGGATGTGGAAGGCAAAGCCAATGGAATAGAGTGTGAGCTGGCAGAACTGCTTGGACAGTGGGATGGGCTTCCTATTACCTATGCCGGCGGGGTACATTGTTATGAGGATTTGGACTTGCTTAAGAAGTTGGGACAGAATCGTCTAAATGTAACAATCGGCAGTGCATTGGATTTGTTTGGCGGCAAAATGGAATGGACAAGAGTATTAGAAAAAATTGAAGAGTAAATACAAAAAAAGGACTGCGTTTAAGCAGTCCTTTTTCTAATCCTATAAAACGATATTGCAATTCAAAATAAATGTAACAAAGCATTATATTAAGAACAGGTACCGAGTTACTGATTATGGCGTTATAAATTTCTTATAACTTGGTTACGTTTACAGCCTGAGGTCCTTTTTCGCCGTTTACGATTTCGAATTCAACAGCAGCGCCTTCTTCAAGAGACTTGAATCCGTCGGTGTTGATTCCGCTGTAATGTACGAAAACATCGTTGCCAGCTTCATCAGAGATGAAACCGTAACCTTTTTGGTTGTTAAACCATTTTACTGTACCTTTGTTCATTGTAGATACCTCCAAAAAAATATACGTTGTATATTACAACAACATAAGAATAGCATATTTTTTTCAAAAAGTAAAGAAAAAATAGGAAGTGATTTTATAAAATTTTAAGAATTATTATTTACATTTTGGGTAATTGCGTGATATTCTATACTACGTTACTATGACAGAGTGCAAGTGGAGGAGAAAATGAAAAAAATTAAACAGTTTTTGAATGAAATATTTATAGACGGGTTAAGCGGCATGGCATTAGGTTTGTTCGCAACTCTGATTATCGGCACTATTATATGTCAGTTGGGAACATTAATCGGTGGGGATGTAGGTGCCTATCTGACTACCATGGGAAATGTGGCAAAAACTTTGACCGGTGCAGGTATCGGTGTAGGTGTGGCAAGTAAGTTAAAAGCCGGACCACTGGTTGTTGTATCAGCGGCAGTTACGGGTTTGATTGGTGCTTTTCCCACTGTAATGGATATGGAAGGATTTGCAATTGGTAAGCCGGGTGAACCTTTGGGAGCATTTGTGGCTGCTATTGTAGGAATAAAGTTGGGCCAGTTGGTTTCCGGAAAGACTAAGGTGGATATTATTGTGACTCCCATGGTATCTATTTTTACCGGTTCTATGGTGGGATTTTTTGTGGGACCGCCTATTACTACATTTATGACATGGTTGGGAGAAGTGGTAAATGTAAATGTAGAGCAATACCCGGTTGTGGGCGGCATTGTGATATCCGTATTAATGGGTATGATATTGACATTGCCGATTAGTTCCGCTGCTATCGGTGTCAGCATGGGAATTACCGGTTTGGCGGCAGGCGCGGCAACAGTAGGTTGTTGTTGTAATATGGTAGGTTTTGCAGTAGCCAGCTATCGCGAAAATAAAGTAGGCGGTTTGATTGCGCAGGGTGTCGGAACATCTATGTTGCAAGTGCCCAATATTGTAAAGAAACCGATTATTTGGTTGCCGGCTATTCTTTCCAGCGCAATTTTAGGTCCTATTGCTTCGGCAGTATTAAAAATGGTAAGTAATCCGGTGGGATCGGGAATGGGTTCTGCAGGTTTTGTAGGACAGATATCAGCATATACTTCCATGGTAGACGCCGGAAGTGACAGAGTAGCGGCCATTGCGCTGATTGTACTGATGCATTTTGTATTACCTGCGATTATTACTTTGTTAATATCTGAGTTTATGCGCAAGAAAAACTGGATAAAGCAGGGAGATATGAAGCTTACTATTTAGTACATATAGTAAAACTAACCAAAAAAGGTTAAAAACTTCAAAAGGAGTTGAGTTCCCAACAGTCCTATGATAAAATAATGAAAATTTATAGAAGTAGGAGGATTGTTCTGCATGGAAGCGAAAAGGCAAAGCGGAAAAAATGACCATGTGGTTATTGTCACCTCAGAGGCTGAAGGCGCTAAAGTAAAGAAAATCAGAATCAAACGATGGAATGTAGTTGTAGCAGTAATCATTCTTTGTGTTTTAATAGGTGGAATTCTGGGCTATTTTTTCAATGAAGGACGTATTAGAATGAATGCCAATGAAAAAATAAATGAACACAAGAAAGAAGTAGAAGCGTTGACTGCGACTCTGGAAGAAGAACGTGCATTGACAGAGGCTATGAAGCAGGAATACGAAAATGAAATAGCAGCTTTAAATGATAAGCTTACGATTTTGAGTGAAACTGTTAATCTAAATGTAGCAGAAATTCAAAATTTAACGGAAGCATTGGACCGATATACAAGTCCTATTCTTTTACCATTGACCGGCTCGGCAACGATTGAAGTGCCTAATGAAGAGGAACCCAAATGTGTATTTTATGCAGCGGATGGCGCGTTGATTATTGCGGCAGCAAACGGTGTGGTGTCAGAATTGACAGAAGACTCCGAGTTAGGGTATAAAGTAGTTATAGAGCATGAAGACGGTTATAGGACGGTATATTTTAATGCAGGCGAACCGAAAGTGAAGGTTGGTGACGAAGTGCGCCAAGGAGCAACTTTGTTTGTGGTGGAGACCATTAACTCAAAGTTGGTATACCAGATTGAGATAAACGGTGTTTACGTGAACCCTATGGATGTCATGCAAATTAGCGGCTAAAAAATACGAAATGAAAAGACCCCTTTGTTCAGATGATTTCAGAACAAAGGGGTTGTTTGATGCCTGGTACATTATTGGCCTATACGACCAAAAACCAAATCATATCCATCGTTACCATAGTTTAAAGAACGATTTACACGACTGATAGTAGCGGTAGAAGCACCTGTTTTTTCAGCAATTTCCAAATAGGTCTTGCGATTCTTTAGCATGGCAGCGACTTCAAAACGCTGTGAAAGAGATAATAACTCGTTTACGGTACATAAATCTTCAAAAAAACTATAGCATTCATCTTTATTTTCCAAACTGAGAATAGCTTCAAAAAGACGGTCAACCGCTTCGGTCTTAATTTTCTTATTCATCCATCCATACCTCGCTTAATACTTTTACACTGTAAATTGTTACACATTACATTAATGGTATTTTAACATACTAAAGTAATAAAGTAAAGTATTATAGTAAAAAAACACCATCTTTTTACAGGGAATTTGGATGAGAAAAAGGTTGTCATGTGGTAATGAATACTATATAATGATTATATATGTATTTGATTTTCTTGTGCTAAAGAGGAAGGGTACAATATGATTATTGATAATAATAATTTGGTAAATAGTATTTTGGACAGTTTGTCCAGAATTAACCATATTAAATCAGAAGATATACCGGATATCAATCTTTATATGGATCAGCTTACCACGTTGATGAATGGTAAATTGAGTCATACAACCAGATACCCGGGGCAGGATAAGGTGCTGACAAAGACCATGATAAATAATTATGCAAAAAATGATTTGTTGCCGCCACCTATCAGAAAAAAATATTCAAAAGAACATGTTTTTCTTTTGATTTTTATCTATTATTACAAGGGAATTCTCTCTATTAATGACATTCAAACTTTACTTGGTCCAATCACTGAAAAGTATTTCGGAAGTGACAAAAAGGTTACTCTGGAAGATATATATGAAGAAGTTTTTAGTATGGAAGAGGAAGAGGTTGAAGCCTTAAAAGAGGATGTGCAAAAAAAATATTCCACAGCACAAGAAACTTTTGCAGATGTAAAAGGAAAGGATGCAGAGTTTTTAAAGCAGTTTTCTTTTATTTGTATGTTGAGTTATGATGTATATGTTAAAAAGCTGATTATAGAAAAAATGATAGACGGGATGCGAAAGACGGAAGAGAAGAATAGTCAAAGCGACAAAAAGAAGAAATAAATGCATTTATGTGAAAAGGTTGGTATCGGGGTGATAGTATGATCGGAAATAATAAAATAATTGCTTTATGTATTTCAAGAGTGCAAGATAGTGCAACCAACGATTATATTACAGGGTTATATCATGCGGTAAAGGACAAGGGATATCGCATTTTTGTATTCAGTACCTGTACAAAAATAGGAGAAGAAGATTATAAAGATAATGTACAGACAAGGGTATTTGATTTAATTGATTATGATATTGTAGATGTCATGATAGTGTTTGAGGAGGTAATGGAAAACCGGTCTCTATCAGATGAATTAATTCGTCGTTCATTGGAACATAAAGTGGCTACAATAGTAATCGGTGAAGCCCATGAAGGCTGTGTTAATATAAAGTATGATCACAAGAATGGTTTTTCCCAAATAGTACGTCATATCGTATGCGATCATAAAATTACGGATTTGCATTTTATGGCGGGAATAAAGGGGAATTTTTTCTCGGAGCAGCGCATTCTTGCATTTAAAAATGTTTTGGAAGAGAACTCCTTGCCTTTTGATAAAGAGAGTATGGTTAGTTACGGAGACTTTTGGACGGATCCTACAGAAGCGGCGGTTCTTAAACTGATTGAAGAGAATCGGGTGCCCAAAGCAATTATATGTGCCAATGATAAAATGGCGATTGCTGTTTGTAATACATTACTAAACAAGGGAATTCGTGTGCCGGAGGATGTAGCGGTGACCGGATTTGATGGTGTTTTGGAAGTGATGTTTACTGCGCCTCGTATTACAACAGTCATTACAGATAATAAAGATTTGGCAAACAGAACGGCTGAAGTGCTGATGAATTGGGAGAAGTGGAAGGGGAAAACAGAAACTTTGCTTGTACCTTTGCGTGTGTTCATCGGACAGTCCTGTGGTTGTGACGGAATGCGCCCCATAAACGCTTCAGAGTATTTGATAGATATGAACGACCGTTTCTACAGATATCAGGACGAAGATATTATGCTCTCTAAGATTATTGCTCAGATACAACGATGTGAAAATGTTGAGCAGATTGCGAAACCCCTGAAGAACGGTATTTTTTACGAGTTCGCATGTATGGTAGAGAAAGAATATTTGGATGATAAGGTAAATCCCATGGTACAAATTGAACATAAAAATGACCGTGATCGGGAGTTGTATGTTTTATATGAGTGCAACAGGGATGATTATATCGCACCATATTTGATTTCTGCAAGGCAGATGTTACCGCGTATAGAGGAATTATTGGAACTGAATCGTGTCTTGATTTTTTCGACCTTACATCATTTGGATGTGGCGTTGGGTTATGTTTGTTTTTATTATGAATCTTTGGATGCGGGCAATTATACAAAATTACCTCAGACTATGAATGCATTGAATAATGCACTTGGCGGATATCGTGTGGGTCGTCATAAACAATATCTGATGAATCAGATTAATGAAATGTATCGAATTGATACTTTGACCGGCTTACGTAACAGGCGAGGTTTTGACCTGGAATATCGGGAGATGCTACTGGAAAAAGCAGAAGATGAATCCCTGACGGTTATGTTGGTGGATTTGGACGGATTAAAGTATATCAATGATAATTATGGACATAAAGAGGGCGATTTCGCAATTTATACTGTTGCAAAAGCAATGAAAAAAGTATGTCCGGAAGGTTCCATATTTACCAGGTTTGGTGGAGATGAGATGATGGCTGTTTGTAAAGGAAAGCATGACATTGATCAGCTGAAGGCATCTTTCTACGGATACTTTGATGACTTTAATGCAAAATCCGATAAGAAATACGATGTGCTTGCCAGTATGGGTGTATATCATACGGGAGAGGATGACGATTTAAGCTTTGAAGGCATTATTGAAAAAACGGATGTATTGATGTATATGGAAAAGACGAAGCGTAAGAAACAACGTGTGAGATAAAGAAGCAAAAAGGATTGGAGTTCACTCCAATCCTTTTGGTTTTATATCCCTTTTATTTGTCGGTTGCCTTTTTTGCGAAGTCAGTGGTTACCAAATCTTCATAAGGAACCGTTTCTTCCAATACATGAGATTCTTTCAGAATATTTTGTAATAAATCAAAAGCTTCTTTTTCAAAAACCAGATTATCTTTCCAGGTGTCCTGTTCATAATATCTGGTAACAATAGTGGTTAAAGTATCCAATGGGGTTTCTTCAAACTGGGGGGCGATAACTTTGGCAATTTCTTCGGGAGAGTGGGTCTGTACATAATCCATACCTTTTTGCAATGCATTGGTAAAGGCCTGAATTACTTCGGGGTTGGCATCAATGTAGCTCTTCTTAGCGCAAAATGCGGTATAGGGAACATAACCGGAATCTTTACCCAATGAAGCGACTACGTAACCGTCACCTTTGGCTTCCAAAGCAGTGGCATGAGGTTCGAACTCAACGGTGAAATCGGCATCGCCACCGGAAAAGGCAGCAGCAGTGGAACCGAAATCAATACTCTGGTCAATGTTTACATCGGATGCAGGGTCAATATTATTCTTTTTCAGAATATATTCAAAGACCATCTGGGGCATACCGCCGGCGCGGCCGCCTAAAACATCTTTGCCAATGAGCATATTCCATTCAAAATTATCAATAGGTTCTCTGGAAACTAAAAAGTTACCGGCACGCTGAGTCAGTTGCGCGAAGTTCACAACGTAGTCCCGGGTACCGCCAACATAAGTATAAATGGTACTTTCGCTACCCATGAAACCGATGTCTGCTTCCCCTGTAAGAACTGCAGTCATGGTTTTGTCGGCACCAAACCCGGTAATAAGAGTGATATCGAGTCCTTCTTCGGCAAAGTAACCTTCTTCAATTGCAACGTACATGGGCGCATAAAAAATGGAATGTGCGACTTCGTTTAAAGTGATTTTTGTAAGTCCTTCAGTGTTTTCTTTTTTGCCGCAGCCACTAAAAAGCCCAACCAACAATATGAGCACCATAGCGGGAATGAGGCGTTTTTTGAAACTTTTTTTCATAATCATCCTCCACATTATGTGATGCTTTATTATATTGCGGGTTGGGTAAAAAGGTTCTTATTTAATTATTTTAAGCGTATATTTTTAATTGCCCAAAGTTGTAATGCTTTTGCGTTGGTGCTGATTTTTTCTAAAGAGTCCAAAATATCCTGAAATGCGCCTTGCTCGCTTTCGTCAATATAACCGTCCTCGGAAATTGCAATCAAAGAAGATCTGAGGGAGTCAATATCTTTAAGTGAACCCAAAACCTTCAAAGCCAAACGGTCAAAATCATCAATGGTAACTTCGGTGATATTATTTTTGCCGATGGGGCATTCTCGAGCACAATAAGAATTACAAAGTTCCGGAGTGTTGTAGGCTTCTGACATGGCTTTGACCTCTTCCGGGTACGGAGCGATAGTGTCTAACTCTATACGAGCAAGTCTGGTGCGGTCAATTCCTATAATTTCTGCAGCCTTCTCGCGACTGCTAAAGTCATCGTTGCACTCTGAGGCCTCGCAACGTGCAATATAATACATATTATCGGCAGCTTTTGTAGCTTTTTTGCTCATGGTAAATCCCTCTCTCATATGATATAGTGTAATTAGTTATCAGTTTAACGTACTGAATAGATTTTGTAAAGAAAATTTATAAAGATATTGAGTATCGGCTGATAATTTGGTAAAATAAATATGATGGGGTTTCCCAATAAGAAGAATGGAGGATGAAATAATGGGTTTATTTAAAGCTGCAAAAGATTCGATTAGTACTTTGTTGGCTGATCAGTGGCGCGAGTATTTTTACTGTGATGCAATGTCTTCAGATACTTTAGTGGTTAAAGGTCAGAAAAGAGTCACAGACGGAAGAAACAGTAATACTAAGGGAGTAGATAATGTTATCAGTAATGGTTCTATTATTGCCGTTAACGAAGGTCAGTGTATGATTATTGTTGACCAGGGTGGCATAGTAGACTTGTGTGCAGAGGCCGGTGAATTTGTGTATGATTCTTCTACAGAACCCAGCATTTTTTACGGTAAGTTAGGCGAGAATATTAAGAATACATTTACTACCATGTGGAGTCGTTTTACTTTTGGGGGTAATGCTGCAAAGGATCAGAGAGTATACTTCTTTAACATGAAGGAAATCGTTGGTAACCTTTACGGAACAGCAACACCTATTGATTTTCATTTGGTATCCCCTAAAACAGGTTTTGAATTGGATACAGTAGTAAAGTGTCGTGGTGAATACTCCTTTAAGATTGTTGACCCGTTGTTGTTCTACAAGAATGTATGCGGTAATGTAACAACGGCTTATACCAAGTCCTCAGGTGAAGGCGAGAAGATGATGTCTCAAATGAAGAGCGAGTTGCTCTCCAAGTTGCCTATGGCATTGTCACCTATTGCAGCACAGGGTGTACTTCCTTATCAGTTGCAGAACTACACTGATGTGATTTGTGAAGCATTAAAGACTGCATTGAGCGAAAAGTGGTCTAACGGTCGTGGTATCGAAGTGGTTTCCATGACAATCGTGGCAACTGTTCCCGATGAGGCAAGAGATGAACTGAATAAGTGGAACAACACCGTTATGTTGACAAATCCTAACATGAAAGATGCAAGAACTGCAGAAGCTTTTGCAGGCATGCTTGACAGAACTAATTTAGGCGGCGGCGACGGAAAGAGCACAGATCCTATGAGTGGTATGATGAGCATGATGGCTATGAATATGATGGGCGGCATGGTGAACGGTAATGGCATGATGGGCGGCAATAATATGATGGGCGGTAACAATATGATGGGCAATAATATGTATGCTCAACAACAACAGCCTGCATATAATGCAGCACCTGTAGCAGCTCCCGTAGCAGGTTGGACTTGTGCTTGCGGCAAAGCTGATAATCGTGGTAAGTTCTGTGAAGAGTGCGGAGCTCCAAAGCCTGCAGCAGCAGGTTGGACCTGTTCTTGCGGACATGTAAACCAAGGAAAGTTCTGTCAGGAATGTGGCAGCAAGAAGCCTGCCGGTGCACCTTTGTATAAGTGTGATAAATGCGGTTGGGAACCGGAAGATCCGGCAAATCCTCCTAAATTCTGTCCGGAATGCGGAGATGTTTTTGACGAAAACGATTTGAAATAATCAATAAATCAGTGTTGGCGGAGCAATATGCTCCGCCATACTGTGCATTTAAAAGAAGTTATGGGAAAGGAGAGGACAATGGTGTATTTGAGTGCAGTAGGTATTACCGTACAGATAATTTTTTTGGTGTTGATTATAGTGATTTTCGCAAGTATAGTAGCCGTTGTTCTGTCTATTAAAAGAAAAGTAAGAGAGTTTTCACAGATGGCGTTTGGTACGGATTCTATTACTGAGGGATTCAGAAAGACAGAGATGGAATATGCGAACACGCCCAAGAGCGTTGCGGGAGCAACCAAGCTTTATTTACCTCAGATTATGAGAGATTTTCCGGAATTTCATTTGGAAGAAATGCGGGAAAGAGCAGAGAATGTGTTACGGTCTTATTTGTATAGTATAGATGAGGAAAGCAGTAGTCACCTTACAGAGGGAACAGATGAATTACGTGCAGAACTGGATACAGAAATTGCAATGCGTCGCAGTGAGGATATAAGGGAGCATTTTGAGAACATCAAAATCCATAGAACAGAAATATTCAAGTATAACAAAGAGAGAGGCCGTGTGAGCATTGTGTTTCAGTCGGCGTTAAGTTTTGTGAATTATGTGGAGAGAGGCGACAGAGTAATTCGAGGGAAACGCGATCAGTTAACGCAAAGCCGGTATAACGTGGAAGTCAGTTACATACAGGATAGACAATATATTGCAGAGACAGGGATGGATGGACATTCCTTATCTTGCCCGGGATGCGGAGCACCCATAACCGGTTTGGGGAAAGAGCGTATCTGTAAATATTGTGGTACTGCCGTGACGGAAGTGTTTAATATTAATGTGTGGATGTTTACCGGGGTAACACCGGTTAAGTAAGCAGATATTTGAGGAAGGAAAATATGAGTATATACGATACTTTAAATAGAGAGCAAAAAGAAGCGGTCTTGACTGTGGAGGGACCGCTTTTGATATTAGCAGGTGCAGGTTCGGGTAAGACCAGAGTGTTGACCCACCGCATCGCATATATGATAGATGAGATGGGTGTGAACCCGTGGAATATCCTGGCAATCACCTTTACAAACAAGGCGGCTGCAGAAATGCGGGAACGTGTGGATAATATTGTCGGTTTCGGTGCGGAACAGATTTGGGTTTCCACTTTTCATTCTACTTGTGTGAAAATTTTGCGCAGGCATATTGACAGACTGGGATTCGATACTAATTTTACTATTTATGATACGGATGACCAAAAGGCGGTAATGAAGGAAATTTGCAAGCGTTTCCAGATTGATACGAAACAGTTAAAGGAACGTACTGTAATGGGAATGATTTCAGCGGCTAAAGATGAACTGATTTCGCCGCTGGAGTATGAACTTAACGCTTTTGGAGATCCTGTTAAGAAAAAGGTTGCCGCAGTGTATAAAGAGTATCAGGTGGTTTTGAAAAGAAACAATGCCCTTGATTTTGATGACTTGATTGTAAAAACAGTGGAGCTGTTTAAGGCATGCCCGGAAGTGTTGAAACAATATCAGGACCGTTTTAAGTATATTATGGTAGATGAATACCAGGATACCAATACCGCACAGTTTGAATTGATTCGTTTGCTGGCGGACAGGCATCATAATTTGTGCGTGGTGGGTGATGATGACCAGTCGATTTACAAGTTTCGCGGAGCAAATATTCGCAATATCTTGGATTATGAAAAAGTGTATCCGGAAGCAACTGTGATTAAGCTGGAGCAGAATTATCGTTCTACCGGCAATATTTTGGAAGCGGCAAATTATGTGATTAAAAATAATAAGGGCAGAAAGGCCAAATCCCTTTGGACAGAAAAGGAAGCCGGCAGTCGCATTCATTTCAGACAGTTTGATAATGGTTATGAAGAAGCAGAGTATATTGCTACGGACATTGCTTCCAAGGTGAGAAACGGAGAATGCGGTTACGGGGAATGCGCAATTTTGTATCGAACCAATGCACAATCCCGTCTTTTGGAAGAACGATTTGTAGTCATGGGAATGCCGTATAATGTAGTGGGTGGTGTAAATTTCTATGCACGCCAGGAAATCAAAGATATTTTGGCGTATTTAAAAACCATCGATAACGGTAAAGACGATTTGGCTGTTAAACGTATTTTGAATGTGCCAAAGCGAGGTATCGGTAATGCCAGCGTGGAAAAAGTGCAGGAATACGCAGATATGCGCAATATCAGCTTTTATGATGCCCTGCGGGAATATGAACAGATTATGAGTCTGGGACGAAGTGCAGCGAAATTGGAGCCTTTTGTGAATATGATGCAGGTATTTCGTGCAAAGGCAGAATATTACGGTATTGTGGATTTGATTCAGGAGATTTTGGAAAGCGTTGACTACAGAGGATACTTGAACGGACTAAACGAAGAGGAAGAAAAGACAGAAGAGCGTTTACAGAATATTGATGAATTAATCAGTAAAGCAGCTATGTATGAGCAGACTCATGATGATATATCTTTGGGTGAATTTCTGGAAGAAATCGCATTGGTATCCGATGTGGATAGTATGGATGATAAAAACGAACGAATCTGTTTAATGACCATCCATAGTGCAAAAGGATTGGAATTTGAACATGTATATTTGGCTGGTATGGAAGACGGACTGTTCCCCAGTTATATGACCATTGTTTCTGAGGATCCTACGGATATGGAGGAAGAGCGTCGCTTGGCCTATGTTGGTATTACCCGGGCAATGGATGACCTGACTATGACATATGCCCGCTCCAGAATGGTGAGGGGTGAGACGCAGTATAATCCGGTTAGCCGTTTTGTTCGTGAAATACCGACAAAACTTATGGATAATACCGTACCTGTTACCAAGAGAAGGGAAGAACCTGTGTTTGATTTTCGACCGAAAGCAGTTTTAAAACCTAAGGTGACAGCACAGCCGGTAAAACCGTTTATTGCACAGGGAATCGGAAGCCTGAACAGAGTGGCGGGTATTAGTAAGGGCGCAGCTGCTTTGGAGGCTGATACGGTGCTTGATTATGGTGTGGGGGACCGGGTGCGACACATGAAATATGGAGAAGGTCAAGTACTTGCACTGGAAAGAGAACCGAGAGATTATAAGGTGACGGTAAATTTTGACAATGCCGGTCAAAAAATTATGTATGCATCCTTTGCAAAATTAAAAAGAGTGTAGTAAAAATTTGAAAAGTGTGATATG
The DNA here is from genome assembly GCA_045590095.1 of Acetatifactor sp. Lineage (GTDB taxonomy): Bacteria > Bacillota > Clostridia > Lachnospirales > Lachnospiraceae > Acetatifactor. Next base: position 5,276 of record JAZNQI010000042.1, on the reverse strand, counting down.
ATATATGTATCAGCTAATGATAAATATTCTAATTTAAGAGGAGAGATTGATATGGGCAAATGTTGTGAATGTAATGAAGAAAAGAGTAGTGTATTGGTATGGATCTTTGCTATTATTGGTGTGGTTGTAGCAATCGCAGGTATTGCATATGCAGTATATGCGCACATGAATCGCAAAGCATTAGAAGAGTTCGAAGATGAATTCGAAGATGATGAAGATATTTTCGAAGATGAAGAAGATATCTTTGAGGATGAAGGAGAAAACTAGATAGATGAAAAAAGGACAGGTTTATACCGGTATTGTGGAGCGTGTGGAATTTCCTAACAAAGGAATTGTAAAGGTGGGAGAGGAAACATGTGTGGTAAAAAACAGCCTGCCCGGTCAGAAAATCCGGTTTTGTGTAAATAAGGTTCGAAAAGGGAAGGCGGAAGCCCGACTTATGGAGGTGATTGAAAACTCACCTTTGGAAGAGGGGGCTCCGTGTTCCTTCTTCGGCTTGTGTGGAGGCTGTACATATTTATCACTTCCATATGACGAGCAATTAAGGATTAAAGGCGACCAAGTGAAAAAGCTACTGGATGGTGTTCTTTGCCGACAGAAACAGGAATATATATGGGAAGGAATCAAGGGAAGTCCAAAGGAGTACGAGTATCGTAACAAAATGGAGTTCTCTTTTGGTGATTCATATAAAGATGGTCCTCTTTCTTTGGGAATGCACAAAAGAGGTAGTTTTTATGATGTAGTGCATGTGCACGATTGTCGGATAGTGGATAGTGATTATCGTTCGATTTTGGCACTTGTTTTGGAGTATTTTCAAGCACAGGGTACAACTTACTATCACAGAATGCGCCATGAAGGATTTTTACGTCATTTGTTAGTACGAAAAGCATCCAAAACCGGTGAGATTCTGGTGGCGCTGGTGACGACTTCCCAAGCACCGAAGTCGGGAGGAAGTACAGAAGAGATTCAAAGTCTGGTGGATGGGTTTAAAAATGTGATTCTTGATGCACAGACCAAGGGGCGTTTTGACGGAAAAATAGCAGGAGTTTTGCACATAACCAATGATTCTATTGCAGATGTGGTAAAGAGTGACAAAACGGATATATTATACGGCAATGATTATTTTTATGAAGAGTTATTAGGTTTGAAGTTTAAGATTTCAACATTCTCTTTTTTTCAGACCAACAGTTACAGCGCAGAGGTGCTCTACAGTACTGCCAGAGAGTATGTGGGTGATTTGAGTACACATAGCGAGGGCGGAAAAGCTCCGGTAGTGTATGATTTATACAGCGGGACAGGAACAATTGCGCAGTTGATGGCACCTGTAGCAGGTAAGGTAATCGGAGTAGAAATTGTGGGAGAAGCAGTGGAAGCTGCGAAGAAAAATGCCCGGCTAAACGGACTTAATAATTGTGATTTTATTGCCGGTGATGTGTTGAAGGTTTTAGACGATATTGAAGAAAAACCCGATATGATTATTTTGGATCCGCCCCGTGACGGAATTCATCCGAAAGCATTGCCGAAGATTATAAATTACGATGTGGATCGAATTGTATATATATCCTGCAAACCCACCAGTCTGGTGAGAGATTTGGAAGTGTTTTTGGAAAACGGATACAGGGTAGAAAAAGCGGTGGCTGTAGATCAGTTCCCGTGGACGGCCAATGTAGAGACGGTAGTGCTTATTTCCAAAACTTCGTGAAACGAAGTGATATGTCCGGCATGTAGAGATGGTATAGGTGCATTGGGTTGTATTGGTGAAAAAGAATAATATAAAATGGAGGTATAACTTATGGAGGTATTACGTATTTTAATCAAACCTACCGGTTCAAATCAGGTAAGCTCCGGTAAAGGCTTCTTTAATATGGTGCTTTTTGACGGAGAGTGTGATTGCGAGAACTTTAAGGGTAAAGTATTGCCCGGTGGAGTGGACACTCAGCATTATTATGCAGAGGGTAAAGGCAGAATTTCCGCACGCTATATGTTGGAAGGCGTGGACAAGGAAGGAAAGGCCTGCAAGATTTTTGTGCAGAATGATGGGGAACATGATAATGGATTTTTGCCTACCACACCCAAGGTGTACACGGACAGTGAAGCACTGAGATGGTTGGAGGATGCGGACCTGATAGGTCATTTGATTTTTGAGGGTGATAAACTGATTATCAGTATTTGCACAAAAGAAGAATAAGGCGGAGGGATATTTGGCTCAAGGAGGTTACATATGGGTATGGAAACGGGATTGGAGAAGATATTAAAAAATAAGAATATCAGCAAGAAATTAAACTTTTGTTTTCGTTGTATTATCATTGCTTTTGTAGTGGCTATGGCTATTGCAATCGGTGGTTTTATTGTTACTGCTGTGAAGTATGATTGCAGTTGGAGTATCGGACTGATTATCGCTTTGGTGATAATTGCGGTTATTATTTCCGTGATGTGTGTAATTTTTGGTAAAACCATTTCAAAGTCTCTTCGTACCCCTATTTATGAACTGAAAGAGGCTGCTAATAAGTTAAGTAATGGTGACCTGGATATTGAAATCGAATACGAAAGCGAAGATGAATTAGGACAGTTAGCGGATGATTTCAGAACTGCGTTGAATAACTTGAGGGCAATTGTAGGAGATTCCGGTGTTATTTTGAATAGTATGGCAGGCGGTAACTTTACAGTTGATTCTGCAATCGAAGAAAGTTATGTGGGAGAGTTTTCAGGTCTTTTAGGATGCATGAAGACTTTGAATTCAGATTTGAGTGATAGCTTGGGCAAGATTACAAGTACTTCAGAACAGGTAGAAGTTGGTGCGCAGCAGTTGGCAGACAGTGCACAGGCACTGGCAGAAGGGGCAACAGACCAGGCGGCAGCAATCGAACAATTGACTGCTACTATTGAAAATGTGACCAATATTGCAGTAGAAAGTGCAGAAGCAGCACAGAATGCGGCAAAAGAAATGAGCGGTGCAGAAATAAATGCACGTGCCAGCAAGGAAGATATGCAGGAATTGTTGGCAGCCATGGAAAGAATCACTGAAACTTCCATGGAAATTGAATTGATTCTTGAAGATATTGAAGATATTGCATCGCAGACAAACTTGCTTGCATTGAATGCTTCTATTGAAGCTGCAAGAGCAGGTGAAGCAGGAAGAGGATTCTCTGTGGTAGCAGAGCAGATTGGTAAGTTGGCAGCAGACAGTGCTCGTTCTGCAATAAATACCAAGGATTTGATTGATAAATCAATGAGAGAAGTACAGAGCGGTAACGAGATTACAAACAAAACGGCAGAGGTTATTTCGAAGGTTGTAGCAAATATGACAAACTTTGCAAAAGCAGCAGAAGGTTCAGCACAGGCGTCGCGTACTCAGGCTGATATGTTGAAGCAGGTAGTAGAAGGTATTGAACAGATTTCGGCGGTAGTTCAGAACAATTCTGCAGCAGCTCAGGAAACATCAGCAGTCAGTGAAGAACTTTTGGCACAGGCAACAGTATTAAAGGAAGAGGCTTCTAATTTTGTAATCAAGGATGATTTGCAATAAGAAAGAAATAAGAAACCGTAGAAGAATCGGCATAGCCGAAACTTCTACGGTTTTTTTAATATATCCAATGTATGGGCACCGGCACCGATTAAATCGGCACGTTCACAAGTGCTTAAGTGATATTGAATAAAATATTCGAATTCTGCTTCAGACAATTGATTGAGAAAGGGGCGCATATAATTTGCCGGACCGTCAGGAGAGATGATTTGTAAACGGGTCAAAGCAGTTGCTTCATTTAAACTGTTAATATCTTCGATACGTACATAATCATACAAGTTTTCTTTACGGGAGATAGTATGAAAATCTTGTGTAAATCGTTGCTCTTCAACGCATTCGAGTACATGACGCTCTTTAAATGCATATGTGAGTACGCTGTATTCATTCATGCAATAAGCGACTAAAATAATGCCGCCGGGTTTTGTTACGCGTTTGGCTTCTTCCAATGCTTTGTGCTTGTCTTCAAAGCCGAAGAGATGATACATAGGACCAAAGAGCAGTGTCAGGTCAAATTGATTTGAAGCTAATTTTTTGAGATTTAAGGCATTCCCCTGCATTGCCTTTACGGAGGAATTCTTTGATTTAAGGATTCCTAAATTATATTTAACCAGCTCTACTGCGGTGACATCATACCCTTCTTCAGCCAAGGCGACACTGTAGCGACCGGTTCCGGCGCCGATGTCCAAAATTTTGAATTCGTTTACCGGGATTTGCGGATTGATATATTTATGAATATATTTCATGGAAGTAATGAATTCTACCTGACCGTGTCGGGAGTTTAATCGCTTTTCTTCATTAAATTTGTTGTAATATTCTTCTAATTCAGTCATATGTTTTTTCCTTGCAATTATAGTTTCGGCTCCAAAATAGGAGTACTGATTACAGAATATACTGATAATTTCATCTAGTCAAGTGAACTCGATAATGATATACTTTTGTCGAAGAATTATGAAGTTGTACTACTCGGATATGAAGTGCGCAGTAGATTGAAACGGAGGCATTTAGTGGAAGGATTTGTAACATTTCAAAATGTAAGTAAAGTATATAAATCAGGAGAGGTGGAAATATCTGCTCTTCATGACGTGAATTTCACGGTAGAAGAAGGTGAATTCTGTGTGATTGTTGGTGCTTCCGGTGCAGGCAAGACCACTATTTTAAATATTCTGGGCGGTATGGATACCTTGACGGGCGGTCAGGTATATTTGGACGGCAAGGAGATTTCAGCCTATAATAATAAGCAATTGACTGCATACAGGAGATTTGATGTGGGCTTTGTGTTTCAGTTTTATAATTTGGTGCAGAATCTTACTGCCCTTGAGAATGTGGAATTGGCAGCACAGATATGTAAAAATCCCCTGAATGCAAAGGAAGTTTTAAGAGATGTTGGGCTGGGAGAACGTTTGATGAATTTTCCGGCGCAGCTTTCCGGTGGTGAACAGCAAAGAGTGGCAATTGCACGTGCCTTGGCTAAGAATCCGAAGCTTTTGCTTTGTGATGAGCCTACCGGTGCACTGGATTACAATACCGGTAAAGCGGTGTTGAAATTATTGCAGGACACTTGTCATAATCTGGGCAAAACAGTAATTGTAATTACGCATAATCAGGCACTTACGGCCATGGCAGACAGAGTAATTACTGTAAAGAACGGCACCATACGCAGTATTGTGAAAAACGAACAGATTGTGGATGTGGCGGATATTGAATGGTAAAGGTTACACGAAATGTGTATGCGGGAGTAGTATAGAATATGAAG
>JAZNQI010000041.1:0-12707 GCA_045590095.1 Acetatifactor sp. | reverse complement strand
AATCAGAACGGAAGGAACCGGATACATGGTTGTTTTTGCAAATGAAGCATTCCAAACTTTGGATGAATCAAATGCTTATTGGGAAAAGATGTATGCCTTGTATGAAGAGGGTAAAATAGATCCGAATGGTGAGAATGAATACCAACCATTTCCGTTAACGATGATATATACGGTATGGGAACAGTAGGATTTGTATTTGCGGTTCGATGACAAATTCGAGAGGAAGTCTGCGATAGGATTGCCAAACATTTCGGGTTGACCGGGTAGCGAAAGAGTGAAGGGATTATTGAAATTGTAATAATTCGTCTGATAAGCATGGAATTATGGTTATCGGTTGTGATATAATTGATTCGCAATTGGTTTGGTTGAGGATGCTATATATTGAAGAGTGACATATTGGTATGCCACGTGGAGGTTTCAGTGTGATGAAGAATATTGTTCTGAATATGGAAGAAAAGATTAGCAGATTTTTTAATGAGTATGGCAGATTTGTATTGATTGCGAGTGGGATTGGTTTTTTGACATATTTTATGATGATGTCTCTTAATCTTGTAAATGATTTGGATGGAATATGGCATCTTTCTAATTTCATTGCAGGAGATTGGGAAATATCTTTGGGTAGAGGGTTGCAACGTTATGCAGACAGGGCTCGGTTCGGAATTGTGTCGGATTCTTTTAATTCCATGCTTACAATAATCGTTATTGCGATTACCAACACAATCATTGTAAAAAAATATGAATTTGACGGTATTTTCTATAAACTTTTATTCATTACAATATTGATGGCAAATCCTATTGTCTGTAATTCTTTGTCTTATAGTTATATGTCTGTAAATTTTGGATTGGCATATTTTTTTAGTGTTATGGCGTTTGTGTGTGTTAAAACCGGCAACGAGAATAGGAGAAAAAAGATTTTTAGTACATTTTCCGGCGCGGTTTTTTTGGGTATTTCAATGGCATTCTACCAGGCTTACATATGTGTGACGTGTGTTCTTCTGCTTTCTTACATGATTAAATTGCTTATTGAGGAAAAGAAAGTAAAAAGTGTATTTTATTATGCATGCAGCAGTTTGGGATTGATTCTTGTGGGGGGCATATTTTATTTGTTGATTACAAAAGCGCTTTTATTCAGAGCGGGTATTCAGATGGCATCATATAAAGGTGCTTCCAATATGAGTATAGGGTTAATGCTCAGATCTTTGCCTGAGTCAATAGAGCAGTGCTATTTGCAATTCATAAATTTTGTTTGGGGACAAAAAATGTTAGCTGACTTGGAGTTTATTAATATAGTTTTACTTGGACTTGGCGTAGTGTATATAGTAGCAATTTGTATTCGATTTTTTGAATTGTTAAAAAGTCAGGTGATGTCTGCGGTTATATTTTTAGTAATGTTAGGCTTGTTGCCTGTTGCAAGCTGTGCTGTTTTATTGATTGCAGTAGGAAATACAATGAGTGTTTTGATGTCATTGGGGATAGTATTAGGTATTGTAATATTAGGCATTATTGTTCCGCGAGAAGGAAAAACGGGTTTCTGGTTGAAAAGAATATACTTATTTGCTTTAGTGGCTTTGGCGTGGTTTCAGCTTTCCGCGGTTGAAAATGATCAATTAGCACTTAAAGAGGGAAAGACTGCTACAATTACATTGACTGAAAACATAATTTCAGAAATATACCATCAGGGATATTTAGAGGAGCAACAATATGTTGCTTTTGTGGGGCGTCCCGGGGATAATGACAGGTTTGCGCAAAGTACGGCATACCGGATGGCGAATGGATATGCCAAGTTTGGATGTTGGAGTACGGATGCAAGAAATAACAGAGTTTCCTGGAATGGGATAATTTCAAATTTTATAGGAACAAATCTGTATTTATGTGATGATGCAGAGTATCAGAGAATTATAGGATTGCAACAGGTTGCAGATATGCCTGAATATCCAATGGAAGGCTCGATTTGTATAATTGATAATATTATTGTAGTAAAAGTGTCAGATGTTTATTAGGGGAGTACATTTTCTGCTTTTTCATTCAGGCAGAATACACTTTGAAAAATGCGTGAATACAAAAAGGAAAAGACAAAGAAGTGAGGATAAAATGTTTCGTAACGAAAACAAATATTTAATTTCCTATGCGCAGGAAGAATATCTGAAGATGAGCCTGCGGGAATTGTGTGAGGCGGATTCGCATACGGATGAGACGAACCGGTACAATATAAGAAGCCTTTACTTTGACGATTATGACGATTCGGCATATTATGATAATGCAAGAGGCGTGGATAACCGGACCAAATACAGAATCAGGATTTACAATTGCGATTCATCGGTAATTCATTTGGAATGTAAGCAGAAGGTTAACGGTAAAATACAGAAAGAAAAAGCTTTGATTACAAGGGAGTTTTGCCAAATGCTTATGGAGGACAGAGGGGAAGAACTGGAATACCCGAATGAGAATCCGTTGATTAACCGGTTTCTGTATCTCTATCATGTGAAATATCTGCGGCCGCGCGTGATTGTGGAGTATGAGCGGGAGCCGTATATTCATCCGGACGGTGATGTGAGAATTACCATAGACCGGAATATTTCTTTTTCGGAAGAGATAGAACGTTTTTTTGAGAAAGATATTTTTCAACAACCGATTCTGCCTGTAGGACAGAATCTTTTAGAGGTTAAATATACGGAATTTCTGCCGGAATTTGTAAAAGATACTTTGGATATCAAACATATGCAAAGAACTACTTTTTCAAAATATTATTTGTGCGAAAATATGAGAAGACACGGAGGAGTATAGAATATGTCATTTAAGGATCTTTTGAAATCATCCATTTTGGAACAGTTTGAAACAGGAACAACAACGACACAGTTGGTGTTGGCAATCGGTTTTTCGCTGTTGATTGCGTTGTACCTGTTTTTTATCTATCGCTTTTTTGCAAAGAAGGCTCTTTACAATATGAATTTTAACATTGCAATTGTGGGAATGACGGTAGTTACAACGGCAATCATTCTTACCATTCAGTCAAACATTGTACTGTCCCTTGGTATGGTGGGTGCACTTTCTATCATCCGTTATCGAACTGCGGTGAAAGACCCGATGGATTTGTTCTTCCTGTTCTGGTCGGTTGCAGGTGGTATTATGTGCGGTGCGAAGCAATATATTCTGGCTCTGGTTGTAACGCTTGTTTTGACGGGTGTGGTTTTTGTTTTGTCCCGTATGCCGTCTTTAAAGGCACCTTACGTTATGGTGGTGAACGGAAAGAAGGATGGTCTCGAGGATCAGATAGACGGGATTCTGAAGAAATATTGTCAGTATTATAAAGTGAAATCCAGAAACTTGACGGACGACAATGAGAAAATGATCATTGAGTTAAAAACGGCAAAAGAGAAAGAGATGATTGCTCAGATGTCGGAACTTAAAAATGTAAAAGTGTCACTTCTGACCTATGAGGGTGATATTACGGCATAATACAGAGCAGGAGCAGCAGTATGAATAAAAGAAAAACTGCCGGAATTCTATTCGGGGCATTTTTGGTTCTTTTTACCATGGCATTGCTGTGGGGATATCATAAATATGAGAACCGGTATGAAGTAAAGATTTCCCACAAGAGCGGATTTTACAGCGATTCTTTCGATTTGACCGTGGAGACAGGTTCCGATGCCGTGATTTACTATACGACAGACGGAACACTTCCGGATATAGAGAACGGAGAACTTAATATTTACAGTGAGCCGATACACGTTGCATTGCAGGATGAGACGACAGCGTATGCGTATCGTTTTTGTTGTGTTTTTGAAGACGGAACACAGTCGGAAATATATAACAGAGATTATCTTTTGGATGTGAACGGGGCAGGGCGTTTCAGTACAACCTATGTCGTGTCCGTTACGGGCAAAGAAGAGGATATCTATGGTTATGAAGAAGGAATCTTTGTAAAAGGTGCCCGTTGGGACAAGTATTGGGAAGAGAATCCGGACGCAAGCATATGGGGATTGATTGACGGAAATTTCTGGATTGATAAAGAGATAGAAGTTCATGCAACCATATTTGATGCGGCAAGAGAAGAGGTAATCAGCCAGAACTGCGGATTGAAAATATACGGGAATTATACAAGAGCGAAGAACCAGAAATCCTTCCGACTGATAGCGCGTGAACAGTATGAGGGCTTAAATGAATTCTTCTATCCGTTTCTGAATAAGCTGGTGTCAGATGAAAGCAATGCAGTCATTGATAACTATCAGAGATTGTCATTGCATAATTCGGGTGACGACAACGGCTATGGTTTCATCCGTACGGAGCTGGTAGGAGAGCTTGCAAGACAATCCGGTTTTCCGGATGTTTTCGTGGCAGACAGTGCAGTGGTTTTTGTCAATGGCAAATATCAGGGCGTGTATTGGATGAGCAATAGTTTCGATGACCGGTATTTTCAGGAGAAATACGGTGACTATGACGGAGAATTCTACGTTTGTGAAGGGACATTAAGTGAAGTCTGGACGGATAGTGTGGAATCGGAAGAAGAGCTTGCGGTGCACAATGATTACAATGCTTTTGTAAAGCGTGTGGTTGAATCCGATTTGGAGGAGCCGCAGAATTGGGACTACGTCAATGAGAAGCTGGATATAGAGAATTTCGCGCAGTATATGGCGATTGAATATTATATCGGGAATATTGATTGGCCGCAGAACAATGTAAAAGTATATGCATACAGGCCTTCTGAAGGTGAGGAGTACCGGGAAGGAACTGTCTTTGACGGAAGATTTCGTTACCTGCTGTTTGACACGGATTATGGTTTAGGCCTGCGTGTTGTGGAAGCATACGGATACGAACCGAACCATGAAAGACTGGCTTCTCTGTGTGAAGAAGAGGAGTCTGCCGCGCTTTTTGCAGCTCTGATGAAGAAGGAAGAATTCAGAAACTTATTTGTTCAGTCTGTTCTGCATATTATGAATACCGGATTCCGGCAGGATAACATAGCCAAAGAGTTATATGACATGAACGGTCTTCATTACGTGGAACTGGAACATATGATGCAGAATACGAATCTGTTAAAAGGTTCCCTTTTGGAAAGCGATGATAATAACATCGGAAATGTACTCAACGAAATGACTGAGATTGTTGAATACGGACAAATCCGGCCCGGTGTGGTAATACAGGAAATGCAGAATTATCTGGGGTTAGAGAATTTGATTTCCGTTAAAGTATCTGCGGATTTCAGCGGTGTGGTCAGGATGAACGGATTTGAGATATCAAATGATTTCACCGGTAATTATTTTGAAGATGTTCCGCTTCGGATAACGTGTGAGCCGAATCCCGGAATTACCGTAACGGGATATACGATAAATGGTGAATACAGGGATGGAGAACTTCTGGAAATCACACCGGGTGAATTCGCGACAGATCTTATAGAAATTACGATTCACACAGAGACGGATGCATCTGTGGAAAGTCTTATCATTTCGCAGTACCATACCAAGGGGTCTCAGGATTATGTTGTGTTAGAGAACAATGGACAGACCAACATTAATCTGGAGAACTACTGTCTGACGGATGATGCAAAGGAACTGACGAAAGGAAAACTGCCGCAGACGATTCTTAAGCCCGGTGAGGTTTACTATGTATACGGGAAGGAATATACCGGACGTCGGGAGCGAAGAAGCGTACAGGTATCGTTTTCCTGGTCGACGGATGAAGAGATTCTGTTGATCAGACAATAGAATATGAGAATAATGGGAGAAAAAGATGAGAAAATACTTTTATTTCTTTTTGGCGATGGCAATGCTTTTTACAACGGCATGTGCATATGAAGAGGAGGAGCCGGTTCGCTACGTTTTTAGTGGTTCCGATGATTCTAAAGTAGACGAAGAAATCATGCAGCAGGTACTGGCCCATCAGATGGGTTACCGGGTGGGAGAGGTGACAGACGAAGGCTGGGAAAGCACCTGGATGCAGATGCGATACACGATTCCTGAAGGGGCAATAAGTTATACGCGGGAAGAGATGGATAAGGAAATCCTGAGTTTATACGAAGAATATGATCTGGGTTATGAAGCGCAGCAAGCGATATTGGAAGAGACGCGATATGAGATGTTCGTAGAAACGCCGGAGAAAGATTTTCAGCTTTTTGTCTATGTCGAACTGTCAGATCCTTCGACAACAATGGATGAATATATCAATGCTCTGGAGTTGCAGTGGAGTCAATCTGATATCTGGGAAGTGACTACGATATCCCGTGATGAAACGGAGAAGATTGCAGAGAAAGAGTTCCGCCACGTTGTATTTCAATGCGAGTACGAAGGTATTGTGTTGTATGAGGAAATGTGGTTGAGAAGAATAGGCGACCGGATGATACGGATTGATGCAAGCTACATCAATCCTGAGGTAAGAGAACAGTACATGAGTGGATTCGCATCATACTAAGTAACATGAGGAGAAACACATATGATTCGAGAATTGGAAGAGAAAGACATTGCGGAGTGTGTAAAAGTAATCAGGGAAAGTTTTGGTACGGTTGCCGAAGAGTTTGGTTTTACGCCCCAAAATGCGCCCGGATTTACGGCATTTGCGACAACGGAAGAGAAGATGAAAGAGCGGTTAATGGTAGAACGCAGACCGATGTATATTTACTGCGAAGAGGACAGAATTGTCGGCTTTTATTTCCTGGAATTGCAGGATGAGAATGCGTGCGAGCTGAATAATCTATGCGTAAGTCCTGCGTACAGACATCGCGGAATCGGAGAAGAACTTCTGCAGCATGCATTTGAGCGCGTGAAAGAATTGAACTGTAATAAAATCCGAATCGGTATTGTGGAAGAGAATCAGGTGTTGCGTAAGTGGTATGAATCGTTTGGTTTTATTCATCTCTGGGCGCACAAATCCGAACGGTTCCCGTTTACATGCGGTTTTATGGAAAAGGAATTATAAGAGGGATTTAGCGACAGGGAGAAAGTAACGATGAGCGATAAGAAAAATTATATTCAATGGATTCGAAGTAAAGTCGGACATGAGAAAATCATTCTCGTTTTCGCAGGCGGTTGTATCCGAAACGATAAAGGAGAAGTGCTGCTTCAAAGGCGGGGAGATACAAACAAATGGGGCTTCCCGGGTGGTGCAATAGAACTTGGCGAGACACCGGAAATGGCTGCGATTCGAGAGGCGAAAGAAGAGACCGGTCTGGATGTGGAAGTAGGTAAAATAATCGGTGTTTACACAGACTGCGATATGAAGTATGCAAGTGGCGATGAAGCACACAGCATCATGATTGGATATGAACTTAAGGTTGTGGGTGGCGAACTTTACTGTGATGGAGGGGAAACGCTGGAACTGAAGTATTTCGCACTCGATGATGTGCCCGAGTTGTTCTGCAAACAGCATGAGGAATTCCGGAGAGACATTAAAAAAATAAGGGTTTGCAATGTGATTTAAGGAGTAAATACATGTACAGATGCAGAATTATTTATGATGAATGGAAATGTATTCTTTCAAAAAGCAGAATCGCAAGAACAGTGGATATGCCTGAATTTTCGGGATATATAGGATTGATAAAAATACATAAAGTGGACCGGCCACAGATATGGAAATACAATGGAGAAGACTTGATTGTATGTGACGATAATTTTCAATGGCTAACGATAATGCCCAAAGATGACTTTTATTGTATTACCGTCATGATGAATGGCAACGGTGAGATACAGGTGTGTTATATAGACATGATAGCGGAACAGGGATATGATGAAGACGGCGTTCCGTACTTTTATGATTTATACCTTGATTTGGTTGTTTATCCGGACGGAACCATTGTGGAAGATGACATGGACGAGTTGCAGATGGCTTTTGCGGAGTGCAATATTACGAGGAAGCAGTTTGACCTGGCCATTGATACATGCAATAAGCTTAAAAACGGCTTGTTGAATGATATGACTTCTTTTAAAGCGTTTATACAGAGGATGTATGAAGTGGTTATGGAGAACAATTCAAACTGAGTAAAAGAAAGACGTAGCATTATAGAAGGGGCAAATATGGAATACAATTTCAGAAAATGTGAAGAAGCAGACTTCGATTTCATATATGAGTTAAAAGAGGAGTGTTTCAGATGGTATGTTGAGAAAATATACGGCTGGAACGAAGACATACAGAGACAATTTCTGACCAATGAGATGGCGAAGCATTTGCCGGATATGAACATCCTTCAGTGCGAGGGAAAAGATATCGGTCTGTTCACGTTCTTTTACGATGAGAACGGGGATGCCTGCGTCAGTACATTTGCAATCATGCCGGAATATCAGGGGAAGGGAATCGGAACCCGTATTCTTACAAAGGTTCTGGAAGAGAATAAGGATAAAAGAGTGTATTTACAAACCTTCCGTGAGAATCCCGCAAGGAATCTCTATCAAAGAATGGGATTTCAAAAGTATGGTGAGACCGAGACGCATTGGTTGATGGAGTGTAAACAGAGCCGGTGAGAACAATAAAAATGATTGACATATAATATTTCAGAGCATATACTCCACAATATAAACATGAAAATCCTGAAAGGAGGTAACACAAGATGAGATTCAGACGTAATGTAAGACGCAACTTAGAAATGAATAGAGAAACTTGTAGAATTACCTCTTTGGAGTATATTTACTGATTGTTTTACATGGTGAGGAGAACCGTGTGATTTGAACTCAATATTTTCAGATAAATACCGTGGTATTCTATCAGGATGCCACGGATTTTTTATAAGTAAAGAGTCCGTAAAAGGGCTCTTTTTGCATCGTATATTCTCTGTTCTTTTATTGAAATACAAACAGGGCGATTATTCGGGCAAGAAAAAAGTGATTGAGAGGAGATAAAAGAGATGAAAAACAACATGATACGCTACTTTGAAGAATTATCCTTTAATGCACATCCGTCATTGCAGACGCAATATTATGACGGATGGGTGCTCAGATTTGCGAACGGATATAGCGCAAGAGCGAACTCGGTAAACTTGATTTACCCGTCAACGATTGATATAAAAGAGAAAATTACAGAATGTGAAAAGAGATATTCTAAACAGGGTTTGCCGTGCATTTTTAAGGTGACGGATGATAATAAGGAGATGCTTGACGGTATTCTGGAAGACAAAGGGTATGAGGTTGTAACCCCAACCGACGTTATGGTGATGGACCTTTCAGAGAAGCAGTTTTCCGCAGGCGACAGTATCATTACGGAGCATCTGACGGATGAGTGGCTGAATACATATTTTACGCTTGAAAAGTATACAAATCCTGTCACATGTGATACGGTAAGAAAGATACGTCAGATGATTCAGGTTGATACGTTGTATTGTCATATTACGAAAGACGGACAGAATATCGCCTGTGCATCCGCCGTGATTGAGAACGGGTATGTTTTTATTGCCAATGTGATTGTGGATGAAGTGCATCGCGGCAAAGGATACGGTCGCAGCTTGTGTGAATCACTGCTTGCCGCAGCAATGAAGAAGGGAGCTCACACCGCATATCTTCAAGTGATACAGAGTAACTTGATTGCAAAGAATCTGTATGAGAAATTGGGATATCAGAAGCTGTACGCCTATTGGTATCGCAAAAAGAATATTCCCGCCCCTTAATAAAGTGACTACCGTGAAAAGATACGGAGGAAAAAAATGAAAACGAAAGTAATAGGAGCATACCAATTTGCAGTAACCGGTAATATCGAAGACAATTTTAAAATAATAAAAAATGCTGTTAAGGAAGCGGTTGAAAAAGGTGTTAGGTTATTGGTTTTTCCTGAATGTTCGTTGACGGGATACCCGCCGCGCGATATTAATTGTTCTTCTGACGTTGACTTTAATAAATTGGAGATTGTATATGAGCAACTGCAGGAATTAGCAGATAACAATGATATATGTTTAGTTGTCGGAACAATCAGGCAAGAAGAGGACCGATACAAAAACTGCGCGATTATTCTGCGACCGAATAGAGAGAAATGTTTTTATGACAAAAGAGCTTTATGGGGATGGGACAAAGACAATTTCAGCAAAGGAAACGAGAATGGTATTTTTGAGGTCGGGGACTGGAAAGTAGGCGTCCGAATATGTTTTGAAGTCAGATTTCCTGAGTTTTTCAGGGAGTTGTATGACGAAAAGACGGATTTGAATATTATCTTGTTTTATGATGTGGCAGATACGGATGATATGGAACGATATGATTTAATAAAAGCACATATCAGAACAAGAGCTGTAGAAAATGTTACATACACATTAACGGTAGATGCCATTTATCCTTATCAAACAGCGCCTACTGCATTATATGATAAATCAGGGCATGCTTTGGCAGAATTAAAAAGAAATGAAGAAAAAATGCTGATATATGATTTGTTAGATGCACCTCATGATTTTGGAGAAAATGGAAGAAGTGAGATATCAGATTGTTTGAGGGATATTAAGCTATCAGATTCATAAATTTTCTTTTGCAAGATATTTTTTGACGGGAGCGCATTTTACGTACATCAAAGGAGAAAACACCATGAATATTAACGGATATCTGGATTATATTAAAACGCCGTGGGGCCGGTTGTTCTACAGACTGGTTTGGCATAATCTTGAATTCAAAAACAGGAAAATTTTAGATTTCGGAAGCGGCTTCGGTGCTACCGCAAACCACCTGGCTAAAAGCAATGAAGTGACGGCAGTGGAACCGAATAATGAACTGCTCACACATAGAATATGCGATTATCACTACGAGCAGATAAAAGGAAGCATTGATGCACTGAAAGGAATGGAAGACGGCAGTTTTGATGTGATTCTTTGTCATAATGTTTTGGAGTATGTTGAGAACCGTGCTGAACTGATTGCCGAGTTTCACCGGCTGTTAAAAAAAGGCGGCATTTTATCCATTGTAAAACATAATAAAAACGGCAAGGTAATGCATAAGGCTGTATTTGAAAATAACATTGATGAAGCGCTGGCGCTTTTAAATGGTGAGAATGCTGTCTCAATGAATTTCGGGACAATTAACGAATACGAGATAGAGGATTTGCAGGACTGTATTGAGGAAAGATTTGTTACAGATAAAGTATACGGCATCCGCACCTTCTACGGAATACAACCCAACTCTTTTAAAGAAGAGCCTGATTGGGAAGAGAAGTTATTCATGCTCGAATGTGCCGTGGAGAATGATACTGTTTATAAGAACGTAGCGTTTTTTCAGCATCTGCATCTGATACGAAAATGAGTAACCGGACATACTGTGTCAGGTAAGAAAAAACGGCATTTCTCGCTTTGTGTCGTGGATTTTACCTGAGAGATTTTTTATCATTCAAACATCCGGCGGAATAAGGAGGCGTAATTCATTGGACCAGCAGAAGGCAGGCAGATTTTTAAAAGAACTGCGTAATGAGAAAAAATTAACGCAAGAACAGCTTGCGAATATTTTTCATGTAAGCAACAGAACCATATCAAGATGGGAAAACGGCAGCAATCTTCCTGATATTTCATTATTGGTTGAGATCGCGGATTTTTATGATGTGGATGTAAGAGAAATTATTGAAGGAGAAAGAAAAAGCGAGATGATGGACAAAGATGTAAGAGAAGTGGCCACGGAAATGGCAGAGTACGCGACGGAAGAAAAAAGTGTACTTTTAAAAAGAATGCAAATAACCTCTTTTGCGGGAGTGCTGGTTTTACTACTATCGATTGTATTACAAACCCTGACATCTCCTGAGTTAATAAATAAAGTGGTATTGATTGTAACATTTATCGCACTTGCCATAATGTCGATTGTTACACTATACATAACAGGAATACTGGAAAAGATAGTGAAAAAGAAGAAGCTCATCCGGGTAATCGGGATTGTTACAATCGTGGGGATGATTATTGCGTTGTGGCGGACAATTATGGTGACTGTTGCTGTAGGACTTCTTCTTTTATCTTCCTATCTTGCCCCGATTGAAGTATATGATGATATATCCGGCTATCAGGAGTATATGACCTTTTCCAACGGCGGGTATGAGAATGCCGACAGCAAGTGGATGAAATGGGGCATGGATGAGACAATATGGCCGGCGGAAATAACGGATTCCATGGAAATTGACGATTTCAAGATGGTACATTATAACCCGTTTGATGCGCAGTATCTGGGATATCTGGTTGTTGACTATACACCGGAAGCATATGCAGATGAGGTAAAAAGACTGAAGGCATACGACTCAACGGAGTATGTCGGATATTACGGTGTTGTAGAAGAACAGACCTATGAGCTTCTTGCAGTAAATGCCGATTCCTATCAAGGTTTTGTATACGCATTGACAGACGGAGAAGGAAGAATCATCTACGCAGAGCAGATATTCTGTAATTATTTCATGGATTTGGATTACAACAAATATATTCCGGAAGAATATCTCCTGGATGGTTTTGACGCAACAACAGGCAATGCATATCGGGAAAAGATGCTGGATGGGAATTAAGAGTAACGTTTAACAGGCGAAACCGGCTCACGTTCGTTTCTAAACAAGAATGAGGTTGCAATTGCATTTTTACAACATTAATATTAATACAGAATGAGAAAAAGGAGGCGCGTTATATGCTGAAAAGATACGTTATCGCTCAGTAGTCTGAGCTTAAAATAACAGGAATCGTTAAGCTCAGATGAATCCCCGTAAAAGAAAAAGGAGGATTAAAATGAGCTATATCAGTGCGGAAGAAGTTCTGCCGCAGGAGTTAATAGAAGCGATTCAGCAATATGTAAGCGGAA
>JAZNQI010000040.1:0-6372 GCA_045590095.1 Acetatifactor sp. | reverse complement strand
TTGATTCCTGCTGCTACTCCAACATTGATGTGGAGAAACATGAGGTCCGCGTTAACTTGGGGTTCTTTTTTCACAAATGAGGAGAAGGTAAGTTCAAATAGAAGAAGTAAAATGGAGAAATATTGGGACAGATATGACGGAAATCATTGCTTATGAAATGAAACTGAATAAATCCAAAGTCGATACGCCTAACATAGCGTGTATCCCCTTCCAAAAGCAATACTTCGAGGAATACAAACGAATCTACAACGAGTGTTTCTATGACATGCGAAAGGCCTTGAGTATCGAACCATACCATTTCCTGCATGATTATGAGCAAATTGCGGATAAAATCGGAGATATCTATTTATTGGTGGATAAAGAAGTGATAATTGGATCCGTGGCTTGCTATAGAAATGAAATAGACGATTTGATAGTGAATCAGGAATTTCAGCGGCAGGGCTACGGAAAGCAACTTTTGCTTTGGGCGATTCAGCGTATTAGGGAGAGAAGTGACAAATCGATTGTTTTGCATGTGGCAGCATGGAATCAGAAGGCACTTATGCTGTATGAAAAATGTGGGTTTGAAATTGTGAAAGCGGAGAAGGTAAGATAGGAAGTGGGAAGATGATTATAAATGATAAAAAACATGTAGTAGTCCAGCCATACAATGAGGCATGGCTACAAAATTTTACCGATATCAAGGCAGAGATTCAGGGGGCGCTGGGAGAATTGGCATTGGAGATAGAACATGTTGGCAGCACTTCGGTACAAGGTCTTTCCGCAAAGCCGATTATCGACATTGATGTGGTAATCAAAGATGAATCCGTGCTTGGCGATGTTATCTTGGCATTGCAGCAAATCGGTTATCGGCATGCGGGAAATCTTGGTATTGTCGGTCGGGAAGCATTTAAGTATGACGGAAAAGAACATTTGCAGAAACATCATTTATATGTCTGCCCGCAAGATTCTAAGGAGTTGAAAAGGCATAAAGCGTTCAGAGATTATCTGCGTTCACATCCGGAAGCAATATGTGAGTATGGTCACATTAAGGAAGAGGGGGCAAAATTGTATCCGTACGATATGGAGAAGTATATCGAGCACAAGTCGCCTTTTATTGAGAGAATTTATAATACGATACAAAGAACGCAATCAGTTCCGTCTACCAATATTATACTTGAACAATTAACGCATGAAAATTTTCGATATGCATGTGGGATTAACAGAGATGATATTCCGGAGGAATGGGTTGACACGGCTGTAACAATAATGGATATCAATGATTATGGGGTAGAAAATAATCTGATAGGACACACGTTTTTGGCGCGTATAAATGATAAGTATATTGGTTTAATAATGATAGGTGAGGCGCTTCCCTGGGATACAGATCCTATCGAAATGAAGGGAACCCCGTTTTATAGATTAATGGGATTTGTGGTTGATAAAGAATATCGAAACAGAGGCTTGGGTGGAGAGATAATGGAAAGCGCGATTGAGCAGGTATATCAGGAATTTGGAAGGCGTTCGTTGGCTCTTGGCGTTCATAAAGATAATACGCAAGCCGGAAAATTTTATGAACGACATGGGTTTAAAAAAACGGGTGTTTTCGAGGGCGATGATGAATACTATTTGAGGTTGATTTAATTTACGAGGTTACTATGAAAATTGAAAATAATATTTTAAAGCATTATCTGAAAAATGTATATTTTATTACAGGTACCGCTTATGCGGGCAAGTCAACGACGGTAAAAATGCTTGCCGAACGATATGACATGATTTTTTGCGGCGAAAATTATCACAGTGTTGTATCGGATATTGTGGCAACGCCGGAGAAACAGCCGGACAGTTGTTATATTAAGGATCTGACCGATTGGAAGGATTTCGTAACACGCTCGCCTGAGGAATATGCGCGTTGGATTTTTGATACGGCGAAAGAAGCGGCAGAATTTGAGGTTGCACAGCTGATATCCATCGCAGCGGATAAAAAAGTGATTGTGGATACAAATATTCCGATTGATATTTTAAAAGAGATATCTGACTATAACCATGTTGCTGTGATGCTTGCACCGCAGTCGATGAGTGTGGAACGTTTTTTTGACAGAAGCGATCCGGAGAAGCAGTTTATTCTAAGCGTGATAGACAGCTGCGATAACGCGGAAGAGGTAATGGAGAATTATAAGCGCGGTCTTGCTTTAATCAACAGTCAGGAGAATTATAACGAGTTGGCGGAGAGCGGCTTTTTTACGGTTGTCCGGGAAGATGACGGAAAAGATACCCGAGAGGAAGTCTGCGACAGAATAGCCAAACATTTCGGGTTGATTCAGTAGATGCGCAAGAAGTTAACGCTGAGAATCTGACAGAGGATGAGAAGCAAAAGGCAATAGATTTGTAAAACAGCGATATTGCATATTATGGCAAGTATAGTGAATGAGATACTGAAACAACAGGAGGGCTTTATGGCTGAAATATGGGATGCATACGATAAGGAATTCAACAGAATAGAAGATGTTAAACTTATCAGAGGCGAAGTTATTCCTGCAGGCATGTATCATTTGGTATGCGATATTATCGTAAAGCATGTGGATGGCACCTATCTTCTTATGCAGCGGGATTACGAAAAGCATTGCGGCGGAATGTGGGAATTGACAGCGGGAGGTTCTGCATTGGAAGGCGAAACCCCATTAGAATGTGCAGTACGTGAACTTAAGGAAGAAACAGGGATTGTTTCTTGCGATTTACAAGAGCTTGGAAGACTTGTACATGATGGTCATCGTTCTCTATATGTGGAATATTTATGCATTACGGATTGGGATAAAAATGATGTTTCCTTGCAAAAAGGAGAAACGATTGATTATAAGTGGGTAGATAAAAATGTGCTTTTAGAAATGGGAGAGAATGACCTGGCTTCAATCAGGACACTGGAATTTGTCAGGAAAAGTTAAAACACATTCCGCCTTCAAAAGATAATGTGACTGCGAAATCTTTTTATGATAAGAATGAGTGGGAAACAGGAGCGCATGATTTGTATACGTACTTTTATAAGTAGGGAATAAAAGAATGTTTTACAGAGGGGAAGATTTGAATTTGACAGAGGTGTATGAATGGATAAACTGATGTATTCTCTTGCAACTGAAAATGATATTGCCTTTATTAGTGAAACATATAATGAAAACATAGATAAGTTGCACGGTGTTCAAAGGTCTGTTGATGTTTGGAAAAAACTACTTTCGGACAAAGACAGCACATATTATCTTGTTATTGCTGAATCACCGGTTGCTTGGTTTAGAATAGATGTTGAGGATGGCGAAGTGTGGATAGGTATGATTCAAGTAAAACCCATCTGTCAGCATAAAGGCATTGGAAAATATATATTGTCTGTGGCCGAAGCTATTGCAAAAGAAAAAGGATATAGAAGCATTGGTCTTCACACAACGGAAGATAATATCGCCGCACGAACACTTTATTTATCGGTAGGATATGCTGTAACAGAGATTGGACCTTGTAGGACAGCAGATGGTATAGAAAGAGTGGGTTACACTTTTCGAAAAGAAATATGAGTTTGAAATAGATAAAACCAAATTTGTATTACAATTCGATAATCTTAAATAGGTCGAACTGATGAATCAGAATTTACATAACTGGAGGTAGAAGAAATGATAACAGATACATTTGAAAATTTATCAGAAGAAATAATTAAAGTTAGTCGTAATGATGACGCAATTAAAGTAGATGCTTGTATTCTCACTTTTTCTCATGTGATTTTAAAATATGTTCTTGAAAATTTTGAGTGCAAAAAAATCGGAGATTTGTTTTCTTCTAACGGCGCAAACCCTATTTATGGATTTGAGTATGAAGATAGACATTTTGCAGTATATATGTCTTATGTAGGTGCTCCTGGTTGTGTTGCTGATATAGAAGATACGCTGTCGATTATTAACACAAATAAATATATAGTGTTTGGTGGTTCGGGATGTTTAAACAAAGAAATTGCTCGTGGTAAGGTTATGGTTCCTACTGCCGCTTATAGGGATGAAGGAACATCATATCATTATGCTCCTGCCTCAGATTATATTGAGGTCAGAAATGCTGACAAGGTAGCTGAGTTTATGAAAAGTGTAGGCTTACCTTATGTTCAAGGAAAAACTTGGACTACGGATGCGGTACATAGAGAAACAAGAGCAAACTTTGAAAAACGAAAAGCGGATGGATGTATTTCGGTAGAAATGGAGTGTGCAGCAGTAGAGGCTATGTGCCAATTTAGAGGGCTTAACGCATACTTTTTCTTTACCTGTGGTGACTTGTTGGATGCACCTCAGTGGGATGAACGAATGAAGAAAAATCAAATTAAGCATACACAACATGACTCGGGGCATTTTGATATTGCTCTAGAATTAGCTCGGTATATTGTAGAATAGTGACAAATTCCAGTTACCCCACTCTTTAGAGCAAGAGATAACAGTTCCATAAACTTGAAATCCGGTGGAGAATTTTGAGATAATATTACAAGGAGAAAAATGATGAATAAGGCAATTTTTTGGGATAGTGATGGTACTTTATTGTATGGAAATGAATCGTTTAGAATCTCATTGATGAGAGCTTTTAACGAATATGGATATTCTCTTGAGGAAGATATTGCTCGAAGTTTTATGAAACGTGTATGTTCATGGTATATGCCTGAGAAAGATCATTCTGATAAAAACGGAGAAGAATGGTGGGAGGAGTTACTTGGAGAAATCATGTCATTTTGCAATGACAGAGGAGTCGCAAAGTCAGATGTACCCGCTATCTGCAAAACTTTTAGAGAGAATGTTGTAAATTATGAGTATGAAACTTATGCGGATGCTAAGAGTGTTTTGCACTATTTCAAAGAAAAAGGATTTGAAAATTATATAATTTCCAATAATTTTCCGGAACTTGCAGATGTGTTTAAAAGACTTGGACTTGACGATGAGATATCGGGATATTTTCTTTCTGCAGGCATTGGATATGAAAAACCGCGAAAAGAGATTTTTGAGTATGCAATATTAAAAGCCGGAAATCCGGAAATAAAATATATGATTGGGGATAATCCTATCGCTGATTATCAGGGAGGATTAAATGCAGGTATGGTACCGATTCTTGTTCATAATACGGCAGAAGGAACGATGTGTTATGCACAGCTTACGGATTTAATGGACGTAATCAAAGAGTAGGAAAGCGCCAATTTTTAGCTTCCGTTGCGTCTGTGGGCAATCACGGATTTTACAATTTTTAAGTATTAAAGGGGAACTTAAATGGATAAAGCGGCATTGGTTGAGGAACTGAAAAAAATTGGGCTTCAAGAGGGAATGGATATCGAAGTACATAGTTCACTCAGTAGTTTTGGTTATGTGGAAGGCGGAGCAGAAACAGTAATAGAGGCACTGATGGAGTGCGTGACCGACCGCGGAAGTATTTTTATGCCGTCATTGTGTTTTGCTCCGGAATCGGAACTTACGGAAGAAGACAAGGATATGGGTATTACCGAGAAAATTAAGATACTTCCCGAAGATGCGCCAAGAACGGCTATGGGTATCATTGCAGATACATTCAGGCAGCGCGGTGATGTTATCACAGGGACAGGTGTGATAAGAACCTCCGGCTGGGGATTGCATGCGGATGAGGCCGCCAAAGGCGGGCTGAATTATGTGATTCGTAATGGCGGAAAAGCGTTACTGCTTGGAGTTGACATTTACAAGCTGACGGCCATGCATTACATGGAAGATATTATGCCAAAAGAAATCAGCGGTATGTTTGAACCGACAGAAGAAGTCAAGAGAAAGTATCCTACTGATGAATGGCTGGTGGAATGCGGAATGTTCCCAGTGAAACCCTGGTATACCATTCAGGATATGGCATACCAAAAGGGAATTATTAAAGAGGGCTACATCGGAAAATGTAAATACATGTTTTTTGATATTTGGGATGTCGTAAGTCTTTACAGAAAAGAGCTGGAAGAGAATCCATTTAAGCTGCATGGGCTGGAGCGGCAGAGTTGAAGTTGTATTCGAGATTGTGAAGTGGAAAGAGGAACTTATGGAGATTAGAAAAATGATGAATGAGAATTGCATGGTATGTCAAAGAATTGAAATAACCAAACGAGGAGAGAATCCATACTTTGTAAAAGAACTGGAAACCGGATATGTGGTAATTGGCGATTTTCAGAGATTTAGAGGTTATACAGTCTTTATTTGTAAAGAATGTCAGCCGGAAATTCATTTGTTGGAACCGGAGTTTCGAAAGAAATTTCTTGAAGAAATGTCGCTGGTTGGTGAGGCGGTATATAAAGCGTTCAAGCCGGATAAGCTTAATTACGAATTGCTGGGCGTTGGCAATGCAGTACATATGCATTGGCATTTCTTCCCGAGAAGAGAG
>JAZNQI010000039.1:0-4151 GCA_045590095.1 Acetatifactor sp. | reverse complement strand
ATTATGAGACAGATTATGGATCATATGAAAATTCAGTTAACTGCAGATGCAACGGAACTGGATATGCAATTGCAACCTGAGACATTAGGCACCTTGCAGATTAAGATATCAGCAAAAGAAGGTGTTATGACGGCACAGTTTACAACAAACTCAGAAACAGTAAGAGGCGTGTTGGAAAGTCAAATGATTCAATTGCAACAGCAGTTTGAACAGCAAAACATCAAGGTAGAAGCGATTGAAGTTACAGTTCAGGCACACGCTTTTGAAAGCGCGTTGGAGAAGGGTAACGAACATCAGACATCAGAGGAAGAAACAAAGAAAAATCGGACCAGAAGAATAGATTTAGTTCATTTGGACGGAACGGAAGAACTGGAGTCAGAAGAAAAACTGTTGGCGGAAATGATGGAAGCTAACGGAAATACTGTTGACTATTTGGTTTAAAGAAAGGAGTGAGAGTATGGGTCTTATAGCAGGAGTGGAAGATGGAAAAGTCATTCCGAGTGCGTCACAGAATTCTTTGTCCGGTGCTAATAACGCGATGGATAAAGATGCATTCTTACAACTTTTGGTAGCGCAAATGAAGTATCAGGACCCGTTGCAGCCTACTTCTAACACAGAGTATATTTCACAGTATGCACAGTTTTCACAGGTTGAACAGATGCAGAGCATGTCGGCAAGTATGGACTTGCAGAGAGCAAGCGAACTGGTTGGCAAAGAAGTGTATGTCAGAACTACAACTACCAGCGGAGAAACCAAATATGTCCAAGGAAGAGTGGACTATGTGGTGTATGAAAACGGAAAGGCATTCCTGTCCATAAATGAAGCGTTGTATTCATTGGAGGATTTGGATACTGTAACCGATCCGGCATATATGGAAGCATATAATTTGGCAACCGAGTTTGTAGAAAAATTAAATCAGTTACCGAATATCAATGCATTGGAATTAAGTGATGCAGAGAAGGTTGAAGAACTGAAGAAAATGTTTGACGACATGAATGCTTATCAGAAAACGTTTGTAGCTAAGGAAAAGGAAGATACTTTGAAAGCGTATATGAACAAGTTGGATGAGTTAAAAGCTGCAAAGGATAAGGAAGAAGAACCTGGAGAAACAGAAGGGGACAACAAAGCTTAAAAGGTGACGAAGGGATGATGTTATGATACAGAATTCTAATTATTTAACAGCCCTGCAGTTACAAGAGCAATATCAAAATGGTCACAAACAATTAAAAGTACAGGACTTGCAACAAAACCAAGGTTTGTCATTTCAGGATATTCTGAAAAACAAGACCGCAGTTGAAGGAGAGTTAAAGTTTTCCAAGCATGCAAGTGTGCGGTTGGAACAACGAGGTATTCAGTTGACGGCGGGACAGATGGAACGCTTGAGTGATGGTACAGCAAGAGCCGGACAAAAAGGTATTAAAGATTCCCTTGTGATTGTAGATGAGCTGGCATTTATAGTGAATGTGCCGAACCATACAGTAGTAACCGCTATGGAGAGCGCAGAAGCCATGACAAATGTTTTTACAAATATTGATGGAGCAGTGATTATGTAGCCGGACCTTCGGGAGGCTTGAATACTCTGAACGATAGAGGAGTAGAAACTGCTTTTAGTAAGGAGGACAATGAATTATGATGAGATCATTGTATTCCGGTGTTACCGGATTAAAGACACACCAGATAAAGATGGATGTTATTGGTAATAACATCGCGAACGTAAATACCACCGCATTTAAGTCCAGTTCCATCGTTTTCAGTGAATTGATGAGCCAGACCACACAGCAGTCAAGCGGTGCGAATGCAGTTACAGGTACCGGTGGTACCAATGCAAGACAGATTGGTCTTGGTGTAAAGAGTGGTGCGATTAATGTAAATATTACTACACAGGGCGCAAGTCAGTCGACAGGTAATCCCTTCGACCTTATGATTACAGGTAATGCTATGTTTATCGTAAGCGACGGAACAGAGACTTTCTTTACAAGAGACGGTTCGTTCTATGTGGATGGCGCAGGAAACCTGGCTATGTCCAGTACCGGTTACAACGTAATGGGTTGGGGTGTAGATGAAACCACAGGAACCATTCATAAGGATACTGTTGCAGCTCTTAGAATTATGAGTGCTGCAAATATGACTTATCCGCCGGAAGCAACTTCGCAGGCATATATTTCAGGTATCTTGGATAAGAATGATTCTGATGTAACCAGTGCAAACGGTAAAGTTGTCAATTTGAATTTCTTTGATAGCTTGGGTTATACATATACTGCAAAGCTTTGCTTTAAGCAGTCGGATGTAACAAATGAATATAGCGTAGAACTTGCCGGAATATTGGATTCTACAGGTAAAGAAATCGATATTTCTGCATTGAAGGAAGGCGATGTATTGCGTTATCAGCAAAGCCTTACCAGTGTGCATTTGGACACAAATGCATATAAATGGGAAGGTACAAAACTCATGAGTGCGGTTGCTGACGAAAGCGGCGCATTTGCAGAATTTGCTGATTTGGACGATATTTTTGCTGATGACGGTAGTGTAATTGATTCTGATGAGGCAAGAGCAGGCTTGGATGCTATTGCAAAGGCATACGGATATGAAGGTTCAACAGAGGAATTTTTAGCTTTGTGTGACGTGGAAACGGCGGCGGACGGTACCACCTCTTATGTGACAATTCAGAATATGCTGGCTAATTTGGCAAATGGCGGAGACGGAACCAAATTCCCCACTGATGCAGCCAGCTTTGAATTAGACGGTCGCGTTTTCAATGGCGCGAATGTTGTATATAATGCAGAAAATGGTGAATTCCAGAGTATTAACGGTAATACCACAGGAACTTCATTTACCTTGAATTTGTCAGAACTTGGCGGTAATTTCAGTGATATTGTAGTAGATTTGAGCGAAACCTCCATGTTTGATAACAAGGGAACTTCTACAATCGGCGCCACCAGCGGTAGCTTGGAAGGTTTGGGTTCCGGTAGAAGATTGGGAGAAATGATTGGTGTAAGTATCCAGAATAATGGTATGATTTATGCTACATATGACAATGGTATGACCAAACTTTTAGGACAGATTGCAACTGCAGAATTTGCAAACGCTTCCGGTTTGGAAAAGAAGGGTGATAATCTCTACGCTGCAACATTGAACTCAGGTGATTTCGACGGTATTGGTGTGGATGTAACTGCAAGCGGCGGATATATGTCTACCGGTCAGTTGGAAATGAGTAATGTTGACTTATCAGCAGAGTTTACTGAGATGATTACAACCCAGAGAGGTTTCCAGGCAAACAGCCGTATCATTACTGTGTCTGATACCTTGTTGGAAGAGTTAACCAACTTGAAGAGATAATGAAACTTAGTGCGCTGTTGATTGGCGTAAAATAACAAAATAAGCCGGTCCTAAGTCACGTTTTGTGACTTAGGGCTTTGCGTTTATTTGGAATTATGGAAAACAGGAGGGAAAAGATGATAGAAGTAACGAAAATTAACGGTCAGAAAATACTGGTAAACCCTCATTTGTTTGAGGTGGTGGAGGAAACTCCGGATACGGTTTTAACATTAACCACCGGAAGAAAAATAATTATAAAAGAAAGTAGACAAGAGATAAAAAATTTAGTAAAATTGTATAGAAAAGATATTTTCGCAGATTAAGTAAAAAAATACGGATTGATAGGTGATTTTTGTGGATATAGCGTCAATAATTGGTTTGATTTTAGCTGCGGCATTAACCGTGTTCGGTATTTTGTCCAGTGGTGCTTCCCTGGGAGATTATTGGGACTTGCCGTCGGTACTTATTACGTTCGGCGGAACATTTTCCTGTGTTATGGCCAGTCATACCATGAGTGGATTTTTAAAAGGTATAAAGGGCATTGGACTGGCATTCAAAGCACCCATTATTAATACTTCGGAAATGATTAAGAATATTATTGATTTGTCGAATGTTGCACGTAAGGAAGGCTTGCTTTCTTTGGAAGAGGCAGCGGCAGATTTGGATGAACCCTTTTTGAAGAAGGGTATATTGTTGGTTGTGGATGGTACGGATCCTGATTTAGTTCGTGCAATTTTGGAAACGGAACTTATCAGCGTAGAAGACAGACACAAAAAGGTCATCGGATTTTGGGATATGGTAGCATCCATGGGTCCTGCTTGGGGTATGATTGGTAC
>JAZNQI010000038.1:0-3974 GCA_045590095.1 Acetatifactor sp. | reverse complement strand
TTTAGAATCTTCGATCCCTACCACATAGCCGTCATCATTGACTCCAATATATAAAGTCCCGCCTTCTGTATTGGCATAACCGCATAGCCATTTCAGATATTCGTCTTGCCATGACCATTTCCATTCGGTTTGTTGTGACTCCTGTTCTCTTTCTCGACTTATATCATTGCTATTCGTATTTCACATCCTTTACAGATTAGTATAATATCCTTCTTTAAATATATCCCCTTAACAAAATTGAGAATTTAGTTATATTGTACCAAGTCGCTGGCGCGACGGCTAGCGTTACGTACAATAAGGTCACTACTTTTTTGTAAAAATAAAAGTAGCAGTTTTTGAATATATGTTGTATTGTTGAGATACCCCTACCTTAACAAAATAAACATACATCAAAAGCTGCTATGTCTACTTTACCATGGATTTTTAAACTCAACAACTACATATTTTATTTTTTTATCCGTCCACCACCTCTTTTTGAAATGTTACTACCATTTTTACCACATTTCAAAGGAGATTTTATCATGGACAAATATTTAAATACTTTCAGGGAAATGATTTCCCTTCGCGGTCTTACTGACCACACCACTATCAGTTATTGTACCTATATCCGGGCTTATCTGGATTACCTCACAAATGTTCTTCACAAAACACCCGAAGATGTTTCCTGGGACGAACTGCGTGATTACATCCGTTGGCTTCAGAAATCCAGAGACCTTTCTGACCGTACCATTAACTGTGCCATTTCACAGCTACGTTTTTTTACCATGTATGTCTTACACCAAACATGGGATGATACCCAGCTTCCTATGCGCAAGTTTGACGAATATATTCCCTATGTCCCTTCCCAGGAGAAAACCTGGCAGTTTATATCCTCTATGCCCGATTTAAAACCAAAGACCATGGTCACCCTCATGTATTCCTCCGGTCTCAGGATTGGGGAAGTGTGCCGCCTGCGTTATGAGGATGTTGACCGCAAGAACATGCGCCTGCATATCGCACGCTGTAAAAACAGAAGTGACCGCTTTGCCATTCTTTCATCTGCAGCTCTTGACCTTCTGACACAGTACTGGTTTGAGTGTAACAGACCTATGGGATATCTCTTTCCAAAACAACGTGGCGAAGACAGACCCATTGATACCTTCTTTCTCTCAAGGCACATCCATGCCCACGAGGACAGACTGGGCTGGGAACGTAAGATTACCTGTCATTCCTTCCGGCATGCTTTTGGTACACATCTATATGAAAATGGAGCGGACCTGCTTACCATAAAATCTCTCATGGGGCATAAATCTTTGTGGTCCACCACCATTTACGTCCACCTTTCAGGCACTGTCATCCGCAGTACCGTCAGCCCTTTTGACCGCATGGCGGGGAAACGTCATGAGTAGTTACAAAATCCGGCAGATTTTTGAATCTGCTCTTGAAACCTATTCTGCACAGAACCCTTATCTGTCCAATGTACAGCGTAAGGCTGCCCGTGCCATCTTAAACTGCAAGTCCGGAACTCTTGGCTGTAACTTCAGCCAGTGTACGGACTGCGGACATATGGAAGTCCACAACAACTCCTGCCGCAACCGTAACTGCCCCAATTGTCAGGCTGTATTAAAGGAAATCTGGGTGGATAAACGCAGGGCTGAGGTTATTGACTCCCCCTACTTTCATGTGGTATTTACTTTGCCCCATGAACTCAATCCACTCCTTTACTGTAATCAGAACCTTCTCTATGGACTCCTTCACAGATGCTGCGCCGAAACACTTCTGGAGTTATCTGCGGATAAGAAGTGGCTCGGGGCAACACCCGGTATCATTCAGGTGCTTCACACATGGAACCAGGAGCTGGATTACCATGTACACATGCACTGTATCGTTTCCGGCGGTGGGCTTACAAAGGATGGAAAAATTCGAAAGTCTTCCAAACACTTTTTTATCCGTACCGAAGTCCTACGGGATAAGTTTAAGGGTAAATATATGGCATACCTTTCCACTCTTTATGAAAACGGTTCCCTTACCTTTTCTTCCTCCTGCGAAAAGCTGCGTAATTCTTACTACTGGCGTGAATGGAAAAATAAGCTTTATGATATGGACTGGTGCCCTTATATCAAGGAAACCTTCAATGGATTCGGCAATGCCATGGAATACCTTGGTCGTTATACCCATAAGATTGCCATTTCCAACAGTCGCATCCTTGACCTTGACGATGAGACCGTTACCTTCTCTGCCAGAGGGATTAAACCCGGTGATTCCAAACGTCAGATAACCTTAACGCATACGGAGTTTATCCGCCGTTATCTGATGCACGTACTGCCGGCAGGTTTCCAGAAGATCCGTTACTATGGTTTTCTGAATAACCGCATGAAAACGCAGAACCTGAAAGTAATCTGCAAGCTTCAGGGCGGACTGCGTTTCAAACAGTGCTATGCCGGCATGTCCATGGCGGAACTTCTGAAAGCAGTCTGGAACTTCGATATCTGCGTGTGCCCTGAATGTGGGCACGCAACCATGAAACAACTGGGAAGGTACCATGTACCTTCATCTTGAAATCGAATTCACTCATAGCGACCTCTTTAATGCCTCCCATTGGAAGGTCTGCGAAGCATGCCCAAAAACAGAAAAGAATCGGATATATTCACTTTTCCGGCATTGCATACCGCCATAATATCCTGATTCTAGCTTCCGGAGAGGGATACTATCCCCATACAGTTCTCGGCTAAAGTTCCGCGAATTGGTACAATTATGAAGAATCACATTTAGAGCAGTTCCACATTTAGGTAGACTGCTCTTTTTATCTGCTCAAAATGTGATACTTCACTTAAACATTTTAGCACTATACACTTTGTTTGTGAAGTGCATAGTGCTACCTTTTTATTGTGGCAGTTCTCCCCCCAGTGCCAAGCATCGGAGGGAATGACTGTGCTTGCTCATGCCTTCAAACGAGCGTCGGTCCTTAGCGCTATGTTATTTTCTTATCAGGGATGTTATTTTCTTATCAAGGATTTTTTCTTGATTTTCGTATAAGATGCAGTTATAATAGGAAAAAAAGGAGGATAGAAAAATGGGTTTTTTAACAGGAAAAACAGTTTTAATTACCGGTGGCGGCAGAGCCGTATTATCCAATGGTAAAGCAGGCGCTATCGGTTATGGTATCGCTACCGCTTATGCAAAAGAAGGGGCAAACATTGTAATTACAGGTAGAAATGTCAAGAAATTAGAGGATGCAAAAGAGGAATTAGAACGTCTTTATGGCGTTAAGGTTCTTTGCGTTGCAGCTGATGTTGCTGCTGGTGCTGACAATCAGACTACTGTGGAAGCTGTAGTTGCCAAAGCAGTGGAGACTTTTGGCGGCATCAACGTTTTGGTTAACAACGCTCAGGCATCCGCTTCCGGTGTTTCCATTGCGGATCATACAACAGAGCAATTTGATTTAGCTCTTTATTCCGGCTTATATGCAGCATTCTATTATATGAAGGCGTGCTATCCATATTTAGCTAAGAGCCACGGTAGTGTAATCAACTTTGCATCCGGTGCAGGTCTTTTCGGTAATTATGGTCAATGTGCATATGCAGCAGCAAAGGAAGGCATCCGTGGTCTTACCCGTGTAGCAGCTACCGAATGGAGCAAGGATGGCATCAACGTAAACGTTATTTGCCCACTTGCTTGGACATCTCAGCTTGAGAACTTCAAAAATGCTTATCCGGAAGCATTTGAGAAAAACGTTCACACACCACCAATGGGCTTCTTTGGTGACCCGGAAGAACATATCGGCCGCGTCTGCGTTCAATTGGCACATCCGGACTTTAAATATATGACCGGCGAAACCTTAACCTTAGAAGGCGGTCTCGGACTTCGTCCATAATCAATTATATATGATATAAACAGCTGGTAGGATAACCCGACCCCCCCCAAAAAAGTTAGACCTAAAAATCTAACAATTGGGAGGTCGGGTTATTTATTGTTGCTTATTTAACAGTGAGGGG
>JAZNQI010000037.1:0-17979 GCA_045590095.1 Acetatifactor sp. | reverse complement strand
GTAAAATACTGCATAAAAGCAATAACCGTTTCCGGATCCGACTGACGGTTTGCCACCCTGTTGGCACTCATAGCCACAACTGCGATAATTCCCATGTTCATAAGTAAGGTCATCAAAGGATTCACCGAACCCATAATAATACCCGCGCGCTTTTCGTCAGAAACCAAGTCCTTATTCACACCATTGTATCTTCTGTGCTCGTAATCTGTTTTTGACAACGCCTTTATCACACGAATGCCCTGCACATCTTCACGTACTACACGTATCATTTTGTCCACGGACTTCTGCACCTTGGCATAAAGGGGCACACCCTTGCGGGAAATAAAATAAATAATGCAGAAAATAACCGGAAACGCCGCCAACATAACCAGCGCCAGATACCAGTCCATAATCAAGGTAATCACGGTGCCGCCCAATAAAAGAATCGGCGCTCTCACACCCATACGCTGCATCATGGCCACAAACTGATGCACATTATAGGTATCCGTAGTAATACGGGACTCCAAAGAAGGAATGGTAAACCTGTCCGTTTGCGAAGCCGATAAACGGAGCATCTTGTCAAACAAATCCTTACGTACATTTTCCGAAAAATCACTGGCCACTCGGGACGCCATACGATTGGCAGTTACATTCATAATCCAGGCAACTGCCGCACATAATATCATTAAACTGCCCCAAAAAACTACCTGGCGGATACTTTCCGACACCTCCACCACTTTTAATATGTGACTCAATATGTAGGGCAAAAACAACTCTACCACGGTACCCACTATTTTAATACACAGCCCAACAGACATTCGTTTATAAAAGGGCTGCAAATATTTCAGCATGGTTTTCACTTATCTTCACATCCAATCCTTTCCAAATTTACAGATTTCCCTGTATAAGCGCATACTAAAAAAAGTTTACTAAATCCCTTGCCGTGTGTCAAGAAACAGGAACATGTGTTATACTCAAATTCAGGCTTTTATTATGAATATTTCTTATAGAATCCCTGCCGGCAGTCTGCTATAATAGGCATAGTATTTCTTGTTGCGGAAAGGACCCAAATGAACCGGATATTAACCTATGAAATAACTGAACAGGACGCTTCCCAAACCATTGAACAGTATCTTAAAAGCAAGGGATATTCTTCTCAATGTATTAAGGAACTGAAAAAGATGCCGGAAAGCATTTTATTAGACGGCCGCTGGGAATATATGAGAACGATTTTGAACGCAGGAAACATTCTGACCGTACATGTACAGGAAGAAGCCTCCTCCGAAAAAATTCCTCCCGTAGAAATGGCACTGGACATTGTTTATGAAGACGAAGATAT
The DNA here is from genome assembly GCA_045590095.1 of Acetatifactor sp. Lineage (GTDB taxonomy): Bacteria > Bacillota > Clostridia > Lachnospirales > Lachnospiraceae > Acetatifactor. The sequence continues at coordinate 16,661 of JAZNQI010000037.1, read as the reverse complement.
TATGGTGATTAACAAACCGGCAGATATGCCCATTCACCCTTCCCTGCATAATTATTACAATTCTCTGGCAAACGGACTGGCATGGTATTTTGCAAAGCAGGACAAACCCTTTATCTTTCGTTGTGTCAACAGACTGGACAGAGATACCTCAGGACTTACCATCATTGCCAAGCATATGCTAAGTGGCGGCATCCTTTCTGCCATGGTGGCAAATCGTGTAATTCACCGGGAATACCGGGCCATTGTCCGAGGTAAGGTAACACCCGCTGACGGAACCATTGATGCGCCCATTGCCCGGTTCGGCGACTCCATCATTGAACGATGCGTGAACTTTGAAAAAGGAGAACGCGCAGTTACCCATTATCGGACTGTAGATTATCAAAACGGACACAGTCTTCTGTCCATACATTTGGAAACCGGTCGTACCCACCAAATCCGGGTACATATGAAGCATATTGGTTTTCCCCTTATAGGTGATTATTTATACAACCCGGATATGGAACATATCAGACGTCAGGCACTTCACTCCTACCGCCTGCAATTTACCCATCCCATTACCGGAGAATTCATGGATTTCACCGCCCCTTTACCTGCGGATATGGAATCCGTTCTAGTACCTTCGTACTAGTTTTATCCACAATAAAAATGGTGGAAAACTCTGAAAAACTCTGAGTTATCCACCATTTATGCACTTTATACACCTATTTATGCACTATTCTGTCACTAATTTAATGGAAACGATTACCGGCTGGTTCTCCGGAAGTACTGTTCCGTTATCATCAATAACCTTAGCATTTTCACAGATATCATCTACAATCTCCATACCGCTGATTACATATCCAAAACATGCATACTGACCATCCAATCCCGTATAATCTTCATGCATAATAAAGAACTGGGAGCTGGCTGAGTCATACTGTTTTGCTCTCGCCATGGAAATAGCTCCTCTGGTATGGGACAGGGGATTTTCCACGCCATTGGCCGCAAATTCACCCTTAATCTCTTTATCAGCTCCGCCTTGACCGTTTCCCATAGGGTCTCCGCCCTGCATCATAAATCCTTCTATGATACGATGAAAGGTCAGTCCGTCATAAAAACCTTCTTCCACCAAATTCACAAAATTGGTTACAGTGATGGGCGCAACATCCGCATCCAATTCCACACGAATGGTTCCCTTATCCTGTATTTCAATGTCCACCAGATATTTGCCGCTTAAATAATTTTCTTCCTGTTGTTCTTCCGATTCTCCGCAACCGCACAACACTAATGCACAGCTCATAGCCAGAATCATTTTCTTAAACCACTTCACGTTTCTATTCCTCAACTAAATAACATACTGTTTCTTATATTCTTTGTATTTTTCTTCAAACATTTCACTGCCATGTCTGATATCTGCAATATACTTATGCATATCCAAAGCACCGAACTCTGAGATTTCAATAATACAACCTGCAATATTTGAACAGTGATCGGATACTCTTTCCAGGTTAACCAACAGATCATTCAATACAAAACCAAGCTCGATGGTACACTCATTTTTCTGTAAACGAAGCACATGATTCAACTTCATCTTATCAATCAACTCATCTACAACCTGTTCCAAAGGTTCCACTTCCGCCGCACGGGTAATATTGTTGTACTTACAAGCTTCGCAGGTAATGCTCAAAATATCTGTAAGCGCCTTACGAAGTACATTTACTTCTTTGGTAGCCTCCACGGAGAAGGTGCTCTTCTTGTCACGCAGTTCTTCTACAGACTCAACCACATTTACCGCGTGGTCGGAAATACGCTCATAATCGCCAATAATATGAAGCAATTTGGTAATCTGCTCTGAATCTCTCTCATCCAGTGTATGAGATGCCACTTGAATCAGATAGGAACCGATTGCATCTTCATAAACATCTACCTTATTTTCCAATTCACGGATTTCATCCGCAAGTTTCGTATCATACTGATCAAACAATCCAAATGCCTTTACCAAAGCATTGGTAGCCTCTTCTGCCATCATTGCCGTTACTTCGGTGGCTCTTGCCACTGCTACTGCAGGAGTTTCAATCAAACGCTCATCCAACAGGGTAACGGTATCATTCTCTCCCTTTTTATCTTTGATGGTAAGCTCTGCAAGCTTTGCAAGCTGCTTGTAGAACGGTGCCATCAAAAGCACGGACAAAATCTTAAAGATCGTATGGACAGCCGCTACTCCCCACATGTTGATTACCTGATCTACAATAGGGAAATTGAAAATCATATCCAATACATAGAATAATGATAAATAAACTACTACACCAATAATATTAAAATACAAGTGTACCATAGCTGCACGCTTACCGTTTTTATTCGCACTGATTGCTGAAAGCATAGCAGTGACACAAGTACCGATATTCTGACCCATGATAATGGGAATGGCAGCTCCATATGTAATCACACCGGTAACGGTTAAAGACTGCAAGATACCGACGGAAGCTGAAGATGACTGTACAATAGCAGTCAAAATCAAACCGGCCAAAACACCCAAAAGCGGATTTTCAAACATAACCAGAATCTGCTTAAACTTTTCGCTTTCCTTCAATCCGCCTACAGAATCAGACATCATGGACATACCTACCATAAGTACGGCAAATCCCAAAAGTATATGACCTATGTCCTTTTTCTTGCCTCTTTTGGCGAACATAAGCAGACAAATACCGATTAATGCCAATATAGGCATCCAGGAATCCGGCTTAAACCAGCGGATTACACTCAGCGCCTCCTCTGCTTCTCCACCCAATCCGGATAAACCGGTTAACCAAGCGGTTACCGCAGTACCTACGTTGGCACCCATGATAACGCCTACGGCCTGTAAAAGGGTCATGGTTCCGGAGTTAACAAAACCAACTACCATAACCGTAGTCGCAGAAGAAGACTGAATAACAGCCGTGACTACCAGTCCCAACAAAAATCCCTTTAGCGGATTGGAAGTCATCTTGCCCAAGATTGTCTTCAAGCCGGAGCCTGCACTCTTCTTCAGTGCATCCCCCATAACCTCCATACCATAAAGGAACAGTGCCAAACCACACAATAACGATAACACATCAAATATGTCCATGTCGAAAATCCTTTCCATTATCCATTGTAACGAACGATAAATATGTATTTTTCCTAATTTTATATGCATTTTAGTTCAGTTTACATTGTAGCATATAATCTTGAAAGAAGTAAAGAGCAAAAAGAGTGTAAATACTATTCTGTTCGCATACAAGACTCCCCTATACCCAAAATCACGAATAATACTCCGGCTCCCATGACTTGTTGGAAGCCAAACATACTGTTGACCACATAAGCAAGAACTGCCATACCGCAGGCTCCGGCAAGTATCCCGGTTCCCATATCGGCAAGGCCTGCATTCTGCCTATCAGGTTTTGCCTGACCTGTTTTTCCCAGTCCCTTCTTTGCCATACGCATTATGGCACTGATAAACAGGCCCACATACATTACTAGTCCGCAAATACCTTCATTCACTAATATTGTAAGCCACTCATTGTGGGCGTTGGTCAGCTTGAAGTTCCCGAAAAACTCCTGCACCGCAGCGGCCAAGTCCGACTCCAAACCGGTACTCACATATTCCACCATGGTATCCGGTCCCATTCCTACTATCTTGCCCCACAAATCCTGCTCCAGAAAACAATTCCATCCCACTGCCCAGGAAAGCCCTCTGTTACTGCCCCAGGCTCCGTCAAAGGTAAAGAGCTCATTCCCGGAAAGTGCTCCCAGACTACCGGGACGTAACGTATTCAGCGTTGCCAGTAAAAGATAAACAACAATAGCCAGGCCTGCCACACCGCAAACCCCATAGCCAATTTTGACCAACGCTTTTTTGCAGGTTTTGCTCTGCACATGCATGCTATGCAGCTTATACCATGTATACAAGCCAAATCCCAATGCACACAATGCCAGAGGGGTATTCGTCACCAAATCTGCCATGGCATCCGAATAGTTATAGTAATCCCCCACAAATAATCGTAACACATAAATTACAGTTGCGGCTCCGCCCAGACAAACCAGACATTTTACAAAAGCTTCTGCCCATTGCATACTATGTACCGCGCACAGGTAAATCACTATCAACATAATTCCCAAGGTAAACAACCCGGACAGGCTTCCCTGAGTAAGAAGGGCTCCAAACCCTGCAGTCAGCCATATACTCATGGCAGTTTTCACCGGTTTACGCATTTCTGCATCGGCGCAAAAGTAAAACATCCCTGCAAATAGGACCAATACCAGATAACTGCAATACCAGTTGATATTTCCTATGGTAGAGATAAACTCCGGACCGGCACCCCGCATGGGTATGGGATACACACCGAAACGATTCAGAATCCCCAAAATAAAAATCCCGAATGTCACCGGCAGACAAACGGCCAACCACTTCACCTTTACGCTCCAAAAACGTGATACCGCAAAGTATATACCCACAAAAAGAAGCTGGGAGCAGGTCCCCATATACCATCCTTGGGTACCGTACCATGCATCTGCGTAAATACCGCCTTCCCTATACGGCGAAAAGAAATAAGACAGAAGCACTGCTACGGCATAACCCAAGGCGAATTTATCCGTCAGAGACAAAACCTTAGATTCACCAGAAGCTGCCGAGCCATTGTCCATCGCGCATACATCCTCACCCGAATGGGGATTTTTTCTACTACGACACAAAATCCTGCGCCCCCACTGAACACCAAGCAAAATCACAAACAACAACCCAATCCTTGTGGTTACCTGATAAAAAAAGGCATACTTATCCCGCCCGATATGTGCATACCCATCGGTAAAATAAAGGGGCATGACGCACAAAATCAAAAAAACGTACACACCTGTCAAAAACTGCAACCCTGTTCGTAAAAACAGGCTCAAACCGTCCTCGGGAACAATATTCTGTTTTTCCGTATTGTCCTGTACTTCCATATTTTCCTCTCTTAAAGCAATCTCTATCTCCATGATAGTAAACCGCACCACGGAAGTCAAATCTTTTCCTGCCACCAGCCTGCTTTTTTCAGGCTCAAATAGGTCTGCTGTACCAGGATAAAGCCAAGCGGCCCCTTAATAATTCCTGCCACGCCGAATAATTTTACTCCTGCATACAAAGCTGTCAGTACTACCCACGGAGGAATGCCCATCTTCTTACCGATTAATTTGGGCTCCAGTATTTCCCTGGCAAAAATACATCCTACATACAACAAAACGCAGACCACTGCTTTCACATAATAGCCACCTATGAATTGTACAACAGCCAAAGGCACCAGCACTATTCCGGTACCCACAAAAGGAAAAGCATCCAGCACACCTGCCAAAATTCCCCATAGTACTCCGTCCGGAATGCCCGTGATACCCAGAACCGCAGCACAGGCTGCACCTATTAACAGCATGATAATTGCCTGCGCTTTAATAAAGGTTGCAAGATACCGTATCAACCCGCAAATAACATCCAGCAGAACATGACACTCCTGTCGTTCTAATAGACCATTCATAATACGGTCGTAATCCTTTGCCAAAAAAACCGCGGAAATAGTGAAGAGAAACAAAAAAGCACCTGCTGCCAACAGCCCTTTTACATATTTCATGGAACCGGACAAAATCTCCGGCAGGATTTTTTCTTCCAGATACAGCCCGCCTTCTTCCATATAGCCGGATACTATTTCCTCCATATGCCCGCTTTCCACATTCAGCATACGGCTTCCGAAGTTACAGATATTGCTGACCGACTCCTGTAGCTTTTCCCAGAGATTTTGCATATTTTGAAACCATACAGGCAGATTTCCCACAATCCAGACGGACAACATCCACACTAAAAGCACCAAAAGCAATCCAAATACCAGCAAAAGAATTACCGCCCCTACCTGCCTGTTCAGACGTAAACCTCGTTGCATTTTCTGGAGCAGGGGACCAAAAATTGTCACAAAGAGCATCGCTACAAGTAACGGCGCCACGAGAGGCGTAATAAATTTCAAAAAGAAAAACACTACCACGCTTACGCAAAGTAGTGTAATCCATTTATTCTTTCTCAAATATTCCACCATACCGACCGCCTTTCTGCGGTCTTCCCGGAGCAGACATCCCTTGTCCCTGCGCCGTTTTCCTGCGCCATCCGTCTGCATTAATTCTTCTCAAGCCGCATTCTTAGTATGGTTTCTTTTGCTCGATTTTATACTCCATATGCTTGCCCGTTACAGGATGTACGAATTCCAATTGATAAGCAAAAAGAGCCACATTTCGAATTCCAAATTTTTTGCTCATTTCCATAGATTCCGGTGTTCCGTATTTCAAATCGCCCAAAATCGGCCATCCCGCATGGGCTAATTGAACACGAATCTGGTGGAAACGCCCCGTGTCAATATGAACATCCAGACGGGTACTGCTTTGCATAGGTGCAACGCCTGCCACACTCTCCGTCACCCGATACTGAAGCACTGCTCTTTTGGCTTGCGGCGTGTTCTCCGATACCACCCTCACCAGACTTCCCTCTTTCAACAAATAATCCACCAGTTCTCCGCTTTCCGTCTCCGGCTTTCCGTAAACCATGGCATAATACTGCTTATTCAGGGTTCCTGCTTCCAACTGCTTGGTCAGGTGGGCCGCTGCTCCCTTGGTTTTAGCAAACACAAGAAGCCCTTCCACCGGCTGGTCCAGACGATGCACAATTCCCAGGTAGGGTTCCTTTTTCCCCAGATACTTCTTCAACTCGCTGACCGCATCCGGCTGACCCACCTTGGCACTCTGGGTAGCCAGTCCTGCAGGCTTGTGATACACCAGTACCTGGTCATCCTCGTATATGATTTTTGATAAGTTGCAGGGTCTCGTACTCCCGCTGATTCCAAGCCTGCTTTCCTTCTCTTTCCAACATCGCATGATTCTTCTCCAACGCCTCTTCTATTGTATACAAAACCTGTCGAAATTTGTACTTTTTTTCATTCTCCGTATATTTGCATGCTCCCTGTCCCGGATACACTTCGCAAAAATACAAGCGACTGATTTGATGCCAAATCATAGGCTCCTTCACCGACAAACGCTTTTCTTCAATTTCTCCAAAAGGCACTATAGATTCGGGGATGACGTCAAAACCTGTTTCTTCCTTGACTTCCCGCAATAAGGCCGTGTAATCATCTTCATCAGCTTCTATACCGCCGCCCGGTAATTTCGTTTCTCCAAAGGAATTCTCAATCATCAACAGCTTCCCGTCAATAAAGATAATCCCCCTTACCGCAACCCGGTATATTTCTTCCATATCCGGAGCATAATTCTTCGCATCCATTATAAGTAACTTCTTCATAAACCGCTCCTTTTTTCCTCTTCCCGTGGGTATCAGCACGAATTCCCTCTACATATACCCAAAGTATGTTCTCACCACCAGATATCTCGCTTTTCTGCAAAAAACTTCGAAATATTATCTCTTTCACCCTTCGTATTCACGGCAAATTTCAATCACATCCAGAAATTTAGCAATATCACATCCCTGCACATGCATCTTTTTCAAATATTTGTCCGCCAAACCGGCATCCGCCTGCTTAATCAAGAAATAACTTCTCGCCACATCATACAATGCAGGACCGCGACAAACATTCATAAAATCAATAACAACCGGGCTTCCGTCTTCCACTATTAATATATTCCCCGGATGAAAATCTCCGTGCAGAATACAGTCACCTTCCGGCAAAGCATTGATTTTCTCAAGAATTGCTCCGCAATCCGCCACTTTATCTCTTACCATTATGGCCAAATATTCTTTATAGGATAAAACATTTTTTGAACAATGTCCCATCACACCCTGATGCAGCCCGACAAACAAATCCAAGTATTCTTCAGACTTCTCCGCATCCGTTAGCATAAGATCCAGCAAAGCCACCCCCGCAATCTTCTCATAAAGGATACCGACACGATTTTCCCGGGCAACCATCTGAAAAGGTTGCGGAACACTTATCCCGCAATCATACATTTCCCTCGCGTTTTGAAATTCCAATTCAACATATTCGCGAGGATACCCTTCATAAAAAAGCTTGCAAACCTTTCCTTCTCCATATTCAAAGACTTCCGCCGTATTGCCTTTGCCCAATAATTTCATAAACATCTCCTATGCCGTTCTCCGCCTCAGTAGACATCAGCAGCAAAACAGTTTCTCACGCTTAAAGCTTTCTTGCCTTAAAACAGACTGAAATAGGAACCATTTTTGCTTTCCTACTTTTATCATCCGTAACTTCTGCTTCCATCACTTCTCTATCGTTTTGCTCAATCATCTGTTCAATCACAAATCCGGCCTTTGCCAAGGCATTGACGTATGTGGATATTTTTCTGTTGCATAAAACAATTTCGCTATCGTGAACCGACATCTTAAAATAACTTTCATCGAAATAGCTTCTGTGAAACACCAATTTATCATCTTCTATCACATCTTTACGCTCATCACAGGACCATGCCACGCAATAATGCAAAGTATGGTGCCAGCTAAAAATAAAGATACCATCCTTCTTTAAATAAGACGCTATCTTATCAAATGTTCCCTGTAAATCGGTAGTCCAGCCGATACCATATATGGAGTACACATAATCAAAGTACTCTTTAGGCACATCCAAATCTGCCTCCATCGGAGAACAAATAAGCTTTGCCTGATACCCATTTTCAGCCAAATACGCCTTCGCATTATCAAGCTGTTTTTGTGACAAATCCACTCCCCAAAGTTCTCCTGCATTTCTATCTGCATGATACTTTAAAGAATGACCGCTACCGCAACAAATCTCTAACAGCTTTTTCCCGGAAATATCACCAAATAAATGCAAATCTTCCTCTGTGACAAACCTTACACCATATTGCGGCAATGCTGTTGTCCCGAACCAAAAATCTGCGTGGTCGTTCCAGTACGCTTTATTCTTATCGATAATTTGTTTGTTGTTCATCATTACTTATCGCTTCCTTGTTTTGGTGTATTTTAAGACTTTTTACGATTTTTGACCATACAGAAAAAATAGTAAGATTGCCTTTTCCCTAATATAAAAATTATAACTCATAACACTCCAAAAGCAACTCATAGTTTATTTTTTCCACCTTTTTAAATTAGGAAAAATATTCATCATTTTATTTCTAGCATCCTCTTTGGTTTTGCAATCGTCATCATTTAACCAAAAAGGAATACAACTCTCAATCATTTCCTCCATAGTTTCATCTTTTCCAAACTTGCCGTTAGGAAAACAATACTTACAATATTCCTTATTGACACTTCCATCAGCATTTTTTCCATAGTCATTTGGACTCATAAACATACCACAACTTTGGCACACATTCTCCATTATTGTACCTCCTTATACCCACCGGTAACCTCACACACATTATTATCAGGGTCATAAATGTGAAAATAGTAATAACCTTCGTGTACCTTTACTATTTCCGTCATTTTTCCAATATTTAAATCTTTAAGCCTGCTGTATTCCTTCTTCAAATCTTCCACCCAAAAGTTAAGAACAAATTTATAATCTCCCTCCTCGTAATGATGACCCGGTAAATTATTTTCGTTCATAAGAGCAAGACATTTATTATCAAAGAAAAACTCTGCAAATTTATTTCCGCAGTTTCGGGTTGATACTGTCATTGACAAAAGCTTTTCATAAAAGGCAATAGACTTCTCAAAATCTCTTGCTATTAAATAAATGGAACCTAAATGAATTTCCTGCGGTCTAAGATTCTTAATATCCTCATCCTCTAATAGAATTTCATTTGTTCCGATAGAAAACAATTTGCTCATTAATACAACCTTATCAATCTCCGGTAACGATTGCTCCATTTCCCACTTAGAAACTGATTGCCTTGATACACCGAGTTTTTCGGCTAACTGCTCCTGTGTTAAACCGTTATAAACCCTATATTGTTGAATTCTGCTTCCTATACTCATGATAAATCCTCCTTATAGGCAAATTATATCAATTGTCGCATCTGTAATCTACCAACTTATATTGGAATTCGAGCAACCGGTGGTTGCTTTTGGTCTACAGTCTAAAAGGATTGCCAACTACAGCAATCCTTCCAACTCATTAATACTCTCTATAAAATGTTTCTCCACAGGTGAAATCTGATCATCACATTTCGATACATATCTCTCATATTCTTTATGTGCCTTCTCAATAGCCTGTTTATGCGTTACCTTTCCTTTTGTATCCAATATATCTCGTCTGGTCATTTTCAAATAATCATCTATTGTTTCCAACCAATCCTTCATATACATAGGTTCCTGCGCTAACGCTCGCACCTCTGCAATGTCTAAATAAGCGGTTACGATTTTGTTTAATGCGTCTATTTCCTCACTACTTAAATAGTTTTTGGCAATTTCCACATCTGTCCGCTTAATTTGTTTGCCTTCCCATGATGTAAGACCCATGTTATCACTATCTGCGTTTGCCCGTTCAAAAATAATTTCAGCAGCAGTGTGCTTATGCGCAGCCCAGTGCATTTTATTTTGCACCTGCTTAAAAAATAAAACTGAGCTTTCTGCCTTTGGATTATAATCTATACTGGTAGCATAAATCTCCAGCACTTTTCTCCAAAACACCTTTTCTGAAGAGCGAATGTCCCGTATTCTGGAAAGCAACTCATCAAAATAGTTACCACCACCAAGTCGTTTCAAACGAGCATCATCCAACGCAAACCCTTTTTGCATATATTCTTTTAACACATTTGTCGCCCATATGCGAAATTGTGTACCTCGTAAGGATTTTACGCGATAACCAACAGAAATAATTACATCTAAATTATAATAATCCACCTGATAAACTTTTCCATCTGAAGCAGTTGTTGCAAAATTTGCAACAACTGAATTTTTACTTAACTCGCCTTCTCCAAAGATATTTTTAATGTGTCTGGAAATAGTAGATTTATCCCTCTGAAACAATTCTGCCATTTGGTCTAAAGACAGCCACACCGTGTCATTCTCAAAAGTAACTTCAACCTTTGTTATTCCATCTTCCGTTGTATACATTAATATATTCGAATTTTGCAAATATACTTCCCCTCCTTTGTAATCCTGCGCTATAAAATGCAAACCCTTTACACCTTAAACCTGTATAGCACACCCCACCGCCATTTTCTTCTCTGTATAGCTTTTTTTGCTTGTTTTTGGGGTGTATTAAGGCTTTTTTCAAGATTTTGGCTATACAGAAATTTGATTTTAACACTTTTTCTAAACTACTTTATTTTTTCTGTGGTAATATTTTTGGTAATATTCGCTCTGCCTTTTCAAAAGTGGTAATATTACCATTTCGCTGATATAAAAATTATAACTCATAACACCCCAAAAGCAACTCATATTTCATATGAATTTTGTGGAAATATTTCGAGGTTTTGGGCAGAGAAAAAGATACTACACATTAAGCATAGTATCTCTATAAATTGGCGTTCAAACACCTTAATCTTTAATCAAACATTTATCTAATTCTAAAAATAGTTCGATTAACATTTCCATTAATCAAATCTGGTATTGAATATTTGGGACTACCAATTATAACAGTCGTTCCATTCTTAATCGGTTCCTGTATGTACTGTAATTTTGCTAACATTCCATTTGCACCTTTTCTACTTGCACCATCGCAAAGCTGAAACAGTCCATTCATATTATCTATTAACTCATCTGCATTCTTACCTTCCACCGCTTTAATTAAAGATGCTGGGTCGTGTGCATCTTTTAGCAATCCTTCTGCTGATGTAAGTATTAATAAATATTTTGATTTTAACAGAACCGATAAGCGTGATGCTGTTTCATCATTATCAATACACTCGGCTACTGATTCTTGACTCTTGTGTAACTCACTCAATTCCATCTTGAGAATTTCGTCATTACTAACAGAGTCATTATAATTTATAATTGGAATTGCTTTATGTTTCATTGATTCCAATAACAAAGTCTTGATATATTCGCTCTTTTCATTATCATTAAAGTGGCTATGTTCTAATAATATTTGTCTTACCGAATATTCTGGCTTAATAAATTTTCTATAGTTCTCCATAAGAATACATTGCCCCTGAGAAGCATAGAGAGATTTTGCAACATCATCTTCTGGCTCAAGAAATTTGTCAGTTCTTTTATAATAATCAATTTTGCCTATTTCAACAGCACCAGAACTTACCCAAACATATCCCGGCTGTAAAAACTTACCAATTCTGCTAAATGTATTGTAATCTAATTCATTAATCTCTCGATTAATCAACGCCATAGACCCAATCTTTCCAACTAATTCACAATCATATTTCATAGCAAATAGCCAACCTTTCTTTATGCTTTTTGATATTCCACAACAATTATATCAAATATCGTCATTTTTGCAATCTGATTCATCTGCCACTCTCTTGCTGATACATCACCTCATAAGCCTTTTCTCTGTTCTTTTGTTCCAATTCAGTTTTATCATCAATGAGTTTATTATATCTGTCTACTAATTCATTGTATTCCTTTGCCATATTATCTAACTTTTTATTAAGTTCTTCTTTTTCCTGCTCCATTTTCTTCTTATATTCCTTTGCAGACAATCCGCCCTGCTTCTTTTCTTCGGTTTCTTCATATTCATCAATGTTAAAACCGTGTTTTTTGAGTATGATAGGCATAATTCTGTGCATTGAAGTTATAAAATCTCTTGTTATAAGTGTTTTTGCTGATAATCTGTTGTCTTCGGTAATCATTAAAATATCTAAGTGCAAGTGTGGAAGTCCTCCCTTTCCGTCAACACTTCCGCCCTCGTCCAAATGACATACTGCACTCACTACATTATTATTAAATCTTGCATTCATATATTTTATGATTAAATCGTTGTATTCGTCCAAACGTTCAAGTGGTAATTCTTCGGGGTATGAAAATACCGCCTCACAAATCCAATTACTTGCTTTGGTAATTCTGCCACCGCTTGCCACAACACGCTTTTCTATTTGTTCCTTACAATCTTTATAAAGAGATTGCTTCGGTGCAATATAAATGCGGTTCTGTCCGCTTCGTTCCGTGTCTATGTCGGGATTGCTGATACAATTCTTGTTTAATCTGTATCCTTTCGCAATTATCACTTTTTCGCCCATTGTTTTCTATTGAAAATATTTATCTGTTTTGATATACTACTCATAGGTGTTGCCATAACGGTAGCGGTTAGTCCTTCCAACAGAGGGACTGTGACCCTCTGCTTAGATAGAAATCCCAAGCTTAGTGGAAATTTATACGAAAGAGAGGGCTGACTTATGAGTGATTTTGAGATCATTACAATCGTACTCATGGTTCTTACCATAGTTGTGACGATTTTGATAGCGTATATCCAAGACACAAAAAAGTAACCGCCCCAGCCAAGGTAACGGTTACTTTCTGTTAACTGATTATTAAGGACTAGCCGTCTATCGGCAACACCTCTTTATAAATCTATAATAAATTCTATTTGTCTATTTGTCAACACCCTTTACACCTTAAACCGATACCCCACACCCCAAATCGTTTCAATATACTGAGGTTTCGCGGTATCCTTCTCAATCTTCTCACGAATCTTTTTGATGTGCACGGTTACAGTAGCGATGTCGCCGATGGAGTCCATATCCCAGATTTCCCTAAACAACTCATCCTTGGTGAAAACATGGTTGGGATTCTCTGCCAAAAAAGTCAGCAAATCGAATTCCTTGGTAGTAAAGGTGCGTTCCTCGCCGTCGATGTAGACTCTGCGGGCAGTTTTATCAATGCGGATACCGCGGATTTCCACAATATCATTGCTCTTCGGCGCACTACCCACCAATCTCTCGTATCTGGCCATATGTGCTTTCACACGCGCCACCAATTCACTGGGGCTAAAGGGCTTGGTCATATAATCATCGGCACCCAGACCTAAACCCCGAATCTTGTCAATATCATCCTTCTTTGCAGACACCATTAATATAGGGATATTTTTCTCCGCACGAATTCGCTTACAAACCTCGAACCCATCCATTCCGGGCAACATTAAATCCAGAATAATCAAATCGAATTCTTTCTCCAATGCCATTTGCAACCCCTCATCACCGGTGTGACTGATTTCCACCTCAAAATCACTCAGTTCCAAATAATCCTTCTCTAAATCTGCAATTGCCACTTCATCTTCAATAATTAAAATTCTGCTCATTTTATTTCCTCCGTTTACGGCGCCGGTTGCCATTCTTTCTATTTTTGTCGCGCCGCTTTCTTCCTTTCCACAATCCTACGCTTCGTTTTGAAGCTCCTTATACTTTCTTATTACAAAATGAATACAAGCACCTTCACCTTCTTTTCCGGATGCCCAAATGTATCCGCCATGGTCTTCAATAATCTTTTTGACAATGGATAAACCGATTCCGCTGCCGCCCTGTGCAGAATTTCGGGAAGCATCCGTTCGGTAAAACCTTTCAAAAATCCTTCCCAAATCCTTTTGTGCAATACCTTTTCCGTTGTCCTCTATCTCTACACGAATAGCATCCCCTTCATCCAGAATTCGAATGTCGATTTCTCCGTGTGTTTTATCCATGTACTTTACGCTATTGCTGATAATATTGTTTACGACCTTCTTCATCTGCTCAGGGTCTGCAATAATGCTGGTTTCCGGATCTGTCAAATCAGTATAATTCAGCTTAATACCTCTGGCTTCCAAATCCAGTCCCACTTCTTCCACGCAGTCTCCGAAATAATCCGCCACGTTGATACATCTGAAATTATACGGAATACGATTCGTTTCAAAGCTGGAATATACAGTTAACTCATTAATCAGTCGGTCCATGTCCATGGCTTTATTATAAACGGTACGAATGTACTTATCTTTCTTTTCCGGAGTATCCGCCACTCCATCCATAATACCCTCCATATACCCCTTGATAGCGGTAATAGGTGTCTTCAAATCATGGGTAATATTACTGATTAATTCCTTGTTTTTCTGCTCCTGCTGCTCATTTTCTTCGATATTTTCTTTCAGGCGCAATCTCATGTCCTCGTAATTGCGATACAGATCTCCGATTTCACCTTTTACATTTGTTTGCAGCACATAATCAAAATTGCCGTCCTTAATTCTCTGCATGGCTACATTTAACTCATTAACCGGTTTGATCATACTTTTGTGAATCCACTGGGTCAACATCAAGCCGGTAAAAATTAAAATCAGGGCGATGGCAATAAACATGTCCACCAACAAAGCTTTAGAAATAAGTGAAGAGATTTTTGCTACTACAAAGATGCTTCCTTCTTTTCCGTCGCTAAATCGGAAGTCAAATTGCCGCACATATTTATCTATCTCGCCGTAATAATACCCCGAATCCACCTCCGTCACACCGCTTCCATAAGGCGGAAGCTTATCTGCGATTCGCTTTGCAGCAATTGTATTGCCCGCATAATAGATTTCTTCCCCTTTTCGAACTAAAATGTAGGCCGATTTGCCGGATAATTCTGCATTCAGTTCTTCCAAAAATGCTTTGTCTTCCAACTTGGAAACATCCTTCCTCGCCTGCTGCTCAATCTTTTCAAAAGTATTGTCTGCAGTATTCGCAAAGGTATCAAAGGCTTCCCCAATCAGCGAGTAATCCACTTCCTTTAGAGAATGCCCCTGCTGGTTATTCATAAGGAACACTCCGATGAACAGGAAGGCAAAAACAGTCAATATCAGCGGTAATAATATAATTGTAATAAAAGTAATAAGCAATCTGGTTTTAAACTTCATATATTATATCTCTCCAATAAACTTCCCACTTCATAGTAAGTATATCACATTGATTTCAACTATGTATAAAAACTACCAAATTTTATCATTAAAAAAATCTAAAATATTTTTCAAAAATATGTTGACAAATGTCAAATTTCTGTTATATTAAAATTAGTAATCGTTACTGATATCGTTTTTGAAAGAAAGGAGCGAGATGGCTACACTAAAGCATAGTAAACAACGAGAGATGATTAAAGACTTCTTAATGAGTCGAAAAGATCACCCCACCGCTGATGTGGTCTATATGAATGTACGACAGCAAAACCCCAGCATTAGCTTGGGAACCGTATATCGCAACCTGACTTTACTTGCAGACATTGGAGAAATACAGCGATTACGTTTAGGAGACGGCGTGGACCATTTTGACGCCGACATTTCAAAGCATTATCACTTTATCTGCAGTCACTGCGGTAGAGTCATTGACCTGGAGATGGAAGACATCGATTCCGTTATGGAAATCGCCGGCCAACGTTTCAACGGTCGCATCCTGGGTTACACCACTTATTTCAACGGTCTTTGTGAAGACTGTACGAAGGAAGCTGAATAACCCCGCTCAAGCGGACATGTGTCAAAAGACACTCTAGAAAACAAAATTTTAAATGAGAAGGAGAAATGTATTATGAAGTATGTATGTAGTGTATGTGGTTATGTTCATGAAGGAGATGCAGCACCTGAAAAGTGCCCCGTATGTGGAGTTCCCGCTGAAAAGTTCAACGAAATGGCAGGCGAAAAAGTTTGGGCTGCTGAACATGTAGTAGGTGTTGCTCAGGGCGTTCCTGAAGACATCATTATGGATTTGAGAGCAAACTTCGAAGGAGAATGCTCAGAAGTAGGTATGTACCTTGCAATGGCTAGAGTTGCTCACAGAGAAGGTTATCCTGAAATCGGTCTTTACTGGGAAAAGGCAGCTTGGGAAGAAGCTGAGCACGCAGCTAA
>JAZNQI010000036.1:0-18654 GCA_045590095.1 Acetatifactor sp. | reverse complement strand
CTTATTTCTCTCTAACTTGTAAAGAGGAGGCTGTGCCAGATAAACATATCCCTGCTTAATCAGTTCCGGCATGAAACGATATAAAAACGTAAGTAAAAGCGTACTGATATGTGCACCGTCCACGTCGGCATCTGTCATAATAATAATCTTGTGATATCTTAACTTGCTGATATCAAAATCATCATGAATACCGGTACCGAAAGCAGTAATCATAGCTTTAATTTCCGCGTTGGCATATATTTTATCAAGGCGGGCTTTTTCAACATTAAGAATCTTACCGCGAAGAGGAAGAATTGCCTGGGTAGCACGGCTTCTTGCCGTCTTTGCACTACCACCCGCAGAATCACCCTCTACAATGTATATTTCACAATTTTCAGGATTTTTGTCTGAACAATCTGCCAGTTTACCGGGAAGAGCCATACCCTCTAACGCAGTTTTACGTCTGGTTAAATCACGGGCCTTACGGGCTGCTTCTCTTGCACGCTATGCCAAAATTGATTTTTCACATATAATCTTGGCAATGGCAGGATTCTGCTCTAAGAAATAAGTCAGCTGTTCACTCACAATCTGATCTACTGCCACACGGGCTTCCGTATTACCAAGCTTCTGTTTGGTCTGTCCTTCAAACTGAGGATCTTCAATCTTAATGGATACAATGGAAGTCAAACCTTCTCTGATATCTTCACCACTTAAATTAGCTTCCGTATCCTTTAACAATTTAGCACTTCTTGCATAATCATTGAAAGTCTTTGTAATTGCATTTCTGAATCCGGATAAATGAGTACCGCCTTCCGGTGTATTAATATTATTTACAAAGCTATATGTACTTTCGTTAAAAGAATCATTGTGTTGGAGCGCAACCTCTACGTACACATTATTTCTTTTTCCTTCAAAATAAAGGATATTTTCATATAAAGCTGTTTTGCCTTTGTTTAAGTATTGAACAAATTCTTTGATACCACCCTCGTAATGGAAGGTTCTTTCCTTGATTTCTTCTCCGCGCTCATCTCTTAATATAATCTTTAATCCCTTGGTTAAGAAAGCCATCTCGCGGAATCTTTGTTTTAATGTATCAAAGTCAAAAACAGTTTCTTCAAAAATCGTATGGTCAGGTAAGAATGATACCTTTGTACCGGTCTTATCTTCGGGACAGCTTCCTATTTCTTTCAGAGGATACATAACGTGTCCTCTCTCATAACGCTGAATATATACTTTACCGTCTCTGTAAATTTCAACTTCCAGCCAGTTTGAGAGCGCATTAACGACAGACGCACCTACACCATGTAATCCGCCTGATACTTTATACCCTCCACCACCGAATTTACCGCCGGCATGAAGAATCGTAAATACAACTTCCACCGCAGGAATGCCCGCTTTCTGATTAATTCCGACAGGAATTCCTCGTCCGTTATCGATAACGGTAACGGAATTGTCTTTATTAATTGTAACGTGAATGGTATCACAGAATCCCGCCAAAGCTTCATCAATGGAATTATCTACAATTTCATAAACCAAATGATGAAGACCTCTTAATGATGTACTTCCAATGTACATACCGGGTCTTTTTCTTACGGCTTCCAAACCTTCCAGAATTTGTATTTGATCTGCTCCGTATTCCTGACTCATGCTTACCCATGCCTTTCTTTATAAATTAATTTCATCCTTTGCTTCTATTCCTCTACACTTCCCTCGACTACTTTGTAAACTTTATTAATCTCAAATCTGTTGTTTACAAATTCATCCAGACCTGTACAGGTAATAATAGTTTGAATATCTCCTATGCTGTTTAAAAGATAATTCTGCCGGTTGCTGTCTAATTCAGATAAAACATCATCCAGCAAAAGTACCGGAATATCCTTGGTAATTCTCTTTACCAATTCAATTTCCGCCAGTTTTAAAGATAACGCAACAGTTCTCTGCTGTCCCTGGGAACCATATTTACGAATATCTATTCCATTTACCATAAAGGCAAAATCATCTCTGTGGGGCCCCACTGACGTCATTTTGGAGCGAATATCCTTCTCCTGCATTTTAAGAAGGGTTTCTCCGATTTCTCCGGGACCTACATTTGGTTCATAAACAATTTCTATTTCTTCCAGTCCGCCGGATAGCTTATAATGAATATCTTTCATGATTTCATTTAACTGCTCCGTAAACTGAATTCTTCTCTCAATAATCTTACTTCCGAAAGATTCCAACTGATTATCCCAAATCATTAAAGTTTCCCTTAAAGAAGGATTAAAATATAAATCTTTCAGTAATTTATTACGCTGATTAATAATCTTATTATAATTGTTTAAATTGTAGATATAAAATTGGTCTAACTGACACAATTCCATATCCGCAAATCTGCGCCGGTATGCCGGACCTTCTTTAATGATATTTAAATCTTCCGGAGAAAAAAATATCACATTCAAAAGGCCTATCAGCTCTGATGCTTTTTTAATTTTCTCACAGTTAATGGCAATTCCTTTGGATTTGGAACTTCTTAGATGCATATCAATACGGTAGTCCAAACCGTCTTTTTCTAAAATAGTACGAATATGCCCTTCTTCTGCATCAAAATTAATAATTTCCCTGTCTTTACTGCCCTTATGAGATTTCGTGGTAGCAGATAAATAAATTGCTTCCAGTATATTTGTCTTTCCCTGGGCATTGTTTCCGTAAAGAATAGTAGTTCCTTTATCAAAAACCAAATTAAGACTTTTATAATTTCTGTAATTCTCTAATTCGAGTGATTTAATATACATTTTGGAAACTCCGTTCTGAAGCACATACTTATTCTACTTCAATCTTCATTCCTTTATATTCCACAACATCTCCGGAATGAATTTTTTTGCCACGCTGAAGTTCCACTTCGCCGTTTACTTTCACCAAACCATCCTGAATGATAAATTTGGCATCGCTGCCGTTTGAAACCATATTAGCAGCTTTCATTAACTGACAAAGTTTAATGAAATCATCTTTTAAAACAAATTTATCCATTTTCCATCAATCCTTTTATTTCACAACAGTAAAATTAACCGGTAAAATCAAATATGTATAGCTCTGTGCGTCATCTCTGATAAAGCAGGGAGCTTTGGGATTTACCATGTAAAGCGTAACTTCTTCTTCATCAATTACACGAAGGGCATCCATTAGAAACTTAGGATTAAATCCAATCATAATATCCTTACCTTCTTTGGTAATTGAAAGATTTTCTTTCATGCTTCCTACTACGGAATCAATCTTTAATTCCATCATTTCATCACCGATGGTGATAATGACAGGTTTCTTATCCCCTTCTTTTACAAGAAGAGTAGCTCTGTCAATACAATCCAAAAATTCTTTCTTGTTTATCTTAAATTTGGTTTCATAATCCGTGGAAAGCATCTGGTCAATCTTAAAATACTCTCCCTCAATTAATCTGGAAACCATGGTAGTGGTGTTAAATTCAAAAATAATAAACTTATCAGCCATGTAAATCGTTACATCCTGATCAGCAGAACCACTAAGATTCTTACTTAAATCATTCAGGCTCTTACCGGGAACAATGCATTTTTTGAATCCGTAATCATTTTTCAATGTAATCTTACGGATTGAAATACGATGTCCGTCCAAAGAAATCACTCTTAACGTATCATTGTTAATCTCAAATAATTCTCCACCCATTATCTTATTGGTATCATTGTCACTAATGGAGAAAATAGTCTGATGTATAATTTCTTTTAAGGCAAACTCAGAAATAATGATTCCGTCTGTTTTATCTATATTTGGTAAATCATTAAACTCTTCCCAGTTTCTGCCGAGTATGGAGAATTTGGAATTCTCACATTCAATATTTACTTTGAAATCATCATATACATCAATAAATATATTGCTGTCAGGTAATTTACGAACAATCTCAGAGAATACTTTACATTCAATGGCTACAATACCGGATTCAATTATTTCACCTTCTACGAAAGTTTCTATTCCTAAATCCATATCATTGGCTACCAGACGAATCTGTCCATCTCTGACATCTATTAAAATACATTCTAAAATAGACATTGTAGTTTTATTGGATACAGCCTTTGAAACAATCTGTACCCCTTTTAAAAGATTAGATTTAGAAATACTAAGTTTCATTTTGTGTATAAACTCCTTTCATAAACCGGTTTGAAAAATTGATTCAGCTTTGCTTAAATAATTAATTTATTAATAGTAATAGTATTATTAGTACCTGTGTAAAAAGTGTATAACCCCTTCAATTATACTAAATTCAAAGGAAAAATGGAATGGATAAGTTGTTAAAAAACAAAGGATAAATTAAAAATTTTCCACACTCATCCACATTTGATAAAAACCATCTTATAAGTAAAATGAAATCATAAAAAATATGCACACTCTTTATCACATCTTATCAACAATCAGTTGGGGATAATTTTCTTTTTAATGATTTCAATCTGTTCTGCCAATTCACTGTTGGTGCTTAACTGTTCTTCAATTTTGTTTACACCGTGAAGAACGGTAGTATGATCCTTTTTATCCAGTATTTTACCAATATTAGTTAAGGAAACATCGGTTAATTCACGGCATAGATACATTACAACCTGTCTTGGTAATACGAATTCGGCATTTCTCTTCTTGGAAGTAATATCCTGGGCATTTACACCGTAATGTTCAGCAACTACTTCTATTATAATAGTAGGAGTGATAATCTTAGGCTTATCAGGATAAATCATATCTTTCAAAGCTTCTTCTGCCAATTCCATGGTAATGGGTTTATTATTAATTCGGGCATAAGCCAAAAGCTTATTAAATGCACCTTCCAATTCTCTGATGTTGGATTTAATGTTAGTGGCAATATATTCAATGATATCATTTGAGATATTATTCTTCTGGCTATGAGGTTCCGCAATTTTAAGAAGAATTGCTACTCTGGTTTCATAGTTAGGAGGCTGAATATCTGCGGGAAGTCCCATCTGGAACCGGGAAGAGAAACGCTCATCCAAAGTTTCCATCTGTTTCGGATGCTTATCGGAAGAAATAATAATCGCCTTACCATTATTATATAAGGTGTTGAAAGTATGGAAAAATTCTTCCTGCGTACTTTCTTTACCGATAATAAATTGTATATCATCGATTAATAAAACGTCGACGGTACGATATTTGTCACGCAGTTTATTCATAGAAGAAGAATTACCGCTGCGACCGCTTCGGATTGATTCAATTACTTCGTTGGTAAAGGTTTCACTGTTTACATATAAAACCTTCATATCAGGATTATGATCCAGAATGTAATGACCGATGGAATGCATAAGGTGCGTTTTACCAAGACCGGATCCTCCGTAAATAAAGAGAGGATTAAAAACTTCACCGGGTGACTCGGCAACTGCAAGGCAAGCGGACTGGGCAAAGTTATTGTTGCTTCCTACCACAAAATTATCAAATGTATATTTGCTGGCAAGATTAGCCTGACGATACAAATCACGGTGATCGGTAAATTCATTCTCAATATCTTTCTCAATCTCTTTGTCGGTGTCGGATTCCAAAACAAATCTTACATCATAATAATCATTCATAAATTCAGAAATGGTTACCTGAAAGAATGATTTATATTTTCTTATAATATAGTCAAGAATATGAGACTGATTGGAAGGAATGGCAATGGTTACCACATTCCCTTCCACACTGCTGAATTTAAGGTTCTGAATCCAGACATTATAAACTGCATTTGATAATTCATATTCTTTCCTTATTGTTTCTTTGATTAATTCCCAATTGGCTTGTAATTCATGCATAAAATCATTTCCTTATAAATATAATAAAAACAATGGAGCAAAACAGGGGTAAAACATACGCCTGTGAGTAAGAAAAACACCCTTATATATGGAAGAAACGCATATTTGGACATTTTAATTATCTTTAGTAATTATTGTACCTTATAAAAGGAAAAATATCAAATCGATAATTGAAAAAAATGTTGTGAAAAAGACTATGTGAATAAAAATATTATGTTAACCCTATTTGTGAACAAAATGTGATATAAACAAAGTTATCAACATATATGTGAATAACTTTTTACCACATATAAACGCACTAAAAAACAGCATTTTTAAGGATTTTGTATGTTTTTGTCGAAAAGTTATCCATAAGATATCTACATTATCCACAAGTAATACACAAACTGTGGATTAATTTATGTTAATATTTTATTTGTA
This sequence comes from Acetatifactor sp., assembly GCA_045590095.1. Lineage (GTDB taxonomy): Bacteria > Bacillota > Clostridia > Lachnospirales > Lachnospiraceae > Acetatifactor. The sequence goes on along the minus strand of JAZNQI010000036.1, from coordinate 12,469 downwards.
ACCTTTATTCTATATTTTGTATTACGAAAGGAAATAAAAATCAATATATTGTTGTAATTATTTTTAAAAAAAATTGCTGTAAAAATTATACACAATCCCTTTAAAAATAAGGATTTCATTAATTTTCGTTTTTATAAGAAAAATAGTAAAATTTCCTTGACTAAGGCATTTTATTCCTATATAATCGAGAATGACGTTTTCGACATAAGTAAAGGAGGTGTTAGAATATGAAGATGACATTTCAGCCGAAAAAGAGACAGAGATCTAAAGTTCACGGCTTCAGAGCAAGAATGAGTACTCCGGGCGGAAGAAAAGTTTTAGCTGCCAGAAGAGCAAAAGGAAGAAAGCAGTTATCAGCATAGGCCGCAGATATGTGGCCTTTTTGTTTTTTTATGTCTTTTGGATTGGAGTTAATTTATGAAATTTACGGATTCCTTAAGAAAAAACCACGATTTTCAGTCTGTTTTTAAAAGTGGAAAATCTTATGCAAACAAATTGTTTGTAATGTATGTGTCGAAAAATCAGCTTGAAAGAAACAGAATCGGAATATCAGTTAGTAAGAAAGTCGGAAACAGCGTGGTCAGACATCACGTGAAAAGACTGGTGAAAGAAAGTTACAGACTACACGAAGAAATGTTTAATAGTGGTTTAGACATTGTAGTAATAGGAAGAAACAGTGCCGCCGGTGCCACATATCAGGAAACGGAAAAGGCGCTATTACATCTAATGAAACTTCATTCAGCCATAAGAACCAAAGCAGAATGAAGCAATATGGTAATTAATGATGAAAAAAATATTGATTGCTATTATAAAGTTTTACCAGAAATATTTGTCTCCTTTGAAGACGACTAAGTGTCCTTATTATCCGTGTTGTTCACAGTATGGACTGGAAGCAATACAGAAGCACGGAGTAATGAAAGGACTTCTTCTTGCGTCCTGGAGAATATTAAGATGCAATCCTTTTTCTAAAGGTGGATATGATCCGGTCCCTTAGATGGATTGTAGAGTTGGAGGTCTAAATTGTATAATATTGTATTAACACAGAATTCCACTTTTATTTTAGGACCCGTTGCCAAATTACTGGGTTTTTTGATGGAAGGTATTTTTTGGGTATTGGATAAAATTGGAATTCCAAATATTGGTATTGCAATTATTCTTTTTACAATTGTTATTTATTTACTTTTACTTCCTTTAACAATTAAGCAGCAGAAATTTGCTAAATTATCTGCCATTATGAATCCTGAGATTCAGGCAATCCAGGCAAAGTATAAAGGAAGACAGGATACGGAATCCATGCAGGCAATGAACATGGAAACCCAGGCAGTATATGCCAAATATGGTGTTTCTCCTACCGGTAGTTGTTTGCAGTTATTGATTCAGATGCCTATTTTATTGGCTCTTTACCGTGTTATTTATGCAATTCCTGCTTATGTAACTAAGGTAAAAGAAGCATTTTTTCCTATGGTAGACGAGTTAATCGCGCAGAACGGAAGCAAAGATTTTATTCAGTCTTTAAGTTCCTCACCCGCATTTAACAAGCAGTTTAAAAATGAACTTTTTACAGCAGGGGATACTACTTATGTACAGAATACTTTTGTCGATGTTTTAAACAGAGCAAGCAATGCGGATTGGAATCTTTTAATTGAAAAATATCCTAATCTTTCAGAAAGTATTTCTGCTTCTTTGGAACAGCTGGACAAGTATAACGAGTTCTTCTTTATTAATATTGCATATTCTCCCTGGGAAACCATTATGAGAGAATGGGGTTCTGACGAAAGAAGCTGGATTGTTATTATTTTTGCTGTCTTAATTCCTTTTTTGGCTGCTGCAACACAGTGGATTGGTTTGAAACTTGCTCCTACTGCAAATACCAACAACGATAAAGGGGAAGAAAATCCCATGATGGCTTCCATGAAGACCATGAATAATGTTATGCCTATTATGTCTGCAGTATTTTGTTTTACACTTCCTGCAGGTATGGGTCTTTACTGGATTGCCGGTGCTGTAATTCGTGCGATTCAGCAGGTTGCCATTAATAAATTCATCGATCATAATCTTGATGTAGAGAAATTAATGGAAAAGAACAGTGAAAAGTTCCAGAAAAAAATGGAAAAGCGCAGCGAGTTAATGAAGGGATTGAATGAGAGAGCAATGAGCAATACCAGAAGTATTGATCCTGCTAAGAATCCCAAGGCTGCCAGAACACAGGAACAGATTCAGGAAGATATCAGAAAAGCTACGGAGTATTATAACAAAGCCAGCAAGAATGCTCCGGCAGGAAGTCTTGCATCCAAGGCTAATATGGTTAAGAACTATAATGAGAGAAATAACAAATAGTGATTTATATTTGTTTATGAAGAATGGGAGGATTTATAAGAATGGAATATATGGAATTTAGTGCAAAGACAGTTGCAGATGCTATTACCAATGCATGTCAGCATTTTACGGTAGCAAGTGACAGTCTTGAATATGAAGTAATCGAAGAAGGCTCTGCAGGTTTTCTTGGAATCAATGCCAAAAAAGCTGTGATTAAAGCAAGAGTAAAAGAAGTTGAGTTAAGTGTAGAAGATAAGGCAAAAGAGTTTTTAAAAGATGTGCTTGGTGCAATGAATATTGAAGCAAGTATTGATGCTTCTTTCAACGAAGCGGACAATGCTTTGGATGTTACTTTAAATGGTAAAGACATGGGTGTTTTGATCGGTAAGAGAGGACAGACATTGGATTCTTTACAGTATCTGGTTTCTTTGGTAGTAAATAAGGGAACAGGAGAATACATCCGTGTTAAAGTTGATACCGAGAATTATCGTGAAAGAAGAAAATTAACACTTGAGAACCTTGCAAAGAATATTGCTTTTAAGGTAAAAAGAACCAAAAGAAGTGTTTCTTTGGAGCCTATGAATCCTTACGAAAGAAGAATCATTCATTCTGCACTTCAAAACGACAGATATGTTACAACTCATAGTGAAGGAGAAGAACCCTTCCGTAAAGTTGTAGTAACTCTTAAGAAATAAGATGATTACAGATACAATTGCAGCAGTTGCTACTGCCCTTTCCCCTTCCGGAATCGGAATTATCAGAATATCCGGAGATCAGGCAATTGAAGTGGCAGATAAAGTTTTTAAAGCCAAAAGTACAAAACTTTTATCCGAACAGAAGAGCCATACCGTTCATTACGGACATATTTTAGAAGATGGAGAAGTAATTGATGAGGTAATGGTGATTCTTTTAAAGGCACCGAATTCTTTTACAAAAGAAGATACGGTGGAGATTGATTGTCATGGCGGCATTTATGTCATGAACCGTATTCTGAAAGCTGTGGTAAAGGCCGGCGCCAGATTGGCAGAACCGGGAGAATTTACCAAAAGAGCTTTCTTAAACGGCAGAATTGATTTGACCGAAGCGGAAGCTATCATGGATTTGATCCAGTCAAAGAATGAGGCAGCCAGAAGAAATTCCATGAAGCATCTGAAAGGAGATTTGTACCACAAAATCAAGAAGCTTCGGGAAGATATTCTTTATGAAATCGCTTTTATCGAGTCTGCATTAGACGATCCGGAGCACATCAGCTTAGATGGTTTTCATGAAAGACTGGAACGAAAGAGCAATGAAATAATTTCTGTGATTTCCAAGCTTTTGGATACTGCTGAGAATGGCCGGATAATCAAGGAAGGCATTAATACTGTTATAGTAGGAAAGCCGAATGCAGGAAAATCTTCTTTCTTAAACTTAATTTTGGGAGAGGAGAGAGCCATTGTAACGGATATTGCCGGAACCACCAGAGATACTTTGGAAGAATCAGTTCAGTTAGAGGGTATGACACTTAATCTGATTGATACCGCAGGCATTCGTGATACGGAAGATGTTGTGGAACAAATCGGTGTCAGCAAGGCCAAAGAGTCATTGGAACGGGCTGATTTAATGGTTTATATTGTAGACAGTTCCGTGGAATTAGACGAGAATGATGAAGAAATCATCAAGTTGCTGGATTTATCCAAGACAATTGTTCTTTTAAACAAATCAGATTTAGATACCTTGGTTACAAAAGAAAGCCTTCTTCGCAGGTTTGACGAAAAAGACGTTTCTTTCATTGCCATTTCTGCGAAAGAAAAAGAAGGTTTGGATGAATTTATTGCAATTTTGAAAGAAAAATTCTTCAACGGAGAAATCTCCTTTGATGATGAAGTAACCATTTCATCCCTGCGTCAGCAGGAAACACTACAGGGTGCACTTTCAAGTATGGAGATGGTGAAATCCAGTTTGGCAGATGATATGCCGGAAGATTTCTATTCCATTGATTTAATGAATGCTTATGCCTGTTTAGGAGAGATGATTGGTGAAGAAGTAGGAGAGGATCTGGTCAATGAGATTTTCTCAAAGTTCTGTATGGGTAAATAATTTAATATTATAAATGAAACCGTCTGTTTAAGAACAGGCGGTTTTCATTTGACAAAAAATATGTTATTCTTATTGAGGTGAAGTTTGCGAAAATGCAGCTTGCCGGACAGATTGATAATTTATAGAAGGATCGGAGAATAGTATGCCGGAAGCAAGAATCAAAACAGATATTTGTGTGGTAGGCGCAGGTCACGCGGGTTGTGAAGCTGCTCTTGCCTGTGCGCGCCTAGGATTTGATACCGTAATTTTTACGGTAAGTGTAGAGAGTATTGCATTGATGCCCTGCAATCCTAATATCGGAGGAACTTCCAAGGGACATCTGGTACGTGAACTGGATGCTTTGGGGGGAGAAATGGGTAAGAATATTGATAAAACTTTTATCCAGTCCAAAATGCTGAATGTATCCAAGGGACCGGCGGTTCACTCACTTCGTGCCCAGGCGGATAAAGCGGATTATACCAGAAGCATGCGACAGATTCTTGAAAATCAGGACAATCTTACGATTAAGCAGGGTGAGGTTTGCGAGATTTTGACAGAGCAGGGAGAAAACGGTTTCCCTAAGGTTTGCGGTGTCAAAATTTTTACGGGAACCGTATATGAATGTAAGGCTGTGATTCTTTGTACCGGTACATATTTAAAAGCCCGCTGTCTTTGCGGTGAGTCTATTACTTATACGGGGCCTAACGGTTTGCAGGCAGCAAATGCCCTGACGGATTCCCTGAAAGAACTCGGTGTGAAGCTTCGCCGTTTCAAGACAGGTACACCTGCCCGTATGGATAAGCGAAGTCTTGATTTTTCTAAAATGGAAGAGCAGGTGGGAGATGAGAGGGTGATTCCTTTTTCTTTCTCAACCAATCCGGACGAAATTCAGAAAGAGCAGGTGAGCTGTTATCTGACTTATACGAATGAGAAGACCCATGAGATTATTCGCGGAAATCTGGACCGTTCTCCTATTTATGCAGGAATCATTGAAGGAACGGGACCCAGATATTGTCCTTCCATTGAAGATAAAGTAGTGAAGTTTGCCGAGAAGGAGCGTCATCAGGTTTTCATTGAGCCCGAAGGACTTTATACGAATGAAATGTATGTGGGCGGTATGTCTTCCTCGCTTCCTGAAGATGTGCAGCTGGCCATGTATCGTACCGTACCGGGTATGGAGAACTGCCGCATTGTCCGGAATGCTTATGCCATCGAGTATGACTGTTTGGAATCCGGTGAGCTAACACCTTCTCTGGAATTAAAAAGTGTTGGAGCTCTTTTTGCTGCCGGTCAGTTTAACGGAAGCAGTGGTTATGAAGAAGCTGCAGCCCAGGGACTGATTGCCGGTATCAATGCATGCCTTTTGTTAAAAGGAAAAGAGCCTCTGATTTTGGATCGAAGCGAAGCATATATCGGAGTATTAATAGATGATTTGGTAACCAAGGATAACAGAGAACCTTATCGAATGATGACTTCCCGGGCGGAATACCGTTTGTTATTGCGTCAGGATAATGCAGATTTACGTTTGCGTAAATTTGGTTATGAGGTAGGTCTTATTTCTGAGGAGCAGTATGCCCACGTTTGTAAAAAGCAGGAAATGATTGACGCTGAGGTTGCCCGTCTGAAGGAAACCAAGGTAGGTGCCAATAAGGAAGTACAGGCTTTTTTGGAGAAGAATAACTCTGCACTTCTGCGTACCGCTGCCACTATGGCGGAATTAATTTGCAGGCCGGAGCTTAACTATGAACTGCTTGCAGAATTAGACAAAGAAAGACCTATTCTTCCTGCAGAGGTTGTGGAGCAGGTTCTTATCAATATTAAGTATGAAGGTTATATTGAGCGCCAGATGCGTCAGGTGGAACAGTTTAAAAAGACAGAAAAACGTCTGATTCCTGCAGATATTGATTACGATGATGTATCCAGTTTGCGTCTGGAAGCAAGGCAGAAGTTAAAAATGTTTCGTCCTATTTCTATCGGACAGGCGTCAAGAATCAGTGGAGTTTCCCCGGCGGATGTTTCTGTGCTTCTGATTTATCTGGAACAGTTAAAGCGCAGGTAATTTATCTATTAGAATTGGATGAGGATTTTAAGTAATTCTTTTTTCTTATTGTGTAGATTTTTTGTAATTCAGAGTTATTTGTTTTTTGAGGTTAAATAGATGGATAAGATAAATCAGGATTATAATTTAGAACAGTTTCATAATGAATTAGAAACCTGGGATATTAGATTAAGTACCGGGCAGGATGAACAGTTTCTCCGTTTTTATGAGCTTTTGGTGGAGTGGAATTCTTTTATGAACCTGACTGCCATTACGGAGTTTGATGAGGTTATGAAAAAGCATTTTATTGACAGCCTTTCTTTTGTAAATTATCTGAAAGCCGGAAATATATCTGATTTCGAAAGTTGTTCTTTTACTATGATTGATGTAGGAACCGGTGCCGGTTTTCCGGGAATTCCTTTGGCGATTCTTTTCCCTAAGGCAGAGTTTGTTTTAATGGATTCCCTGAATAAGAGAATCAAATTCTTAGATGCAGTGAAAGAGGAGCTTGGTCTTTCAAATGTAACAAATATTCATTCCAGAGCAGAGGACTTGGCACGTAATGCGTCTCATCGTGAACATTATGATTTCGCGGTTTCCAGAGCAGTTGCCAATCTTTCTACTTTGACGGAATATTGTCTTCCTTTTGTTAAAATCGGCGGTACCTTTGTATCATATAAATCTGAAAAACTGTCAGAGGAACTAAGTGCTGCTTCTTCGGCTATTCATTTGCTTGGCGGCAAGGCAGGCGAGCCGATTTCTTTTCTTTTGCCGAATTCAGATATTTACAGAAGTCTGCTTCCCATTATTAAAACGGAAAAGACTGCCAAAAAGTATCCTCGTAAGGCGGGTCTTCCTTCCAAAGAACCTTTATAGACGGGGTTGTTTTTTGTTTTGTTCTTTGGAAGTTTTATAGTAAACGTGGATTAGATGTTGTTATATATAAACTACAAATATAATACAAAAGGGGTATTTAGTATGGGAAAGAGTTACACATGTGAAGAATTGGAACTTCTTTATCAATCTGTAAAAGAGATGTATATCAATTCCCGAGAGAATTGTATGAGGGAAACTGAGCGTTATGAATCTCTTAAATTATCCTGTAAAGAGTTGGAAGAATATGTTACATATATGCAGAATGAAACACAGAAGGATTCCTTTGTATTTTCTCCCAGAGGTGTTGTTGGTAAAAATTCTTACTCTGCTTCAGATGTATCTAAGTATGTGATTGATGAGAATCTTCTTAATGAAAAAACTGAAGAACTTGAGAAATTTAAGAAGAAGCTTCTTCATGCAAAGCAATTATCGGAACGTCTTACTTCAGATGTTCATACATTGGATAAACAAATGAATCTTCTTTCTTCTTTAATAAATGATACGAAGCAGATGAATAAGGATCAGAGTATTTCTCGTCATGAGCTGGATATGACGGAACGGAATATTGCCTGTGAGTCTATAAAGAGAATTTCTGATGATACCTTATCTTATTTACTTCATGATGTGAATCTTATTTGTGATTATATAAATTCAGATCCTGTTCGTGCAAAGATGGAGATTGGTAATTTGCAGAAATCTATTGAAAAGATAAGAGGGAGTCTTGCGGATACTATTTTTATATTGAAACCTATGAATACCCAATTAAACTGGAAAGAAAGAATAGTCGGTTTGATTAGTGATATTAAGAATACATATCCTGATATTGATTTGAAATACCGTATTTCCGATGATATTGTTTTCAATTCTTTTGATAAGGAAGTGTTACTATATTTGATTATTAAGGAATACATTCGGAATGCAGCGAAACATTCCGGTTGTAAGAGTATAGAGTTTTCGATGAGTAAGTCCGAAGAATTCTATCATGTCATGGTAAAGGATGATGGGAAAGGTTTTCTTCCGGAGGAAGTTTTAAAAGATGCTTCTCTTAAGGGATATTCTACTGCATTAAAGAGACTGGAAATTATTTCGGGACAGCATAGAATTGTAAGCGAAAGAAATTCCGGTACGCAGATTAAATTAGAAATTCCGATAACAGATTAGATTTGAAATACATACAACATATTAATCTTTCATAATCTATTATTCGCCTACTTTTTGTTTTGATTATAAGTATATAAGTATGTCTTTCAGATGTTAATTTGTGTCCTAATCTATATCTAGTATTATCTTACTATTCTGCCATCTTAAATGTTTCACGTGAAACATTTTTAATGAAAAACATACTGACACAAGATATAATGTTTCACGTGAAACATACAACCCAAGATATTGTACTTATTTCCGTGAAACATTTTCTTTTATTTCACGTGAAACATAACGGGAAAGAAGAATAAGATAATAAACCGAATAATTCAGCCACAAGATATAGTTTTTAGATAGGAAAAAAATAGAAAAAGATGAAAGAAACAGGAAGAAACGGCGAGTAAAAAATCATTTTTTATATAGATAAAAGAATCTTTTAGTGATATAATCACAAGGTACGATAAAAGAGAGAATAGAAATACAGTAAAAAGTGAGGAACAAAATGGGAAAAGTTATAGCAATTGCAAATCAAAAGGGAGGCGTTGGTAAGACAACAACTTCTATTAATTTATCAGCTGCTCTTGCAGAAAAAGGAAAGAAAGTATTAATGATTGACATTGACCCTCAGGGCAATGCAACCAGTGGTTTCGGTATCGAAAAGAATGATTTAGATAATACAGTATATGAATTAATGTTAGGGGAATGTAGCATTCAGGAGTGTATTATTCAGGAGGTTTTACCGAATTTATCAGTGATTCCCACTAATGTAAATCTTGCAGCGGCGGAAATTGAATTGATTGATATGGATAAGAAGGAATACATATTAAAGAATGAAATCGACTGGGTGAAGGATAAATATGATTTCATCATTATCGATTGCCCTCCTTCTCTTAGTATGTTAACGGTAAATGCGATGACTGCAGCGGATAGTGTACTCGTTCCCATTCAGTGTGAGTACTATGCTTTGGAAGGTTTAAGCCAGTTAATCTATACAGTAAATCTTGTAAAAACAAGATTGAATCCGGATTTGGAAATGGAAGGTGTGGTTTTTACCATGTACGATTCCAGAACAAATCTGTCTGCAGAAGTAGTTGAAAATGTAAGAGAGAATTTAGAAGAGAGAATATTTAATACAATGATTCCCAGAAATATTCGTCTTGCAGAGGCTCCCAGTTTCGGAAGACCCATTACAAGTTATGATCCCCGTTCAGCGGGTGCAATCAGCTACTTAGAATTGGCACAGGAATTAATCTCTGTAAACAGATAGCCGGATAGAATAAAAAATTAAAGGGGTAGAAAAGATGGCATTGAATAAAGTTGCAAAAGACGGTGGAAAGAAAACAACAGAAAAAAAGGCCCGCATCGGCAAAGGACTTGATGCATTGATTCCCGGTGGCGGAGTAAAGGAAAATGTTGCACCGGTGAAATATGATGGCGAAGTAGTGAAGGTTAAGATTTCTAAAGTGGAACCTAACAGAGATCAGCCCAGAAAACATTTCGATGAAGATGCGTTGCAGGATTTGGCTGAGTCCATCAAACAGGTAGGATTGTTACAGCCTATTCTGGTGCAGGACCGAAAGGATTACTATGAGATTATTGCCGGTGAGAGAAGATGGAGAGCATCTAATATTGCCGGATTAAAAGAAGTTCCTGTTATTATCAAGAATTTCACAGAACAGGAAATCGTGGAGATTGCGCTGATTGAGAATATTCAACGTGAGAATTTAAATCCCATTGAAGAAGCGCAGGCATATAAGAGATTGATTACGGAGTTTAACTTAAAGCAGGATGAAATCGCGGAACGTGTTTCCAAGAGCCGAACTGCAGTAACCAACTCACTTCGTCTGTTGAAACTTTGTGATGAGGTACAGCAGATGGTGATTGATGAGATGATTACCACCGGACATGCCAGAGCATTGCTCGCTGTTGAGGATGCAGAACAGCAGTACATTCTTGCACAGAAGGTTTTTGATGAAAAACTTTCTGTAAGGGATATTGAGAAATTAGTTAAGAATCTGGGTAAGGCCAAGACTAACAAAGACAACAAAGAGAAGCAGTTAGATGCAATTTATCAGCAGATTGAAGAGATTCTTAAGGAAAATCTGAGTACGAAAGTTCGTATTACAGGCAAAGAGAATGGTGCCGGAAAAATTGAAATAGAATTCTTCTCACATGAAGAGTTGGATCGCCTGGTTGATTTGCTGAAAAAATAAAAGGAACGGTGAAGTAAATGGGAAGTGCACTTTTTGAAGCAATGGGGCTTGGCCGGTTAGACATTGGCTATTTTATCATTGCACTTTTGATAATACAGATAGTTTTAATTACAGTAGTAGTTTTATTAATGGTTCAGAACAGGAAGTTAAAAGAGAAATACAACAAATTCATGATGGGAAAGAAGGCAGCCAGTCTGGAAGAACATATTATGGCACTTTGTGCAGAACACGATGTTTTTAAAGAGCAGGCAGATGCAAATAGCAAAGCAATCAAGGATTTGTACCGGAAGCAGAAGGGGTCCTTCCAGAAGATGGCGCTTGCGAAGTATGATGCATTTAAGGAGATGGGCGGTAAGCTCAGCTACTGTGTAGCATTGCTGGATGAAACCAACACCGGATTTATTATCAACTCCGTTCATAACGTAGACGGCTGTTACTCCTATTCCAAACGAATCAAAAACGGAATCAGCGAAATCGAATTAAGCGGCGAGGAACAGAAGACTTTGGAACACGCCATGGTGAACGGAAGATAAGAATTTCACTTTTCAAAAGGTAAAATAAGTTGTATACTAAGAAAGGTCATGGTCAGAATTTAATAAGAGAGACCATTACCGGGATAAAGAAGCACAAACAAATGGAGAGAGGTTAAAAGGAAATGATTGACATTAAATTTTTAAGAGAGAATCCTGAAGTAGTAAAAGAGAATATCCGGAAGAAATTTCAGGACAGTAAACTGCCTATGGTAGATGAGGTAATTGAGTTAGATGCCTTAAAAAGAAAGACCCAGGGTGAGGTTGATGAGCTGAAAGCAAACCGTAACAAAACCTCCAAGCAGATTGGTGCTTTGATGGCACAGGGCAAGAAGGAAGAAGCAGAGGAAGTAAAGAAACAGATTGCTGCGGATGGTGCCCGTATTGAAGAACTTGATGCGAAACAGAAGGAATTGGAAGAAAAGATTACCGCAATTATGATGGTAATTCCTAATATTATTGATCCCAGTGTTCCCATCGGTAAAGACGATTCCGAGAACGTGGAAGTAACCAAGTACGGCGAACCTTTGGTTCCCGATTTTGATATTCCTTATCACACTGAGATTATGGAGAAATTCAAAGGAATTGATTTGGATGCGGCAAGAGATGTTGCAGGAAACGGTTTCTACTATCTTATGGGTGATATTGCCCGTCTGCATTCCGCAGTGATCAGTTATGCAAGAGATTTCATGATTGAGAGAGGATTTACTTACTGTGTACCTCCTTTTATGATCAGAAGCAATGTTGTTACCGGTGTTATGAGTTTTGCAGAAATGGATGCCATGATGTACAAAATAGAAGGCGAAGATTTGTATTTAATCGGTACTTCTGAGCATTCTATGATTGGTAAGTATATTGATACTTTAGTGGAAGAAAAGACATTACCTCATACATTAACCTCTTATTCTCCATGTTTCCGTAAGGAAAAAGGTGCTCATGGTATTGAAGAACGTGGTGTATATCGTATTCACCAGTTTGAAAAGCAGGAAATGATAGTTGTATGTAAGCCGGAAGAATCTCCGGAATGGTTTACAAAGTTATGGCAAAATACGGTTGATTTATTCCGTTCTTTAGATATTCCTGTAAGAACAATTGAATGCTGCTCAGGTGATCTTGCAGACCTCAAAGTAAAATCCTTTGACGTAGAAGCATGGTCACCGAGACAGAAAAAATATTTTGAAGTAGGTAGTTGTTCAAATCTCGGCGATGCACAGGCAAGAAGATTAAAAATCCGTGTAAAAGGCGAGGATGGAAACAAGTATTTTGCTCATACATTGAATAATACGGTAGTTGCA
>JAZNQI010000035.1:0-29568 GCA_045590095.1 Acetatifactor sp. | reverse complement strand
TGATATCCCCGGTATCGACCAATTATTATTCTTAACTGACGTAGCATTTATTACCTATCCTACTTTGGAGGACAAGGTTAATATCATCAATAACACCGTACCTGTAGCAAAGGCTTGTGGCGTAGATTGTCCTAAGATTGCTCCTTTGGCAGCAGTAGAAGTAGTAAATCCTAAGATGCCTTGTACCGTTGAAGCAGCAGAGCTGACCAAGATGAACGCAGAAGGCGCTATTACCGGTTGTATCGTAGACGGTCCGCTTTCTTTGGACTTGGCAATCGATCCCGAAGCAGCACTTCACAAAGGTGCTACTGACCGTAAGATTCAGGGTGATGCAGATATCCTTCTCTTCCCTGATATCCACGCAGGTAACTTAGTATATAAGGCAATTGTACATATGACTGATATGAAGAATGGTTGTATCCTTACCGGTACCAAGGTGCCCGTAGTGCTTACCAGCCGTTCTGACAGCTTTGAAACCAAGGTTAACTCTTTGGCACTTGCTGCAGTAGTTGCAGAAGAGCTGAAGAAGGCAGGAAACTAATTCATAAATTAGGAGGAATATGCTATGTCTATCAAGAGTTTAATTATTAATCCGGGTTCTACTTCCACCAAAATCGGTGTTTTTGAAGATGAAACCCTCTTGTTTGAAGAAACTTTAAGACACACTACTGAGGAGATTTCTCAGTATGCAAGTATCGCAGACCAGAAGGATTTCCGTAAGAAAATCATCACTGACCTGTTAGAGAAGAAGGAATTTGATATTAAGTCTCTTAACGTAGTAGTAGGCCGTGGTGGTATGTTAAAGCCCATCCCCGGCGGTACCTATGCGGTAACCGACGAGCTGTTGGCTGATTTGGTAGTAGGTAAGCAGGGACAGCATGCATCTAACTTGGGCGGTATTTTGGCAAGAGAAATCGGTGATTCCATCGGTGTTCCTTCCTTCATCGTAGACCCTGTAGTAGTAGATGAGCTGATGCCTATCGCAAGATACTCAGGTGTACCTGAGCTTCCCCGTAAGTCTGTATTCCACGCTTTGAACCAGAAGGCAGTGGCTAAGAGATATGCAAAGGAGCAGGGAGTTCCTTACGAATCTTTGAACTTAATCGTAGTTCACATGGGTGGCGGTGTTTCCGTAGGTGCTCATGAAAAGGGTATGATTGTAGACGTATTTAACGCACTTGACGGTGACGGTGCATTCTCTCCGGAGCGTGCAGGCGGCGTGCCCAGCGGTGCTTTGATTGATATGTGCTTCTCCGGTGAGTATACCAAGAAGGAAGTATACAGCAAAATCGTAGGTAAGGGTGGTTTCAATGCTTACCTTGGTACCAACGATATGCGTGAAGTTATGAAGATGGTTAATGAGGGCAATGAAAAGGCGGCTGAAATGGTAGATGCCTTTACTTTCCAGGTAGCGAAGGATATGGGTTCCATGGCTTGTGTACTCAAGGGCAAGGTGGACCAGATTATCGTAACCGGCGGTATCGCATACAACGCACCTGTTATTGAGGCTTTGAAGGAAAGAGCAGGCTTCATCGCTCCTTTCACTGTATATCCCGGTGAGGACGAACTCCTTGCATTGACTCAGGGTGCGCTTCGTGTATTGAACGGCGAAGAGAAGGCTATGGAGTACTAATTTTCATGCCGAAAAAGCCTCCGCCGGAAGGAAACGGAGGAACAAAAAATACTGCAAAATACGATTTGGATATTGTCAGACTTCGACACGAAATAAATGCGGACTGACAATATCCATTTTTACTGGACAAATAACTACAAATGTAGTATGATAGTTTGTGTGCACGAGGGGATAACTATTTTTTGCGATAAAGGCAGAAAGAGAGGTTATTCATGAAAACATTCTTCGAAGATGACAAGGGCCTTAGCGCCTGCGAGACAGTAATTATGAAAGCCATTTGGGATGCAGAGGGGGACATTTCGATACCGAATTTAATCGAAGTGCTCAGAACGAAATGGGGAAAAGATTATGCCAGAACGACCGTGACTACTTTTATCACGAAACTCATGGCAAAAGGATATGTAGACACCTACAGAAAAGGGAAACTGTCCTTTGCACGTGCAGTGAAGAGTGAGGAAGAGTATAAAAAGAAACTGGCAGCAAACGACCGAGATTTTTGGTTTGGTGGAAAAATAACAAATATGATTTCTGCACTTTGTAGCGACCGAAAACTGACAAAAAATGAAGCAGCAGAAATAAGAAAACTATTGGACGACAATGTTATGGATTAATATTGTTTGGCTGGTAGGACTGACATCTATAACCGGCGGTATTCTGGTCATAGTTTGGTATTTCATAGGATTAATCCTGGAACGCCTTGGCTTTGCCAATATCGTATTCGAGTTATTAAAGATGATAGTGCTTTTCTTTTTGTTTCCCATTGCGTACATTGGTTTGAAATCGTATATCGCGCAATCTGATAGTGGTTATTTATTTAGCCCTACGCCGGCTATTGTGAGAGCCTGCAAATGGACGGCCCTGTTATGGGCGGCAGGAGCAATAGTGGTGCTGGTGTATTTTATCCGTGGCTATATTCTTCTAATCGAGCGGACTCGCAATGCCTTCGAATGTTCCCAAGATACCCGGGAACTATTCGGCGAGATTAAGCTCACGGCACTCGGGGGAAATAGCCGACTACATATACGGCAATGTTATCAAAACACAACTCCGTATGTGATGGGTCATCCAACGCCCAGGGTAATATTGCCGGTAGTGGATTATACACGGGAGGAATTGCGGGTTATATTGATTCACGAAATGACGCATTATAAGCAGAAGGATTTGACGTTAAAATTATTCATGCGGTTAGTATTGATAATACATTACTTCAATCCTTTGGCTTGGGTTCTATTATTTAAAATACAAAAATGGAGCGAGTTTGCTTGTGACCTCAGAGCGTCTCAGTACGTCGGAGGAATCAAACCTTATTTTGAGGTAATCATGCGTATTGCAATGGAGAACCCTCTTAAATCAGGCCTGACATCCCACTTGGTACATAATCAGCACGAGCTGGTAGAAAGAGTGAAGAAACAAGTGAGGATAAGTAAAATGAAGAGACGATCAAGATGGAGCGTGGTTTTGGTACTTTGTACCGCCTTTATGTTAAGTTCAACAACAGTTTATGCAGCAACAGGCGAGTGTGCGGATGCTTATGTTCGTATGGAAAGTGAGACATCGGTAGAAGATGAGTATCAGTATCCGGAAACAGCAAGTCCTAAAATACATATGGAATATGGTGATACAGACAGAATTACTTGTGTAGAAGGAGAGAACATAGAACAATCAACTAGAGATAGTTATGGTTTCCAGTGGGATCTTCCGGTGGGATATAGAAAGTATGCACCATATGTCAGTTGTACCCAGGGCATGGATTTAATGGTTTCAGTCCTGATTGATCCCACCTATGTAGAAATACGAGTAGGTATAGAGGATGAATTAGGCTACCGCTATTATGTGGAGGATACAGATTCTATAGCAGTTGTTTTTGAAATTCCAAATAACAGACGTTACCGCGTATACACCCAGAACGATTCCCTCACAGACGTTTCTCTTGTCGGTAGCTATCTTACTCGAGAGTAACAATTTCATAAGAAGCAGTTTCAACATGCACAAAACGCATTGTTCGATAAAGGGACAATGCGTTTTTTTCGTGTTTTTTATTTTGATTATTTATAATTTTTTACTTCGTGGGCTTTATGCGACGCACTATATTTAATGTGGCATCCAGCGCCTCTTCATCAAAGGTCAGCAGATAGGTGTTGATCTGCTGTATCTTGCCGGTGGTCAGTTCCTCTGACAGAAAGAAGGTCCAAATGGGGACTTTGAAATATTCGGCGATATCATTTAGTTTCTCCAGAGTGGGGACGAAATTACCGTTTAGAAGCTTCTGTACATAGCTTTCCGAACAATTAATGTCTGCACTCAGTTGGCGCATGGAAATATTTGCTTTGTTCATCTCATTCAGTATATTGCTTTGTATGATTTTCTTTAAAGTATCCATATACATTTTCTCCGTTTTCCTATCATTTCTTGATTAATTTCATTATAGTCTGTAACGGAAAAAGCACAGAATATTCCTGGTATACAAAGTGTGTGAAAACAAGACTGGTAATATATATTTAGAGATTTTCGGATAATGTGAAGCTACAAAACAAAAGAAATCCACAGTGACAATCGTCAAGCTGTGGATTTCTGATATGCTTTTATATTCTGTTTTCGCTTATGCTAAAGGAAACTCAAAATAGCGCTTTGCGTTGTTGTAGGAGATGTCGGTAACGATTTCACCCAAGGTCTCCATATCCGCAGGGAATTCGCCGTTTTCCACCCAGTTACCAAGGAGGTTACAAAGGATGCGGCGGAAGTATTCATGTCTGGTGTAGGATAAGAAACTGCGGGAGTCTGTCAGCATACCTACGAAGCCGGAGAGATTACCCAGATTCGCCAAGGAGGTCATCTGGTCCTGCATACCGGTCTTGTGGTCATTGAACCACCAAGCGCTGCCCTGCTGAATCTTTGCGGTAGCGGAAGAATCCTGGAAGCAACCGATGATGGTGCCGATGGCAGGATTGTCGTTAGGGTTCAAACTGTAAATAATGGTCTTGGGCAATTCATCCGTCAGCGCCAGTGCATTTAAGAAATCAGCCAGCTGCCAGGAAGGAGAGTTGTTGCTGATACAGTCGAAACCGGTATCGGGTCCGATGTTTTTGTACATACGAACATTGTTGTCACGCTTCACACCATAGTGGAGCTGCATGGTCCAGTTCAAACGATGGTATTCACGTCCCATGAAAGTCATGAAGGAGGTTTTAAACTTTAATTCCTCTTCTCTGGTTAAAATCATATGATTCAAGCGCTTTAAGAAAATGGCTTCCAGTTCTTCATCAGATACGGGGGAGTACATGACGAACTCCAGACCGTGGTCTGATACATTACAGCCCATGGAAGCAAAGAATTCCATACGGTTTACCAAAGCTTTCTTTAAATGGGCGAAGCTGGTGATGGAGTTCATGCCTGCAGCTACAGCAAGCTTATCCAGATAATCCAGATAGTCCGGCTTTTCAATGTACATAGCCTTGTCCGGACGCCAAGCAGGAAGTACCTTCACATCAAAGGTTGGGTCAGCAGCAATCTTTGCGTGCCATTCCAGACTGTCGATGGGGTCGTCCGTGGTACAAATCAGGGTCACATTGCTGCGCAGGATAATATTGCGGGCAGACATGGAGGGCTCCTGTAATTTGGCATTACAGATGTTCCAAACCTCGTCTGCAGTCTTTTTGTTTAAGACGCCGTGATAATCAAAATATCTTTGCAATTCCAGATGACTCCAATGGAAGAGAGGATTGCCGATGGCCTTGCCCAGGCACTCTGCCCATTTGCAGAACTTCTCATAATCGCTGGCATCGCCGGTAATATATTTTTCTTCCACACCGCAGGAACGCATGAAGCGCCATTTGTAATGGTCGCCACCCAGCCAAACCTGAGTGATGTTATCAAAGCGGCGGTCCTCAGCAATTTCTCTGGGGTTAATATGGCAGTGATAGTCCAAGATAGGAGTTTTTGCTGCATATTCATGGAAAAGTGTTTTCGCTGTTTCTGTTTCCAGGAGAAAATCCCGGGTCATAAATTCTTTCATAATATCCTCGCTTTCTGTAGCAATGTGATTTATTTGGTAGTGTCACGTTTCACTAATTCTCCCGTAAACATGCTTACGGGGGGCATTTTTTCTCCGTTCAGGATGCCCATCAATGTGTGAACAATGTGGTGACACAAGGTTTCGGGTTTGTTATCAATAGAAGTAAGTTCCGGCTGGCAGATACGCGTCAGCATGGAATTATTATAGCCGATGACAGCCAAATCTTCCGGTAGGCGTAAGTTCTGCTCGTGGGCGTATTTGACGGCGCCCAGCGCCAGCATATCGTCCGCGGCAATGATTCCGCCAAAGTGTAGGCCGTTTTGAGCGGCTTGCTTTAAATTCTCTGCCATGGCAGGAATGTCCTGATGGGAACCGTCGTAATAGTGAAGCAACGGTTCGACGCCGGGCAGACCGGCATCCAGCATGGCCTGTCGGTATCCTTCCAACTTACGTTTACAACTGTAGGAGTTGGTGTTGTAGAAGAAGATAATATCCTTTACGCCGGATTCAATCATATATGTGGTGGCCCGGTAGACGGAAGCGTAGTCATCGGACAGAACGCTGTATACATTGTCTGCCTGTATCTGAGCATTCATAATCAAAATCGGTGTTTTGGCAGCTGCGTCCAAAATGTATTGATTCATAGCCGGTTCATCGTACACGTAGGAGGAGCCTACCAAGATAATGGCGTCCACCTTTTGGCGTAGCAAGAGTTCCATGCTGCTTTGACGGTTTTCCAGCTCGTAACCGCTACAACAAAGGATGCTGTTATAATTGTTTTCGCGCAAAAGCTGCTCTAAATAGTATATGGCCTTTGCCGTGTAAATATCAGAGGAATCGGCACATAAAAAACCAATGGTTTTCATGGTATTCAGTCCCAGACCTCTGGCAAAGGCATTGGGAGTGTAGCCGCATTCCTGCATTACTGCAAGCACCTTCTGCTTTGTTTTTTCGCGAACGTTATTGCTGCCGTTCAGTACTCTGGAAACGGTGGCAATGGAAACGCCGGCCTTTTCCGAAATATCATATATGGTCATAAATCATCCTCAATGCATTGTTTTTGTAAGCAGTTACATAGTTAAATGAATTATAACGAAAGAGTGGCGGCTTTTCAAGATGTAAATTCTTACTTTTTCTGCGGAAGAAGCATAAAAATAACCCTCTTTACCGGATTTTAACACTGCGGCAAAGAGGGTACATATCAGTTTCGTGGTTTTGCCTGTTAGAGCAGGCATTCAATGTATAAATCAGGTGTAACGGAAAGGTCCACGTAATCCGCACCGCATTGGACAATGGGGCGGGAGAGCTTGTGTTTGTTGATGAAAATAATATCTCCTTCGCGACCGTCGCTTAAGAGGCAGTGGTTGCGGATGTAGCTGTTAACTACGTTTTCTAAGAAGGTGAGGATATAATTCACATCGTATTTGCGGAACCCTTCCTCCTCGAAGATTTCAATAACCTTGAAGGGGCAGAGGGCATCACGATATACACGGGCTGAAGTCATGGCATCGTATACATCGGCAATGGCTACGATTTTGGCATAGCGGTTGATTTGATGTTCCTGCAGATTGAAAGGATAACCGCTACCGTCACAGCGCTCATGATGCATGAGGGCGGCATTGAAAATATTTTCATCCACATGCTGGGAAACCAAAAGCTTGTAGCCTGCCGCAGGATGCTTCTTCATTTCGCGGAATTCGTCCTCAGTCAGTTTGCCGGGCTTTTTGATAATATCGATGGATACCAGTAACTTGCCGATATCATGTAAAAGACCGCAGGCGGTGGCCAGTTCTACTTCTTCAGGGTTCAGCTTCAGCCAGTTGGCAAATATATAACAAATCAGTCCCACATTCAGGCAATGGGAGAAGGTGGAATCATCATACTCGCGCATATTGTGAAGCATATCCAAAAGATGCACATGACCGTTTACATCGGAAGCGATTTTCAAGGAATGATCCAACAATTCTTCCACATTGAGTGGTGCATTTTTAGTGATTACATTGTTCAGTGTGTTTTTCAGATTTTCCACTTCGATATTGTAGCTTTTGCGGAACTTCTTGAATTCTTCACTGTTACGGATACGCTCATTGTAAGTTTGAGTTGAACCGGAACGCACGAAAACAGCGGCCTCGGGTGTGGTATCCTCAATGTAAACAGACAGAATACCATACAAGTCCAACTTAATAATGGACAAATCAGTTAAGACGGTGTCCTTTTGCAATATGAGTTTGTTGTTTGTATCAAATACGTCCTTGGCAATTGTCATGCCCGGAACCAATTGAAATGCAGAGATACGTTTCATATATAATCCTTTTATTGCAAAAAAATGGTGAGCATATTACAATGTAATTATATTATTTTTTGATAAAGAAGTCAAATATATCATATGATTTAGAAAATGTTAATTAATAGAATACGAACAAAGGTTGAATACTTGGACAAAATCTGTTACAATGTATGTCAGGCTTTGTAAAAAAGCAGATAAAGGATGGTTTAGAAATGGGTTTAATTAAGAAAATTTTTGGTACGTACAGTGAGCGCGAGTTGAAGCGAGTTACTCCTATCGTGGACAAAATCGAATCACTCAGACCTCAGATGATGGAACTGAGCGATGATTCACTGCGTGCAAAAACAGATGAATTTAAGAAACGTTTGGCGGATGGTGAAACTTTGGATGATATTATGCCTGAGGCATATGCAGTGGTTCGTGAAGCAGCCAGACGTGTTTTGCATACTGAACATTACAGAGTGCAGTTGATGGGTGGTGTTATCCTGCATCAGGGTCGTATTGCAGAAATGAAGACCGGTGAAGGTAAGACACAGACCTGTTTATTACCCGCATATTTGAATGCTTTGACCGGAAAAGGTGTACATGTTGTAACCGTAAATGATTACTTGGCAAAGCGTGACGCAGAATGGATGGGACAGGTACATGAGTTCCTGGGACTGAAGGTCGGTGTTGTTTTGCATAGTATGACGAATGATGAGCGTCGTGCGGCATATGCCTGCGATATTACCTATGTAACCAACAATGAATTGGGCTTTGATTATTTGAGAGATAACATGGTTATCTATAAGGAGCAGTTGGTGCTTCGCGGTTTGAACTATGCCATCATCGACGAAGTGGACTCAGTATTAATTGATGAGGCGAGAACCCCTCTTATTATTTCAGGTCAGAGCGGCAAGTCTACTGCATTGTACGAGATGTGTGATTTGTTGGCGCGTCAGTTGAAGCGTGGCGATGATGTGAAGGAATTGTCCAAGATGGACATGATTATGGGTGTTCAGCAGCAGGAAAACGGTGACTTTATCGTAAACGAAAAGGACAAGTTAATCAACCTGACCGCACAGGGTGTGGAAAAGGTAGAGCGCTTCTTCCATATTGACAACTTTGCAGATCCTGAGAACTTAGAAATCCAGCATATCATTATTTTGGCTTTGCGTGCACATAACTTAATGTTCCGTGACCAGGATTATGTGGTAAAGGATAATCAGGTAGTTATCGTAGATGAATTTACCGGACGTATTATGCCCGGTCGTCGTTATTCAGACGGTTTACATCAGGCGATTGAAGCAAAGGAAAAAGTAAAAGTTAAGAGAGAAACCAAGACTTTGGCATCCATTACTTTCCAGAATTTCTTCAACTTGTTTGCAAAGAAGGCCGGCATGACCGGTACTGCTTTGACAGAGGAAAATGAATTCCGTGAAATTTACGGCATGGACGTTGTGGAAATCCCTACCAACAAACCTATTGCCCGTATTGACCATCAGGATGCCGTTTACCAGACCAAATTAGGAAAATTACGTGCCATTATTAATGCTATTGAAGAGGCACATGCAAAGGGACAGCCGGTATTGGTTGGTACCATTACTATTGAAGCCAGTGAGGAGCTGAGCCGCCTT
The DNA here is from genome assembly GCA_045590095.1 of Acetatifactor sp. Lineage (GTDB taxonomy): Bacteria > Bacillota > Clostridia > Lachnospirales > Lachnospiraceae > Acetatifactor. The sequence continues at coordinate 20,020 of JAZNQI010000035.1, read as the reverse complement.
TTGACCAAGCGTGGTGTACCTCATAAGGTATTGAATGCGAAGTTCCATGAAATGGAAGCAGAAATCGTTGCAGATGCAGGTATTCACGGTGCAGTTACCATTGCAACCAATATGGCGGGTCGTGGTACCGATATTAAGTTGGATGAGGCTGCAAAGGCTGCCGGCGGTTTGAAGATTATCGGTACAGAGCGTCATGAATCCAGACGTATCGATAACCAGTTGCGCGGACGTTCCGGTCGTCAGGGTGACCCCGGTGAATCCAAATTCTACATTTCTTTGCAGGATGATTTGATGAGACTCTTCGGTTCAGAGAGACTGAACAGAATGTTTACTGCTTTGGGTATTCCGGAAGATCAGGAAATCGAGCATAGAATGTTAACCAGTGCAATTGAATCAGCGCAGAAGAAAATTGAAAACAACAACTTCGGTATTCGTAAGAATTTGCTTGAATATGACCGTGTAATGAGCGAGCAGAGAGAAATTATTTACGAAGAGAGATGCCGTGTATTAAACGGTGAAAGCATGCGTGATGTTATTTACAAGATGGTAACTGATATCACCGAAAATGCTGTAGATATCAGCATCAATGATGATGTGGATAAGGATGACTGGGATTTCAATGAGTTGAACGCACTCTTACTTCCTACCGTTCCTCTTGAGCCTGTTACTTTGGAAAGAGTACAGAAGGGCAAGAAGAGCAGCTTGAAACAGCAGTTGAAGGAAGAGGCTGTGAAGCTTTATGAAGCAAAGGAAACTGAGTTTGAACCGGAGCAGATTCGTGAAATCGAACGTGTTATTCTGTTAAAGGTAATTGACAGAAAATGGATGGCACATATTGATGATATGGATCAGTTGCGTCAGGGTATCGGTCTTCAGGCATATGGTCAGAAGAACCCTCTTGTAGAGTACAAAATGAGCGGTTACGATATGTTTGATGAGATGACTCAGAATATTAAGGAAGAAACCGTCAGAATGTTGTTCCGTGTGAAAGCAGAGCAGAAGGTGGAAAGAGAGCAGGTAGTGAAGATTACCGGCACCAATAAGGAGGAGACTGCAAAAGCACCCGTGAAAAAAGCGGATGACAAGGTTTACCCCAATGATCCCTGTCCCTGTGGTTCGGGAAAGAAATACAAGCAATGTTGCGGTAGAAAAGCATAAAAGATGATAAAATCTTGCCGGGTGTGTATTGTTCATGCCCGGCAAGTAAAGTATAAAGATAGAAAGAAGGTGACGTTAAGTGGTTGAATTAGATCAGATGAAATCAGAAATACTGACTTACGAGACTCCTTTGGCGGAAGTGAGGGATTCACTTTGACTTAGACAGTAAGTCGAAGCGAATTGAGGAGTTGGAAAGAGAAATGGAGGATCCGGGCTTTTGGGACAATCCTGATATTTCCAACAAAAAGATGAAAGAACTTAAAAACATGAAGGATACCGTGGGTGAAGTGCGCAAGTTGGAAACCCAGTACGAGGATATTCTGACTTTGATTCAGATGGGTTATGAAGAAAATGATGAGTCTTTGATTCCGGAGATTGCAGGTGAATTGGAGGAATTTAAGGCAGAGTTTGATGCCCTTCGTATCGGTACACTTTTGTCCGGCGAATATGATACTAACAATGCTATTTTGAAGCTTAACGCCGGTGCAGGCGGAACGGAAAGCTGTGACTGGTGCAGCATGCTTTATCGTATGTATACCAGATGGGCAGAGCGCAAAGGCTTTGAAATTGAGGTGTTGGATTATCTGGACGGTGACGAAGCGGGTATTAAGTCCGTTACCTTCCAGGTAAACGGTGTGAACGCGTACGGTTATCTGAAGTCTGAAAAGGGTGTACACCGTTTGGTGCGTATTTCTCCTTTTAATGCACAGGGCAAGCGCCAGACGTCCTTTGTATCCTTGGATGTTATGCCGGATATTGAAGAAGATGTGGATGTAGAAATCGATGAGAAGGATTTGCGTATCGATACTTACCGAAGCAGCGGTGCCGGTGGTCAGCATATTAACAAGACTTCTTCGGCGATTCGTATTACCCATATTCCTACGGGTACGGTAGTTCAGTGTCAGAATGAGCGTAGCCAGTTCCAGAACAAGGACAAGGCAATGCAGATGTTAAGGGCGAAATTGTATTTGCTCAAGCAGGAGGCTAATGTAGAAAAGCTTTCGGACATTCGTGGTGAAGTAAAAGATATTGGCTGGGGTAACCAGATTCGTTCTTATGTGTTGCAACCATATACCATGGTAAAGGATCATCGAACCGATGTGGAAAGCGGTAATGTGGATGCGGTACTGGACGGTGCGTTGGATACTTTTATCAATGGATATTTGAAGTGGTTGAGTGTGTCAGGTACGGAAAATAAACAGTAGAGAGTGTTTTGAACGTCTTTTGCGATTAAGTGAAGCGGTCAGGAAAGAATAGAGAGAGTATGAAAATGGTTAGTGAAAATGTTTTACGTAAGTATGCTGAAATAGCAGTGAAAATGGGGTGTAACGTACAAAAAGACCAGATGCTTGTGATTAACGCAGATGTAAGAGATTATGAATTTGTGCATATGTGTGTGGAAGAAGGCTACAAGGCCGGTGCAGGTGAAGTCAGTGTCAACTGGTCCAGTGAATTTAATAGCAGAAAGGCATATGAATATATGACCACGGAAGCGCTTTGCGACATTCCTCAGTGGCTCTATGACAGACGCGCGCATGCACAGGAAAAGGGTTGCTGTTTCCTCCACGTAGTCAGTGATACACCGGACCTTTTGGAGGGAATTGATGCAGAGAAGATTCAAGCCTACCAGGTGGTGGCCGGTAAGAAATTCCAGCCTTTGATGGCATATACCATGGCCAATAAGGGACAGTGGTCCATTGTTGCCCTTCCTTCAGAAGGCTGGGCTAAGAAGGTGTTCCCCGATATGGATATTAAGGATGCCATGGAAGCTTTGTGGAAGGCTATTTTGACCAGTGTGCGAATTACAGAGGATAATGATCCGGTAGCAGAGTGGGATAAGCATAACAAGGAGATATTGCACCACAGTAAGGTGTTAAATGAATATGCATTTAAGGAATTGCACTTTAAAAACAGTTTAGGTACCGATTTGACAGTAGAATTGGTGGAAAATCATATATGGGCAGGCGGTTGCGAAGAAGCTTCTAATGGGGCGATTTTCAACCCTAACATGCCTACGGAAGAAAATTTCTGTATGCCTTATAAATATGGTGTAAACGGTAAGGTTGTAGCTACGAAACCTTTAAGTTATCAGGGTAAGTTAATTGATGATTTCTGGATGACTTTTGAAAAAGGCAAGGTAGTAGAGTATGGTGCAGGTCAGGAAGAGGAGGCTCTTAAGAACCTGATAGAGTATGATGAGGGAAGTGCATATTTAGGTGAAGTGGCACTTATTTCTTACGACTCCCCTATCAACGATACCGGTATCCTGTTTTACAATACCTTGTTTGATGAAAATGCGTCCTGCCATCTGGCATTGGGAAGAGCGTACCCTATGAATGTAAAGGGTGGTACGGAAATGGATGATGAGCAGCTTAAGGCTGCAGGGGCCAATGATTCCATGACCCATGTGGATTTTATGTTTGGTTCCAGAGATATGCAGGTGGACGGTGTACAAAAGGACGGAACCGTTGTTCCTGTATTCAGAAACGGTAATTTTGTGCTGTAAACTTTGTGATGAATTAAGAAGTATTTATCAGACAGACCTGTCGGACACGGTGGGTCTGTCTTGTGTTGCGGGATATAAAGATGTATGAAGAGACAGATGTTTGGCCATGGTGATATGGCGAAACAGAAGGAGCGGGAGGAACTATCGTGAGGTACATAAAGCCGGATTATTATGGCGATTTCAAATGTGTGGCGGGAGAGTGCCCTGATACATGCTGTGCGGGCTGGCAGATTGTTATTGACGAGGACTCTTTGGAAAAGTACAGCTGGGTGGAAGGTGCATTTGGCAGACGTCTGGTTAACAGTATTGATTGGCAGGAGGGCTGCTTTTATCAGTATGAAAGACGCTGTGCTTTTTTGAATGAAGAGAATTTGTGCGATTTATATACTGCTCTGGGCAGTGATGCTCTTTGTAATACTTGCAAAAACTATCCCAGACATACGGAGGAATATGAGGGACTTAGAGAGTTGTCTCTTTCTTTGTCATGCCCCATTGCGGCTAAGATAATTCTGCAACAGGAGAAATTTCCGGAATTCGTGGAGTATGAGGATGACAGGGAAGAGGAACTGGCAGAGGAGTTTGAGGATTTTGATCTGCTTATGTTTACCCAGCTAGAGGATGCCAGAACGGCAGTGCTTAAGCATTTGCGGGAAACGGAAGGCAGTTTGGAAGAGAAGATGGAGTATTACTTGCAGTTTGCAAGAGAAATGCAGGATCGCATTGATGCAGGGGAATATTTTGAAGTGGATTCGGTGATTCGTAACTTTGAACTGAAGAGTACGGAAGACTGTGAGGATGCGGTTAAAGAAAGAGGAACGGAAGGTGCCGTGGACGAATGGGAAGAAAAAGAAAGAAGCAGCAAGGTACTTTGCAAAGATGAAGCAGAAAATAATACGAGATATACACATAGAAAGGAACTGTACGCGCATATATTAGAATTGGAAAGGCTTCGCGAGGAATGGTCGGGAGTGCTGGAACAGTTGCACGATACCCTTTATAAAGAAGGAAAGATGCAGTATGGTACATATTTAGTGCTTTTTGAGAAGTATTTGAAGGAAGATGCGCAAGCTGTAAAACAATGGGAAAACATCGGCCTGCAGTTGTTTGTATTCTTTTTGTACACTTATTTTTGCGGAGCGGTTTATGATGACAGAATCTACAGTAAGATGGCATTAGCAGTGGAGTCAGTACGCTTTATTCGGGAATTGTATCTGGTCAGATGGCTGGAAAAAGGGAAGCTGGAAACAGTGGATTATGTGGAGCTTGCTTACCGATATGCCAGGGAAATAGAACATTCTGATTTGAATTTGGAGGCTATGGAAAATTTTTTAGAAAATGAAAAATAAGTATTGACAGAAAAAGGAAATGGTGCTATTTTATATGTGGTTAGTCAAAACTAACCAATGTTCGGCGTATAGGAGGACAATATGAATTTATCAGAAGCCAATGTCGGAGAAGAATATTTGATTAAGGATATTGATACCGATGATGAAGAATTGGAATCTTTTTTGTTTACATTAGGATGTTACAGTGGAGAACCCATTACTGTGATATCACGCAAAAGAAGCAGTTGTGTGGTTGCAGTAAAGGATGGACGATACTGTATTGATAAGCAATTGGCAGCGTCGATAGTAGTGTAGTGGTGGATGACACCGCTATATATTTTGAAGAACAGTTAGTCTAAACTAACTATAGCGGGTTGCAGAAAATAAAAGCATAGACAGGCGGAGGAATGAATCATGAGAATTGCATTGGCGGGTAATCCCAATAGCGGAAAAACGACTATGTATAATGCACTTACCGGAAAGAATGAAAAGGTTGGTAACTGGGCTGGTGTTACTGTAGATAAAAAAGAAAGTGAAATCAAGAGAAGCTTTTATAATGGAAATGAAGAATTGGTTATAGTAGATTTGCCGGGAGCGTACTCAATGTCTCCGTTCACTTCCGAAGAGAGCGTAACCAGCAGTTATGTGAAAAATAATGAGCCGGATGTAATTATTAATATTGTAGATGCTACGAATTTAAGCCGCAGCCTCTTTTTTACCACGCAGCTTATGGAATTGGAGATTCCGATGGTAGTGGCATTGAATAAGAGCGATATTAATGAGAAAAAGGGAACGGACATTGATACAGAAGCATTGGCGAAAAAGTTAGGATGTCCGGTATTGGAAACAGTATCTACTTCCGCAGAAGGACTGGAAGAGTTGGTGAAGGAAGCTGTATCTCAAATAGGTAAGATTCCAACCGCTCCGTTTAATCCCGGTTTTGTAGATTTAAATAATAAAAAAGCAGTGATTGATGCAGATAAAAAGAGATTTGAGTTTGTGAACAGAGTCGTTGCTTCAGTGGAAAAACGAAAAGTATTCACTAAGGATAAAAATATTAATGATAAGATTGATGCATTTATCACACATCCGATTTTGGGTATTGGAATCTTTGCAGTAGTCATGTATTTGGTATTTCAGATTTCGCAGGCCTGGCTTGGTCCGTGGGTGGCAGATACATTAGTTGCTCAGTTGGAAGTATTCCAAGGCTGGGTGGGAGGTTTCTTTGAGGATGCAAATCCGCTGTTGTCCGCTTTGCTGATAGATGGTGTAATAGGAGGCGTGATTGCGGTTATCGGTTTCCTGCCGTTGGTTATGGTAATGTATTTTATGATTGCCCTTTTAGAGGATTGTGGTTATATGGCGCGAGTTTCTGTAGTGCTGGATCCTATTTTCAAGAAGGTAGGCCTGTCCGGTAAATCAGTTATTCCGTTTGTTATTACGATTGGATGTGCTGTTCCCGGTGTTATGGCGACACGTACCATTCGTAATGACAGAGAACGCAGGGCAACTGCTATGTTGGCACCGTTTATGCCTTGTGGAGCAAAGATTCCCGTAATTGCTCTTTTCGCAGGTGCTTTCTTTGAAGAAAATCAGGGTTTAATTAGTGCAATTATGTACTTTAGCGGTATTGTACTGATTTTCCTCTGTGCATTGTTGGTAAACAAAATTGCCGGCTATAAGGCGAAGAAATCGTTCTTCATTATTGAGATGCCGGAATATAAGGTTCCCTCGCTTTGGAAAGCATTCCTTTCCATGTGCAGCAGAGGTTGGGCGTACATTGTAAAGGCGGCAACCATTATTCTGTTGTGTAATACAGCGGTACAGATTATGCAGACCTTTGACTGGAGCTTTGGTGTGGCTGCAAGTGCAGATACCTCTATCCTTGCTTCTATTGCAAGACCGTCTGCTTACATATTGATTCCTGTTGTAGGTTATCATGCTTGGCAGTTGGCTGCGGCAGCAGTTACCGGTTTTATTGCAAAGGAGAATGTAGTAGGTACCTTGGCAGTATGCTATGTGGGCTTGGAGAACTTGATTAACGTGGATGAGTTGGCAATTGCCGAAGGTGTAGCGGGCAGCGCAGTTAGTGCTGAAATGCAGGGATTGACAGCAGTAGCAGCACTTGCATATCTGATGTTTAATCTGTATACTCCTCCTTGCTTTGCAGCAATCGCTGCAATGAATGCAGAAATGAAGAGCGCGAAATGGCTGTGGGGCGGTATTGCGCTTCAGTTGGGCGTAGGCTTTACAGTAGGATACGGAGTTTACCAGGTGGGTACATTAATCACTACCGGCAGCGTAGGAGCGGGATTCCTTCCCGGACTTGTGGCAGTGATTGTGATGGCTTTGATTGTAGTATGGAGAATACAGGTGGCAAATAACAGCTTGAAAAAAGAGTATGAGTTGAAGAAAGCTGCTAAATAAGGAGTTAATTATGGAGAATTTGATATTGATTGCAGTGCTTTTGCTCATATTGGGCGGAGCGGCCATATACATAGTGAGAGCCAAGAAGAATGGCGTGAAATGCATCGGATGTCCGGCGGGAGGCAATTGCTCCGGCAGTTGCAGCGGAAATTGCGGAGGGTGCGGCGGAAGCTGTAGCCACGACTCGGACAGAAATGAATAAGTCAACTTCTCATTTAAAAATTTCTCAATAAAGAAAGCGACGAACTTTGTTATAACGGGTTCGTCGCTTTTGCTTTGTTTATTATGAGGTTGTCTTTTGCGGATTCATAATATCCACGTAGAAACAGGTGTAGGTCATTTGTGTATACGGAACGACCCACAATAATCCAATGCCGAAAGACAGAATGCCCAAAAGATAGACAGGAATAAAACTCAGTTTCAGGTAAAGGAGTTTTCCAAAGTGCTTTTTGGTCAGTTTAAATCCGGTAAGGATGGCCTGCTTTGCAGTATAGTCCGGGAAATCTATCAGTAAATAGTAGGTTTGCGATAAAAATAAGGTGGCAATAAAATATACGGTATAGCCTACCGCCAAGGTGATTAACCAGTATGATAAATATGATAAATCACTGGTTTGAAGCAGTAACAATAAAAAGTATTGCGCCGGCGTTTTACATATAAAATTGAGGGTTGCGTGTATCAGCGAAACTTTTACGGATTTCTCCGGTTGGTTGCTGAAGGCATAAAAAATAGATGTACTGGTCTGTGGTGTACCGCAAAACAGATTCAAATAAAAGAACGCCATACCGGTATTAAACACACCCAAAATAACGGAAACCACTATAGTTATCATCCAAAACAGGACGGTGGAAGTGGCATCACCTCCGGGTACCAGTGTATTAATGAAAATGGAACTTAGGTAGGAGATGCATTCAAACAAGAGAAATGCGGTTATGCAAAGTTTATAGTATCCATCCAATTTTGTTTTTGCCAGATCCTTTAAATCTGAAGAGGGTTTATATTGATTCATAAAAAGGGTTCCTCACTATCTATTTGATTTCGAAAAATTCGTCCAAATCAATGCCGTAACCTTCCTCCATGACTTCGTCAAAGGAAATACCGTACATTGATTGTGAGACTGAATTTAACTGATTGCGATATTCAGGGTCATTCATTAATGTAGGTAACAAAGCAAAGGATACGATAAGCAAAAAAACGGATAAAAGAATTCCGATGCATGCAGTAATGGAACCTGCCAGAGCAGGTGCCTCCAGAGGAGTATTTTTTCTGCGGGAAAGAATCACGAAAAGAATACTCAAGGAGCCGAAAATAAGAGGAAAAACACCTGTGATAATCGATAAAATTGACAGAATACCCAAAATCATGGATGCGATTGCAAAAGGATTTGCTTTCTTGGGTATGGGTTGTCCACTATAGGGCGGATATGGTTGATAAGGTTGATAGTCCATAAATGGCTCCTTTCAAAACGCTTAAAAATACTTTACATGTAATATAGCATTATTTTCTCTTGAAATCAATGAATGGTATACATTATAATTATAAAGAATGTGTAAACAACTGGGGGCATTGCGGGATGCACCGGGTTGGAAAGGCTAGAAAGGAAGATTGTAATGGATATTATTTTACAAATCAAAGAAGAATTGAAAGTAGAGAAATGGCAGGTAGAAGCTGCAGTGAAATTAATTGATGAAGGGAACACCATTCCCTTTATTTCCAGATATCGTAAGGAGGTAACAGGTTCTTTAAATGATGAGCAACTGCGTGATTTGCATGAACGTTTGACGTATTTGCGCAATTTGGAAGAGAAGAAGGAACAGGTATTAAAGAGCATCGAGGAGCAGGGACAGCTGACTGATGAATTAAAGGAAAAAATTCTGGCAGCTCAGACCTTGGTAGTGGTAGAGGATTTGTACCGCCCTTACAGACCCAAGCGTAAGACACGTGCCAGTGTGGCAAAGGAAAAGGGATTGGACGGATTGGCAGAATTTATTTTGGCGCAGGAAACCACTACACCCGTAGAGGAAGAAGCGGCGAAGTATATTTCAGAAGAAAAGGAAGTGGCGACAGCAGCAGATGCGTTGCAGGGCGCTAAGGATATTATTGCAGAAATGATTTCAGATGAGGCAGAGCACCGTTTGTATATTCGTAATGCCACCACTGAGGAGGGTATTGTGACCAGTGTGGCTAAGGATGAAAAGGCTCAGAGTGTATATGAAATGTACTATAATTATGAGGAGCCTGTGAAAAAAGTGGCAGGTCACAGAGTGCTGGCATTAAATCGTGGTGAGGCAGAGAAAATACTTACAGTAAAGGTAAATGCTCCGGTGGAGAGAATCCTCCGTTATTTAGAGACCAAGCTCATTACCAAGGAAAATGAGTTTACCACACCGATTTTGAAGGAAGTGGCAGCGGACAGCTACGAGCGTCTCATTGCACCGGCTATCGAGCGTGAAATCCGTAATGATTTAACCGAGAAGGCTGAGGACGGCGCTATTAACGTATTTGGTAAGAACTTGGAGCAGTTGTTGTTACAGCCACCCATTGCAGGCAAGGTTGTGCTTGGCTGGGACCCTGCATTCCGTACCGGTTGTAAGCTGGCGGTAGTGGATGCTACCGGTAAGGTGTTAGATACCAAGGTGATTTACCCTACAGAGCCCCAGAACAAGGTGAAAGAGGCTAAGATTGAATTAAAGAAATTAATTGATAAGTACAAAGTAGATTTGATTTCCGTAGGAAACGGTACCGCATCCAGAGAATCTGAGCAGGTAATTGTAGAGTTTTTAAAGGAAATCGACAGACCCGTGCAGTATGTAATTGTAAATGAAGCGGGTGCGTCTGTTTACTCTGCAAGTAAGCTTGCTACGGAGGAATTCCCGAACTTTGATGTGGGACAGAGGAGTGCGGCTTCCATCGCAAGAAGACTGCAGGATCCTTTGGCAGAGCTGGTTAAAATCGATCCTAAGTCCATCGGTGTAGGTCAGTATCAGCACGATATGAACCAGAAGAAGCTTTCCGAGGCTTTAAACGGCGTGGTGGAGGACAGTGTAAACAAGGTTGGTGTGGATTTGAATACTGCTTCTGCATCACTTTTGGAATACATCTCCGGTATCAATAAGACCATTGCAAAGAATATTGTAGATTATCGTGAAGCAAACGGCCGATTTACCAACCGTAAGCAGCTTTTAAAGGTGGCAAAATTAGGTCCTAAGGCATACGAGCAGTGTGCCGGATTTATGCGTATTACTGACGGGGACAATCCTTTGGGTGCTACCAGTGTGCATCCCGAGTCCTACGAAGCTGCAATGAAGCTTTTAGATAAGCTGGGACTGACCATGGAGGATGTGAAGGAAGCACAGAAAAAGGCGGCTGCTGAAAAGGCAGCAGGCAAAAAGGTGGGGGCGGAGAAGAAGCCTGCACCTAAGAAGCCCGTGCAGAAGCAGGTTCGTGTCAGCAACACCAATACCGCTATGGGTAAGGCTTTGGCAGCAGCTATGGGCGGTGTAACCTTTGAAGAGCCTGCAAAGAAAGGCAAGTCTGCGAAAGAAGCAGAGGCAGCCGCACAGGTCAATGAAGCAAGTATCAGCAGCTTAGAGAAACGCATTAAGAATAAAAAACTTTTGGCAGAGGAACTGGGAATCGGTGAAATCACTCTGACGGATATTCTGAAGGAGTTGGAGAAGCCCGCACGTGACCCGCGTGATGATATGCCTAAGCCTATTCTTCGCAGTGACGTACTGGATATGAAGGATTTGAAGCCGGGTATGATTTTGAAGGGTACCGTACGAAATGTCATCGACTTCGGTGTGTTTGTAGATATCGGTGTGCATCAGGACGGTCTGGTTCACATCAGCCAGATTACCGAGAAGTTCATCAAGCATCCGTTGGAAGCAGTGAGCGTAGGCGACATCGTAGATGTACAGGTGTTGGATTGTGATATGCAGAAGAAGCGAATTTCGCTGACCATGAAGATTAAGAAGTAGAGAAAAGGATGTCCCTTCCGGTGTGGAAGGGACATTTTTTTATTGACACATTCTATACCCTGTAGTAATATACCCCTTGAGGTAAAGTTCTTCAGGGTTGGGTGAAAAGGTGTAAGCCTTTAATTCCCTACTGGTAGTGAGGCATCGAAAGATGCTGCGTCTACGTCCTGCACTTTTGTTTTGTGAGAGATGACGACGAAAAGCCGGAAGTCGAGAGCAAAGGTGTGGCTGAACCGGTCCAAATCCGGTACCAACAGTAAAGTCTGGATGAAAGAAGAAATGCATGTGTGAAAGTATGCCCTGAGATATCTATGCCTATAGGTATCTTGGGGTTTTGTTTTGTGCGCGAAGCGTTTCGAGTATGCTTATTCGCATATACAAGTAACACATAAAAGAAGAATTTTCCTTAAAAGAAGAAAGCGAGGAAAATAAAATGAACAGTAAAACAAAGAGATTAACTTTTGGAGCTATGCTCTGTGCCATTGCGTATGTGATGATGATTCTTATTCACATAGAGGTCATTCCTGCAGCACCTTTTTTGACCTACGATCCCAAGGACGTAATTATTGCCTTGGGCGGTCTTATTTGGGGACCGGGGATGGCAGTTGTTGTATCTGCAGTAGTTGCTTTGTTGGAAATGGTTACCGTAAGTGATACCGGTATTATCGGATGTATCATGAACTTTATATCTACATGCTCTTTTGCGTGGGTGGCTTCTTTTATTTACAAAAAGAGACGTACATTGGGAGGTGCAGTAGTCGGTTTGGTGGCTGGTTGTATCGTCATGACGGGTACTATGTTATTATGGAACTATTTGATAACGCCCATTTATATGAATCAGCCCAGAGAAATGGTGGCAGGTATGTTGCTTCCGGTATTCTTGCCGTTTAATCTGTTAAAGGGTGCCATAAATGCTGCTGTGACATTCCTTTTATACAGACCGGTAGTGACAGCTCTTAGAAGAGCCGGTTTGGTAGAGGTATCCCAAAATCCCAAAGCAAAGAAAACTCCCTGGATTCCGATTTTGGGTGCAATACTGGTAATTGCTGCTTGTGTTTTGTATATTTTGTCAATGAAAGGTATTATTTAATACAAGACAAAATTTGCTCTTTAAAAAGAAAAAAACTTGCATTTTGTCCCATATGTAATATAATTATTATAGTTAGACAAAAGCGGAGGTTTTTTGCATGAAGAAATTTTTGGGTGAATTTAAAAAGTTTGCTTTAAAAGGCAACATGATTGACTTGGCAGTCGGTGTTATCATCGGCGGAGCATTCAATGGTTTGGTAAGCTCTTTGGTTAATGATATTATTATGCCGGCACTGAGTTTATTTACAGGCAAGATGGACTTCGAAAACTGGTTCTATGCGCTGGATGGTAAGACCTATGCGACCATCGAGGCGGCGAAAGAAGCCGGAACGGCTACTATTAACTATGGTAACTTTATTTCCGGTATTATCAACTTTATCATCATGGCGTTTGTAGTATTTATGATGGTGAAAACGATTAATAAGATGAAGAAGGATGAGCCTGCAGCACCTGCGGCACCTACCACAAAGAAATGTCCGTTCTGTAAGACAGATATTCCTTTGGAAGCTACCAAGTGCCCGCATTGTACATCTACACTTGAACAGTAAGAAGATAAGGGCTGTCAAAGCAGAGGATACTTTGCTGTGGCAGCTTTTTTCCTTGAAAAGAGAAAATAGTTATGTACGGGAGTTATTATGTTAGAATTAGACGTAAAGATTGAAGCAAAAGATTTATATGATTATATGATGGCGCATACCTATGCCAGTCCTGCTGGAATTTTGGGCAGTTGTTTTGGCGGCATAGGAGTTGTGTTCGGAGCGATGACCGGAAAGTGGATTTTCCTGATTTTAGGTATTGTGATTTTGTTATATCTGCCATGGACCTTGTTCTTAAAGAGCAGACAGCAGGTGTTAAAAAATCCGGCATTCAGCAGTCCGCTGCATTATGTGCTGAATGAGGAAGGTATTACCGTGTCTCAAGGAGAGGTATCACAGAGTCAGGCTTGGGAGGATATGTACAAGGCAACATCTACTACCAAGAGTATTATTGTTTATACCAGCCCTGTAAATGCTACTATTTTCCCCAAACGAGTGCTGGGAGAGAATTTGAGTCAGTGTATTGAGATTATTGCGACACATATGCCTCCGAACAAAGTTAAGATTCGTTTTTAGGAGAATAAAAATGGAAAAGAAAATTTGGGAATCTTTCAGCCCGAAGGAGACCTTTGAAATCGGAAAAGCGCTCGGTGAAAATGCAAAACCCGGTCAGGTATATACGCTGATTGGGGATTTGGGCGTGGGAAAAACCGTCTTTACCCAAGGCGTAGCCAAGGGACTTGGAATTACAGAACCGGTTAACAGTCCCACCTTTACCATATTGCAGGTATATGAAGAGGGCAGGATGCCTTTTTATCATTTTGATGTATATCGTATCGGTGATGTGGAAGAGATGGAAGAAATTGGGTATCAGGATTGTTTTTACGGAGACGGGATCTGCCTGATTGAATGGGCAAATCTGATCGAAGAGATTTTGCCGGAAGATTATGTGCAGATTACTATTGAAAAAGATTTAGAAAAAGGTTTTGACTATCGCAAAGTGACGATGGAAAGTAAAGGTTAGTTATGAAGATTTTGGCAATAGACAGTTCCGGATTGGTGGCTACAGTAGCGGTTGTGGAAAACAATGAGTTGCTGGCAGAATACACTACCAATTATAAAAAGACACATTCCCAGACCTTGTTACCCATGTTGGAACATGTGAAGGAAATGATAGACTTGGATTTGAATACAGTAGATTATCTGGCGGTGGCAGCCGGTCCCGGATCCTTTACAGGACTTCGTATCGGTTCGGCAACAGTGAAAGGCTTAGGTCTGGCATTGCAGAAACCGGTGGTGGAGGTGCCTACCTTGGAAGGCTTAGCATACAATATGTGCGGGACCGATTCTTTGGTATGCCCTCTGATGGATGCAAGAAGAAATCAGGTATATACCGGTATTTATTCATTTGAAGCAAAAGAGCAGTCTTGGAAGATGCATACGATAAAAGAACAGTGCGCCGCGGATATTGCAGAGATTATCGAAGCTTGTAATGAATTAAATAAGCCGGTGATTTTCCTGGGAGACGGTGTGCCTGTATATGCCGCGAAAATTGCAGAGCTTTGCAAGGTGCCGTATACTTTTGCACCTGCAGGTATGAATCGTCAGCGTGCAGCTACCATAGCGGTGTTGGCTGTGGAGTATGCCAAAGAAGGTAAGGTTGTTTCGGCAGCAGAACATGCGCCGGAATACTTGCGTAAAAGTCAGGCAGAGCGGGAAAGAGAAGAAGCAAATGGTTAATTATCGAAAACTGCGCGCGGAGGACGTTGAAGCGCTAAGCGTCATGGCAAAAGAGTGCTTTAGCGTGCCGTGGACTGCCAAGGCTTTTGCGGACTTGGTGGCTGATGATAAGAGTATATATTTGGTGGCTGAAAAGAATGGTGAGGTCATTGGTTGCTGTGGTGTAGTGAATTCTTTCGGGGATGGCAGTATTGATATTGTTATGGTCACCGAAAAAGAGCGTGGTCAGGGAGTGGCCTATGCCATGTTGCAGGAATTGATGACTGTGGGCGAAACGATTGGTGTGGAGAATTACACACTGGAGGTCAGGGTCAGTAATGTATCAGCCATTCACATTTATGAGAAATTAGGTTTTGTTTCGGTGGGGATTCGTCCCGGGTTTTATGAAAAGCCTGTGGAAGATGCTATGATTATGTGGAAATGGAAGAATCCGGAGGGCGCAGACCGGAAATGGTAGTGACCCGGAGCAGAATCTGCACAGAACGGACAAGACTAAACGGAGATGATTCGGCAGGAATTACCAGAGCAGTACACTTGCATTTTGTGTTACACTTTACATGGAGGCGTTTACGTGTTTGCACATAAGGGAGGATAACAGTGCGCAAGTATACAAATATATCAGATAATCATTTAGAAGAAGTAAGATGTAATAAATGCGGAAAGTCACTGGAAGTGAAGGAAGGATTTGTCAGGGAAGGTGCTTTTCATGTAGAATATGATTTTGGTTATTTCAGTACCAAAGACGGGGTTCGGCATACCTGGGATTTGTGCGAGGAATGCTATAATAAAATCACCCGTGAATTTTTGATTCCGATAGAGGAAACAGAAAAGAATGAATTGCTGTAAAGAGGCATCCTGAGTGGGTGCATCGGGAAGTGAGGATGTAGATGTTAGATGTTTGTTTGCTGGGAACCGGTGGCATGATGCCGCTTCCTTACAGATGGTTGACATCTTTGATGATGAGATATAATGGGCAGAGTATTTTAATTGATTGCGGTGAGGGTACACAGGTGGCCATGAAAGAAGCCGGTTGGAGCCCAAAGCCTATTGACATTATGTGTTTTACGCATTATCATGCGGACCACATCAGCGGTTTGCCGGGAATGCTTTTGACCATGGGAAATGCAGAGCGAACAGAGCCGCTTCTGATGATTGGTCCCAAGGGACTGCAGAGGGTGGTGAATGCGCTTAGAGTGATTGCTCCGGAACTTCCTTTTGAAATTCGATTTATGGAAATTGAAGAAGCTTATCAGAAATTTCAGTTTAACGGTTTCTATATTGAAGCTTTTAAGGTGAACCATAATGTGTTATGCTATGGGTATAATATGGTGGTGGAACGTGTCGGAAAGTTTCAGGTGGAGAAGGCCAAGGAACTGAATATTCCGCTTATGTATTGGAACCGTTTGCAAAAAGGCGAAACTATTGAGGCGGAAGGTGTGATTTACACACCGGATATGGTTTTGGGTGAGAGTCGAAAAGGTCTGAAAGTTTCATATTGTACAGACAGTCGGCCCACTGAAGGAATTGCAGAACGTGCGAGCGGTGCGGATTTATTTATCTGCGAAGGGATGTATGGAGATCCCGAGCACCAGACAAAGGCGAAAGAGAAATAGCACATGACCATGTATGAGGCTGCGCAGATGGCACAGAAGGCCAAGGTGCAGGAAAGGTGGCTGACTGTTTACAGTCCTTCATTAATCAGACCGGATGAATATATTAATGATGTGAGAAAAATATTTCCGGCAACAATTGCGGCAAGGGATGGCCGTATGACAGAGTTAAAATTCATGGATTAGGTAGTGTATGAAAAAAGGTCAGAAGAATGTAAACACAAACAAAACAGTATTGATAGTGGTACTTTTAATGGTAGCGGTAGTAGGATACTACTGCTATTTGGTGACCCGTTCTGAAGCCGGAGAAGAAGAAACGGTACTGACCAAGGTGGATGAGGTTTTGCTCAGAGACATGAGTAAGAGTTACCCGCCGACACCTAAAGAAGTGATTAAATATTATAATGAAATTATGAAATGCTATTATAATGAAGAATGTACCCAGGAGGAGATAGAAGATTTGGCAATGCGTGCCAGAGAACTTTATGATGATGAGTTGATACTTCATAACGAATGGGGACCTTATATTATAGCATTGACAGCAGAAATTACGGATTATCGTGAAAATGATAAAAAATTATCTTCCTGTTCCGTGGCTGCCAGTACGGACGTGGATTATTTCCAGGATGACGGCCATTCATTTGCCAGAATTTCCTGCGGATATACGGTATTGCAGGGAAAAGAAAGTATTTCCACCATGCAAGTGTATTTATTGCGCAAAGACGACAAGGGACATTGGAGAATATACGGATGGGATTTGGCTGAAAATGTAAACGTAGGTCAATAAATTAAGAACGAAGGTGTACGAATGGACAGCATTAATATAGAAAAAAAGTCAGAAGATGTTTTAATATTGGCAATCGAAAGTTCTTGCGACGAAACAGCAACTTCCGTAGTAAAGAATGGTAGGGAAGTTTTATCAAATGTAATATCATCGCAGATTGCGTTGCATACTTTATATGGCGGTGTGGTGCCGGAGATTGCATCCAGAAAACATATTGAAAAGATTAATCAGGTAATAGAAGAGGCTTTGCAGGAAGCAAAGGTAGAGTTGAAGGATATTACGGCGATTGCGGTTACCTATGGTCCCGGATTGGTGGGGGCTTTATTGGTAGGCGTTTCGGCAGCTAAGGCAATTAGTTTTGCTACAGGGATTCCGCTGATAGGTGTGCATCATATTGAAGGACATATCAGTGCAAATTACATTGAAAATAAAGAGCTGGAGCCTCCTTATGTGTGTTTGGTAGTATCCGGTGGACATTCTCACCTTGTAGTGGTAAAAGACTATGGTGAATATGAAATTATCGGACGTACCAGAGATGATGCTGCGGGAGAAGCTTTTGACAAGGTGGCGCGAGCAATTGGTTTGGGATATCCGGGCGGACCGAAAATCGATAAGCTTTCTAAAGAAGGTAATCCGGATGCCATTCGCTTTCCGCGTGCAAAAGTAGAAGATAGTGAGTACGATTTCAGTTTCAGTGGTTTAAAGTCGGCGGTTTTGAATTATCTGAATGGTTGCCAAATGAAAGGAGAAACCATTTGTGAAGCAGATGTGGCAGCTTCTTTCCAAAAAGCGGTTATTGATGTGTTGGTAGAGCATGCATTACATGCGGTCAAACAATATGATTATAATAAATTTGCCATTGCCGGCGGTGTGGCATCAAATTCTTCTTTGAGAGAAGCCTTTGAAAAAGAATGTGCAAAACGAGGAATTGAATTTTATTATCCCAGCCCGATTTACTGCACTGACAACGCTGCTATGATTGGTGTAGCAGGTTATTATGAGTATTTAAAGGGTGTGCGCAGCGGTATGGAATTGAATGCAGTACCCAATCTCAGACTGGGAGAGAAGTAATATCATATTAATATATTGCAGGATGCATGGAGGACGGAATGGAAGAATGTACAGCAATTGTGTTGGCGGCCGGTGCGGGAAAGCGTATGCAGAGCGCGGTGGCAAAACAATATATGCTTTTGAAAGATAAGCCAATCCTATGGTATGCACTTCAGGCATTTGAAGAAAGTCCGATTATTCAAAAAGTGGTTTTGGTGGTCGGCGAGGGCGAAATTACATATTGCAGACAGGAGATTATAGAGAAGTATGGCTTTACCAAAGTCGCCGATGTAATACAAGGCGGTGCGGAACGGTATTTGTCCGTGTGGGAAGGGTTGAAATGCTTAGAACCCCAAACAGGTAATTATGTGTTTATACATGATGGCGCAAGACCTTTTGTGAACGGAGAAATCATTCAAAATGCCTATGAAGCGGTGAAAGAGTTTGGAGCATGTGTAGTGGGTATGCCGGTGAAGGATACTATTAAGGTTACGGATTGTGATGGATTTGCAGTTCAAACTCCGGATAGAAATACACTGTGGGCAGTGCAGACACCACAGGTTTTTGAAGAGAAATTAATTCATGATGCATATGCACGGTTGATTGATGGTTTGCAGGAGTGGAAAGAAAAGGGACTGAATATCACTGATGATGCGATGGTATTGGAAACCATAATGAAGAAAAAAGTTAAGTTGGTGAAAGGAGCTTATGATAATATTAAGATAACCACACCGGAAGACATTATTATTGCGGAAAGCTTTTTGAAATAAAGAATTGAAAGGTGCGTAAAAACGTTGTTTTTGCGCATTTTTTGAACTGTTCAAAGAATTAAAACAATTTGAAAAATTTAATTTGAAAATTGTGTAAAAAAGTGTTGACATCGGATACCTTTTTTGATAATATAATCATTGTCGCTGAACAAGCGAGCATTCGGAGAGGTATCGAAGTGGTCATAACGAGGCGGTCTTGAAAACCGTTTGTCCGCAAGGGCGCGTGGGTTCGAATCCCACCCTCTCCGTTGGAGATATTTCTCCAGCGTTGATGAATAAAGACGTATGAATCAACTTTTTGGAGAAGTACCCAAGAGGCTGAAGGGACACCCCTGGAAAGGGTGCAGGTCGTTAATAGCGGCGCGAGGGTTCAAATCCCTCCTTCTCCGTAGGTGGACAACCACCGTTGGTGAGCGAATCTGAAGAAGGTTTGCTACATCGAAATATAAAAATATATTTCGAAAGACATGAAAGATGTCGAACAGAACCTTGACAAATAAACAACAATGCAACCTTGAAAATTCTTAAGAGAAGCAGCAGGAATAGCTGCGGAGTCTGAAAAAGACTTCAAGAAATTCAAGAACGTAAAGATGCAAATCTTTAAACCAAAACAGTAAGCCAGAAACGTTTTTCTGGCCTGGAAAAACTTTTAAACATGAGAGTTTGATCCTGGCTCAGGATGAACGCTGGCGGCGTGCCTAACACATGCAAGTCGAACGGACTTATTATGAAACCTAGTGATTAATAAGTTAGTGGCGGACGGGTGAGTAACGCGTGGGTAACCTGCCTCACACTGGGGGATAACAGTTAGAAATGACTGCTAATACCGCATAAGCGCACAGTACCGCATGGTACAGTGTGAAAAACTCCGGTGGTGTGAGATGGACCCGCGTCTGATTAGCTTGTTGGCGGGGTAACGGCCCACCAAGGCGACGATCAGTAGCCGGCCTGAGAGGGTGAACGGCCACATTGGGACTGAGACACGGCCCAAACTCCTACGGGAGGCAGCAGTGGGGAATATTGCACAATGGGGGAAACCCTGATG
>JAZNQI010000034.1:0-8752 GCA_045590095.1 Acetatifactor sp. | reverse complement strand
CAAATGCAAGCATCATTTCCTTGGTATACTCGCCCACATCAGGCATCTTAATGTCAAATTCATCCTTCTCTTCCTCGGAAGCAATATCAAACAGGCTCATCTGACCGGCCATATTGTTCTTTTTGTCTCGAACAATATGATCCAAGATTTGTACATACACACTCATGCACTGCTTTCTGGTACCACCCAAACTGTCCAAAGCTCCCGCTTTGATAAAGTTTTCAATGGCTCTTTTATTCACATCCAAATCTGCCACACGGGTAATGAAATCCTTCAAGTTGGTAAATCGACCTCTTGCCCGACGCTCCTCGGCAATAGCCTCAATTACCGGTCTGCCCACACCCTTAATAGCGGTCAGTGCGTAGCGAATTGCGTTACCTGAAACGGAGAACCCTGCCTCACCTTCGTTAATATCCGGGGGCAAAATATCGATTCCCATGTTACGGCATACCAAAATATATTCCGACACTTTCTTGCTGTTATCAATTACGGAAGTAAGCAAGGCCGCCATAAACTCTACGGGGTAATAATATTTCAAATATGCAGTCTGATAAGAAACCACCGCGTAACATGCCGCATGAGATTTGTTAAAGGCGTACTTTGCAAAGTCCATCATATCTTCATAAATCTGACCTGCTACCGCCTCGCTGATTCCCTTGGAAATACAGCCCGGAACGTTCTCTTCTACATTACCGTAGACGAAATTTGCACGTTCTTTTTCCATTACTGCCTGCTTCTTTTTACTCATGGCACGACGCACCAAATCGCTTCGTCCCAAAGTATATCCGCCAAGATCACGCACAATCTGCATAACCTGCTCCTGATACACGATACAGCCGTAAGTAGGCGACAAAATAGGCTCCAGCTGAGGACAGGAATAGGTAATCTCTCCCTGACTGGACTTGCCCTTAATATACTTCGGAATAAAGTCCATAGGGCCCGGTCGATATAAAGAAATACCCGCAATGACATCTTCCAAATTCTGGGGCTTTAATTCCTTCATAAAGTTCTTCATACCGCCACTTTCTAACTGGAACACACCATCCGTCTTGCCGGTTCCGATAGAAGCAAGCACCTGTTTATCATCATAATCAATATTGTCAATATCAATGCGCTTACCCGTGGTCTTTTCCACAAAATTCACTGCATTCTTAATAACCGTCAAGGTACGAAGACCGAGAAAATCCATCTTAAGCAGACCCAGTTCTTCCAAAGTTGTCATGGTAAACTGCGTCACAATGGAACCATCGCTTCCTCTGGACAAGGGCACAAATTCATCCGCTGATTTCGGGCAAATAACCACACCCGCCGCATGCATGGAGGAATGTCTGGGCAAACCTTCCAAACGCTTACACATATCAATCAGCTTCTTGACTTGCTCATCCTCCTCGTACAACTTACGAAACTCCGGATTCTTGTCCAAAGCCAGCTGCAATGTAATATTCAATTCATTGGGAATCATCTTGGCGATGGAGTCTGCAAAGGCATATGGCAAGTCCATAACTCTGGCTACATCACGAATAACACCCTTTGCCTGTAAGGTACCAAAGGTAACAATCTGAACCACCTTGTCCGCACCGTACTTTTTCCCAACATAATCAATGACTTCCTGACGTCTCTCAAAGCAGAAGTCCACGTCTATATCGGGCATGGATACACGTTCCGGATTCAGGAAACGTTCAAACAGCAAACTGTAACGAATGGGGTCTATATTGGTAATCTTCAAGCAATAGGACACAATACTGCCCGCCGCAGAACCACGTCCCGGACCTACAGGAATACCATTCTGGCGTGCATAATTAATGAAATCCCAAACTATCAGGAAGTAATCCACATAACCCATACGCTTAATAACGCCCAGCTCATAATCCAGTCTTTCCTGCACGGTCATACCGGAATTACCTGCCGGTTTTGAACCATCTCCATAACGTTCTGCCAAACCGTCGCTACATAATTTATTCAAATAAGTCCAGGAATCATACCCTGTCGGCACCTCAAAATGCGGCAACTTCGTTACACCGAACTCAATTTCCACATTACAACGGTCCGCAATACGCTGGGTATTCTCCACAGCTTCCCAAGCATAGGGAAACAGTCCCTTCATCTCTTCTTCGCTTTTTACGAAATATTGACCGCCTTCATATCGCATACGGTCCTCATCGGAAAGCTTCTTGCCTGTCTGCAAACAAAGCAATATATCATGGGACTCTGCATCTGTCGCATAGGTATAGTGCACGTCATTGGTCACTACCAACGGAATATCCAGTTCCCGACTCATTTTCATAAGCTCCATATTCACAGTCCGTTGTTCCGGAATACCATGATCCTGCATCTCCAGGAAATAATTGCCCTTGCCAAAACACTGCTCATACTTCAAAGCACTCTTTCTTGCTTCATCCGTAAGTCCCTTGGTAATATATCGTTGTACCTCACCCGCCAGACATGCGGAAAGAGCGATAATTCCCTCATGGTACTTATTCAATACTTCCATGTCTACACGGGGCTTATAATAATATCCTTCCGTAAATCCTGCGGACACTATCTTCATCAGATTGGCATATCCCACATTATTTTCCGCAAGCAAAACAAGATGGTAATACCTGTCATCACCACCGGTCAGTTCCTTATCAAAGCGTGAATTGGGCGCCACATATACCTCACACCCCAAAATCGGCTTAATGCCCGCCTCTTTTGCCGCACGATAAAAATCGATGACACCAAACATGACGCCATGATCCGTAATGGCTGCACTATCCATGCCAAGTTCCTTTACACGCTTTACATATTCTTTTATTTTGTTCGAACCATCCAGAAGTGAATATTCTGTATGAACGTGCAAATGTGCAAATGCCATGTCCGAAACCTCGCTTTCTAAACTTCCTTATCCTTTACCACTGTTTTCCAATGCCATTTTCCCTGCAGGTACCGCATAACACAGACTGCTGCCGTTGTTGCCCATGTCGCTCCCGTAGTCAGCCAAATCCCCCAATACCCCAACACCGGGATTCTGGTCAAGATTTGTGAATAGAGCACTCTGCACCCTACCTCCGTGCCTCCGTTAATCATGGCAAATCCGGTATCTCCGCAACCATTTAACACAGCACGGGGTACGTAAATCATTCCCAATCCAAAATAACATAAGGAATTGATTCTAAGTGCCTTGGCACCAACTTCTATAACATCTCTTTCCTTTACAAAAATACCGACAATCTGTTCTCCAAACAAATAAGCTATCGGGATCAGACAGATACTGAATACCAGCACCATAAGCGTTGCCTGTCGGAACCCTTTTCTTACTCGTTCCGGTTTTCCGGCACCTATATTCTGTCCGCTGTACGTAGTCAACGCCATACCCAAAGAGCTAAACGGCTGCTGAACAATTTGTTCAATACGACCGATTATGGTATAACTTGCCATAATCGTCTCGCCAAAAGTATTTACCACACCCTGCAAAGCCATACAAGACACTGCAATCATAGAATTTTGCAGGGCAATGGGAACACCCAGTTTAATAGAATTTTCTACAATACGGGGTTTAAATCTCAACTGCTCCGCTGTTAACCGGAAGTATTCCACTTTATGATATGCATAAATGATGCAGGCAATTGCGGATATCGCCTGTGCAATAATTGTGGCCAAAGCAACCCCAAAAACATCCCAATCCAACACTAAAACAAACGTCAAATCTAAAACCACGTTAATGATGCTGGAAATAATTAAAAAATACAGCGGTGTTTTGGAATCTCCCAATGCCCTTAACATAGCCGCCACACCGTTATATGCCGCTATAAAAATAATACCGGCGCAGGTGGTTCGCATATAAGTGACGGAATCCCCTATAATGGTTTCCGGTGTTTGCAGCAGTTCTAAAATAAACGGACACAACAAAATACCGATAATACTTACAAGGACTGCCGCTCCTGCTAATACATAAATAGCATTTGCTATGGTATTTCGAACATTCTCTTCATCACCGGCACCGAAATACTGAGCCACAATAATCCCAATACCGATTGCCAAACCGGAGCTTAACGAAAAGAACAAAAAGTTCATGGAACTGCATGCCCCTACTGCTGCCAGCGCATCCGGACCCACAAAATTTCCCACAACAATAGAATCCACCATATTGTACAGTTGCTGAAACAGATTTCCCAACAAAAGCGGCAAGGTAAACTTGATAATATGCCCGATAGGACTACCCTCCGTCATATCCGTGACATGTTTTCTATTCATAATAATTTATATCCTCGAATCCATAAAACTAACTTAACGAAATGGTTTGTGCACCTTCTGATGACGAATCATTCAAATCCAGCACGGCTTTCTTATCCCCTGCAATCAACTCATAGTCACCTTTAAAGCCTTCCAGAGTCACAAAACCGTTATCGTCGGTACAAACTTCAATGTCCGTCCACCATTCCTCTTTAAACAGTTTCTTAAATCTCTCATACACCGGTTTAATGGTATTGTCTTTATGTATGATACCGCTGGGTGCATTTAACCACATACCGTCAGCAAAATCCCAGCCTGTCACCGCTTCCACATAGGGATGCTCGAACAAAATACGATACATATTTTCCCACTCATTCATTTGGCGTTCTTCACCCTCCGGTGTGGACGGCCATACTTCCGGTTGGAAATCATTTAAGTCAACAATATGTGCCGGTAACAAATCACCCGAAACAAACGTATTTTCCGTAAAATGAATGGGCTTTTTAAAGCGTGAATAGCGTTCCAAAACATCATACAATTTTTCATCGCCCCAATATCCCTGATGCTGGTGAGACTGAATACCGATTACATCAATAGGTGCTCCGGCCTGCAATGCTCCGTCTATCAATATTTCATAAGCTGTAGAAGTATTAAAGTCATTCAGCAATAATGTAGATTCCGGATTTGCCGACTTTGCCTCCTCAAATACCTTTTTAATCAAACCAACTCTGCCGTGTTCCAGACAAATACGGGTAATGGCATTATCATACCTGTCATAATCCGGCATAATAACAACTTCATTGATAACATCCCAAATATCTATTGTTCCTTTAAACTGTGTTACATCACGCTCAATTCTCTGTAACTGTTTCTTTAATATGGTAGCATTGTCATACTCCATCAGCCAGTTTACGCAACCTGTATGCCAACACAAGGGATGTCCCTTTACCTGTACACCCTTTTCCTTCATCAGTTTGGCCGCCGCCATTCGGCTTTCCCATTGAGGTTGACCCTCCACCGGTTCGTAGCCGCCCCAGTAAAAGGGCAGTGTTCCATAATTAAATAACTCAAACCAAAGATCCATACGTTCCTGATACATGGCCTTTTTCTCTGCATCCTCTGTAGAAAAATAAGCATTAATATCAAACGCTCCACAACCAAATAAAAATGCATGCTTCGTTTGTCTCAATCGGAATTTTTGATTTGCTACAGGTTTCCCCTGTGCATCTGTTACCCTCACTGTTCTTTTTGCCCTACGATGTGCAACCTTTTCAAAATCACTCATACCCCTGTCTCCTTTGATTTTTTTCACCCATTATTTGCACATTAACCCATATTATTATCTTACCACGAAAACGGCAAACACGCCATAAAAACAGAAGAAAAATACCCGGAATATTTTCGAAAAATCTATTGACAAAACCAATTCTCTATATTACTATGTCAATGCAAGACATGTCGAGAGTCGACATATCGACCAGAGACATACTTGTTATAATTGTTGTATCTTACTTTTATAGGAAACGGAGGGTATGTATGGATGAAAAATTAATAAAGAAATACTGTCCCATGACAGAAACCATATTTTATACTCTGCTGGCATTATTAGAACCAAACCACGGATACGGCATCATGAAGTTCGTCAAGGAACTGACCGAAGAACGCGTCAAGCTTGGTACAGGGACTTTATACACCATGTTGGGACGCTTGGTAGAGGATCAGATGATTATTGTTTTAAACGAACTTGACGGTAAAAAAACTTACCATATTACAGATACCGGTAAAGCGATTCTCAAACTGGAACAGGAACGTTTAAAGCAACAATATGAAAATGGGGATAAGATTTTAGGAGGTACTACATTATGAAAAAAATGAAATTCTTTATCAGCTTTTATAAAGAAAGGGATTGGTTGGAGGAAATGACCACCCAAGGTTGGCTTCTCACGGATATTAAATTTGGATTCATTTTCTACTTCAAAGAAATTACACCTTGTGAGAAGGTTTATGAGTTAGAACGTTTCGCCATATCAGCGAATCCGTCCATAACGGAACTGACCGCCCGAAGCAATGCCATCGAACTTGCAAAAGAATTTGGCTGGGAAATGGTTACGCACGACGAAGATATGAATTACTATTTTGTAAAGGACAAAGCAGGCGACGAAACCGACGAATTTTATTTGGATGAAGAGTCCCGCAAGGCAAGAGCCGAAAGATATCGCACCCATTACTGTTCCGAACTTCCTCACATTGCCACTAAATTTGATATTGTCTTCTCTGTTTTCTATTTACTGATTATGCTTCTTCTGACCATTATGTACATGAATTCAAAGCGGATGACACAAGAGTCCCTTTTTGCTACCCTGTTTCCGTTATTGGTTATTTATGCTATAAGTGCTTTAATCAGCACAATCTCAATTACCTTTTCCATCAAATGGGGCAATCGATGGTACAAAGAACTATGTATGACCAGAGAAGAATGGGCACACTATAAAAAGAATTCCGAAAAGAAATCCTTCCGCACCATTCAGGAATTGCGTTCTTACTTGCAGGAAAAAAGTGAATTTGGTCTTTCCCTGGTTGAATACGAAAACGGTATCTTCCGTTTCGAAGAAGATTCTAACCGATACAACTATTACATAGACACGAAAAAAGCTTTACGACGCCGTATGAAGCAGGAAGGCTCCAAATATAAATCTGAAAACAAAGACTGGTACGGAGTCAGCCCCAAATGGTACGAAACCAGTATTACAGATGCAGCACAATACGGTTTGAAACCCGTAGCAGTCATTCACAAAAATGTATTGGTTTACAAACGGCCTTATTCTGACGACCACAAAACCAATCCCCTGCCTTGGGAAAACGGCGGCGAACGCATTCACAAGCATACTTTTGTTACAAAAGCGCTGCTTTACCTTTTGTCGTGCTTTACAGTTGGTTTTGTTGTAGGTATTATAAGCGCAATGATATTCTAAATTACTTATAAAGGAGATTTCAAATGGAACCCAAAAAACAATTTTCACAAATTGGATTGATGATGCTTTTTGCCACCGTTCTTATCAATGGTACGCAGTATATTTCTCTTATAATTACCAAAAACATTCCGTCTATAGCAGGTAACCACGACCTGATTGCGTTCGCCGGTATGTTGCCCTGTTACTTTATCGCTTACCCGATTATATTGTTCCTTTTCAAAAAGATACCTACACAGTTGGAAGGCGAGCCCAAGAAGATGCGCTTCTCGCATTTGCTCATTGCCTTTTTAATGACTTACGCAATCACTTATATTTCAAACTTTATCGGGAATACCCTTATCACCCTTCTCGAGCAACTGAAGGAAGCTCCCGTAGATAACGTTCTGCAAGAATTTTTGAACCAGATTAGCCCCTGGACAGCGTTAATCATTGCAGTAATTCTGGCACCTATTTTCGAGGAATTACTGTTCCGTAAAGCTGTTATTGACAGAACTGCAAAATACGGTGATGGTATTTCCATGGTATTCTCCGGATTATTATTCGGCTTGTTCCACGGAAACTTCGCTCAATTTGCCTATTCCTTCTTTTTGGGAATGTTCTTCGGATTTATTTACTTAAAAACCAAAAACATCATGTACCCCATTATTCTGCACATTCTCACCAATTTCATGGGTTCTACGGTTCCTATGTATGTTATGGACAACAGTAAATACATGGAGTACGAAGAGAAACTTATAGATTTAATGAACTCGCCCGCATACACGGACGAAGCAGCAACTGCCCTTGCTTTAGAATACGCAAGCGGTATTACCATGTTGTTTGCCTACTTATTGGTAATGTTCGGTATGGTTGTTGCCGGTATTATCTTACTGATTGTAAAACGCAAAAAATTCGTCCGCACTCCCGGTGAGATTAACATCGAAAAGGGTCAACGCCTTCTCACTATGTGCTTGAATCCCGGCATGATTATCTTCATCCTCTTCTGGATTGTAATGATTGTCCTTCAATTACTGGGTATACAATAATAAAAAGTGGGTATCCGCAAATGTGAACGGGATACCCACTTAATTATTTCTATTAATGATTCAAAAAGAATTTCTTATAAATATTTCTTTAACACATCTACCTTATCAAGTGCTTCCCAAGGAAGATTCAAATCGTTACGTCCGAAATGTCCGTAAGCAGAAGTCTGCTTGTAAATGGGTCTGCGCAGGTCAAGCATCTTGATAATGCCTGCGGGACGAAGATCAAAGTTCTCACGAACGATTCCCACCAGCTTCTCATCAGCAATCTTGCCGGTGCCGAAGGTATCCACCATTACAGAAGTAGGCTGTGCCACACCGATAGCATAAGAAAGCTGGATTTCACACTTATCCGCAAGGCCTGCTGCCACAATATTCTTTGCCACGTAACGTGCTGCATAAGCTGCAGAACGATCTACCTTGGTGCAGTCCTTACCGGAAAAAGCACCGCCGCCGTGGCGTGCATAACCGCCATAGGTATCAACAATAATCTTACGACCGGTCAAACCGCTGTCACCGTTCGGTCCGCCGATTACAAAACGTCCC